>JBKPDV010000128.1:0-45784 GCA_046728075.1 Acidobacteriota bacterium | reverse complement strand
AAGAGACAGGGCCTCGAGGATCGTCGGAAGAATGTCGACGTGGCGGGCGAGGGCGCCGTCCACGCCCGGACGCACCAGGCCGGGACTCCAGAGAATCATTGGAATGTGAAGTGTTGCCTCGTAGGCGAAGAGACCGTGTGTCGCCTCGCCATGATCGCCGAGCGCCTCGCCGTGATCGGAAGTCAGCAGCAGGAGCGGCTGCCGCCCGGAGCCTCGGAGATCTTCCAACAGCGGGCCGAGAGCCTGATCCACCCCGGCCACTTCCCCGAGGTACGGCCGGTCCGCGTACTCCTGCGCCAACGCCGGCGGCGGAACGTGGGGTGCGTGACAGTCGTAGAGGTGAACCCAGAGAAAGCGCGGATGGCCGGCATTCTGCGCGTACCAGGGGCGAGCTATGGCGACCACTTCATGAGCGGGCCGTTCGGAAATCGAAAAATCGTAATCGTTCGCCCCCTGCGGGTATTTCTCATCGTAGAGGTCGAACCCGCGGGCCAGCCCGAAGCGGGCGTCGAGCGGGAAAGCACCGATGACCGCAGCGGTCGCGTACCCGCGCGCTTTCAGCAGAGTCGCGAGCGTCGGGATGCCCGGATCGAGACGGAAGCCCTCGTTGTCCCGTACGCCGTGCTGGTAAGGATAGAGCCCGGTGAGGATGTTGGCGTGCGAAGGAAGAGTCATCACGTTGTGGGCGTGAGCGTTCGTGAACACCAGCCCCTCCGCCGCCAACCGATCGATGTTGGGCGTCCGCACTCGGCCATTGCCGGTGAATCCGAGCGCGTCGGCGCGCAGCGTATCGACGGTGATCAGAACGATGTCTCGAGGACCCTGGAAGTGCGACGACGGAGGCCGATTGCCCCGGCAGGCACCGCCAGCCAGGAGCGAAAGGAGCGACAGGAGCGACAGGAGCGCCCAGCGTGGGGCCGGCCTGATCATCCCGACTCGTTCTTTCGCTCCCGAGCTGTTGGGAAATCGCGGCGAATTTCCTGCCGGATGCGGTTCGCTCGGTCGCGGTCTCCGAGAATCTCGTAAGTGCGCGCCGCCGCGAAGAGAGCGGTTGGGGTCTTCAGATTCGCCAGCGTCTCGAGCGCGCGCCGTGTCTCCGCTTCCTTTCCCTGACTCGCATAGAGCAGGGCAAGGCCTGTCCGTGGGGAAGCAGACGCGGGAAAATTCTGGATTTCCTCCTGAAAGGCAGCCTCCGCCTCCGCTTCGCGCCCCATCCGAGCGAGGATGTCGCCGCGAAGGGAGTTCAGACCCGCGAGAGCGGTCTCCTTCTGGTTCGGGGAGGCGCGCCGTGCCATCTCGAGCTCTGCGAGCGCTCCCGCCAGATCGCCGCGTTCTCTCTTGACCCGACCCAGAATCACATGAAGGACCCGGCGATCGGGGTATTCGCGCAGAGCCGCTTCCGCCTCGCTCTGGGCCGTCTGGAAATCCTTCTGTTCCAGGGCAATTCGGGCCAGGTTCTCGTGAGCGTTCGAGGCGCCGACATCCCGGGCGAGAAGAAAGTGTTTCCGGGCCTCCTCGTATCGACCCGTCTCCAGATAGAACTCCGCGAGCGCGAGCAACACCTGAGGGTTTCCAGGAGAAAGCCGGATCGCCTTCTCTAAGGCCTCGAGCGCTTCCTTGTCCTTGCCCAGCTTCGTGTCGGCGGTCGCGAGCATCTGCCAGACGTCCGTCATGCCAGGGTCCGTTGCGAGAAGCTTCTGGAATATCGCTGCGGCTTCCTTGTACCGATGCGCCTGAAGATTTCCGAATCCCGTCTTGAGCTGTTCCAGGACTCCGATCCGGTCCTTCGGATCGGGCAGGACCTTTCCTGAAGGCTCCGAAGCGGTCGCGCTCAGGTACCCGAGCGCCGCGAGCTTCTTGACCTGCTCCGGGTCCCCCAGGCCGGGAGCTTGCATCGGACGGGGCAACCGGGCGAGATCCGCTCTCATCGACCGAAAAGCGGCCGGAAGACCCGGCGACAGGTCCTTTTTCTCGCTCGGATCGGCGATCTCGTCGTAGAGCTCGGAGCGGGGCGCTTCGATGTAGTGGTAGTGATCGTCCACCAGCGAGGCGAGGTCGCTCCAACCCAGATGGAGACGCGGATACAGAGTTTCGCTGTAGATACGACGCGAGGGGACGTTCCCGCCGGGAGAGGCGGTCAAGGCAACGCCGGAAAGCCCGGCCGGCGGCTCGAGTCCGAGCAGTTTCGCGATCGTCGGGAAGACATCCGTCAGGGCGACCGGCGCCGAAACCGTCTCGCCGCCGCGGCTCGAGCGCGGCAGTTTCAAAAAGAGGGGAACGCGAATCGCTTCGCGGTAGAGGAGAACGCCGTGCTCTTCCTCCCCATGGTCGTTCAAGCCCTCCCCGTGATCCGACAGAAAGAGAAGGATCGACCCTTCATAGAGGCCCTTTTCTTTGAGAGCCGTCACGAAGTGGCCGACGATCTCGTCGGCTCGCGCGATCTCTCCGTCGTAGGCGAGCGCGTAACGGCTGCGATACGGCTCGGGCGGTTCGTAGGGTGTATGGGGCTCATAGAGGTGCAGGAACGCGAAGATCTTCTTCGCCGCCCGTCCCTGGATCCATCCACTCAACCGGGCCTCTGTCTCCCCGCCATCGCGTTGGACGCGGCTCAGAGATTGGTTCGTCTCCGTCGGCTCGACAGCATCGTCGTAAAAGTCGAAACCCCGGTGGAGGCCCGTGTTGCGGCTCAGAACGATGCACGAGACGGCTCCTCCTGTCTCATAACCGGCGCGTTTCAGATAAGAGGCCAGTGTCTCCGGTCGAGAATCGAGCACGTAGCCGATGTTGTCGCGCACGCCGTTCTGGGGAGGCAGGAGTCCCGTAAACAGCGAGACATGCGAAGGGAGCGTCAGCGGAACATGCGTGTACGCATTCGCGAACAGAATTGAGTCTTTTCGGAGGGCATCGATGTGAGGCGTCTCCACGCCACGATAGCCGTATGCCGGTAGATGGTCCGCGCGCAACGTATCGACCGAGATCAGGATCACCGGCGCGGAAGGGAAAACCAGGCTGCTGTTTCGGCGACAGCCTGCCACGAGAGCGAGGCCGAACAGGAACCAGAGGGCCCGCTGGCGACATCGAGCATTCCGCCGGCGCGAGATCACGTTCTACCCAGCGACCTCAGCAGCCGGCGTGCTTCGACCAGATCCTTCGCGAAAAACGCCGGCGGGGCGTTCGCCACGAAGCGTTGCAACGATTGTCGCGCGGCATCGAGCTGGCCTCGCCGACCCTGCGCGATCGCCAGGTTGTACAGCGCGCCATATTGCGCACCGTCCAACTCCACTGCTCTCTTCCAACATTCCATCGCCGCGTCTTCGTCCCCAAGGCCTGCCCGCGTCTGGCCCAACGCGGTCCAGGCGGACGCGTATTTCGGATCGCTGCGTACGGATCGTTCGAAGTGCTCGCGCGCCGCTTTCAAATCTCCCGCGTCCATGAGGGCGGTCCCCAGGTTGAAGTGAGCCAGCGCGTTGTCGCTGTCCAGACTCAAGACTTTCTGGAACGTGCTCCGCGCCTCCTCCAGCCGGCCGGCTTTGCCTTCAGCGGCGCCAATGGCGTTCAATGCTTCCGGGTCGGTCGAGTTGATTCCCGCCTCCGCGATCCTCAGGACTTCTTCGTTGCGTCCCGCCCGAGCGAGCAGGACCACGAGGCGCTCGACCGCCAGATCGCGGAGAAGCGTCGCCGTGTTCTCGGAGGAGGCGCGCAGTCCTTTCTCCAGTGTGGCGATCGCCTCGGCGCGCTGCCCCTGGCGCTCCAGAGCGTCCGCGAGGACGCGCCAGATGTCCAGAGCGACCGGCACGCGAGCCAGAAACTCGCGGCAGGCGGCAATGAGTTCTTTGTCGTCCTTGCGAGCAATGAGCTCCTGAAAACGGTGATAGGCGTCCAGCAGCTCGATCTGATCCTTTGGGTCCGGAAGAGCGCGGCGCGAAGCGTCGGGCGAGGTGACGGTGAGATAGCCGAGGGACGCCAGCTTGTGGGCCTGTTCCGAACCCATCTCCCGCGGAAGCTCGAACGGTCGGGACAGACGCCCGAGCTCGAGCCGCATGGTCCGCAGCGCGGGCGGCACGGACGCGGCCAGATCGTGCTTCTCCCCGGGATCGGAAACGATGTCGTAGAGCTCCGGCCGTGGAGCCTCGATGTAGTGATCGTGTGCGTCGATCAGCGAAGCGAGATCGCTCCAGCCGAGACGAAGTCTCGGGTAGAGAGTCTCGCTGTAGATGCGGCGGCCGCGGCTCGGAGGCGATAAGAGATCTCGGCCCGCGACGCCCGCGGGCGGGACGAGGCCGACGAGCCTGGCCACGGTCGGCAAGACGTCCGTCAGCGCAACCGGATCGTCGACGGCTTCGCCGGCACGGCGTTTGCCCGGAAGCTTCACGAACAGAGGAACGTGGATTGCCTCCCGGTACAGAAGGACTCCATGTTCGCGCTCGCCGTGCTCGCCGAGCCCTTCACCGTGGTCCGACAGAAACAGAATGAGGGCTCGATCGTAGAGTCCCCAGACTCGGAGCTGGTCGAGAAAGGATCCGACGATCTCATCGGCCCGGGCGATCTCGCCATCGTAGGCGAGCTTGTAACGGCTGCGGTAGGGCTCCGGCGGCTCGTACGGGGCGTGCGGCTCGAACAGATGCAGGAAGGCGAAAACGGGCCGATCGCGCTGCCCGTCGAGCCACTTCAGCAGCGCTGCGGCCGTCCGATCCCCCTCCCGCTCGAATCGGTTGCCTTGCGCCACCGCGTCGTCCCAGAAGTCGAACCCACGATCGATGCCGGAAATGCGGCCGAGGACCTCCGCAGAGACGGCGCCTCCCGTCGCGTAATGCGCGTCGCGCAGCAGGGACGCGAGCGTCGGAATCCCGGGTCGCAGCACGAAACCCAGGTTGTCGCGGATCCCGTTCTGCGGCGGAAGCAATCCGGTAAACAGAGTTGCGTGCGACGCAAGCGTCAGCGGAACATGGGCGTAGGCGTTGCGGAAAAGGATGGAGTCTCTCCGCAGCCGATCGAGGTTCGGCGTCGCGACGTCCCGGTAACCGTAGGCGGGAAGATGATCCGCCCGTACCGTGTCCACGCAGATCAGAATCACGGGAGCGTTGCGTTGCGGAAAGCGGTCGCCGCGGCCGCACGCCACCGATGAAAGAACCCCCGCGAGCAGCAGTCCCCGAGCCGCCGATCTCAAACGCCTCCCATTCCCTGGAGCATCCGGCGGGCTTGCTGCAGATCGCGCGAGTAGAGGCTCGGCGGTGCCGTCGCGACGAACCGCCGCAGGGCGTCGCGCGCGACAGCGACTTTCCCCTGCTTGCCCGCGACTAGCCCCAGGTTGAACAAAGCATCGTATTGCCGCGGGTCGAGCTCGGCCGCCCGGCTCCAGGAAACGATCGCTCCAGAGGGATCCCCCAGCTCCACTTGAGCGACGCCCTTGGCGTTCAGCGCGCGAGGAAGCTTCTCGTTGATAGCCAACGCTCGATTGAACCGATCCAGCGCCGCCGCAGGGTTTTTAGTCTTTAGCAGCGTGATCCCCAAGTTCTGAAGGGTGACGGCGTTGTCGGGATATTTCTGTAAGACCTTTTGGAAGACTTCGAGCGCCTGCGCGGCGCGTCCCGTATCGGTCAGCGCAATGCCGATCGTGTTCTGCGTATCGGGATCCTCGCTGTCGGCGATGGGTTTCAGGATCTCCAGGCCATCGCCGGGCCTCCCCGCTTCGCAGAGAACCAGGGCCAGGCGTACTCGCATCGGCTCCGAAGCGAGACCCTTTTCAACGGCCGCCTGAAGCACGGCTGCCGCCTCGAGGTTTCGGCCTTCGACCTGCAGAAGATACGCTACGAAATCGTATCCTTCCGACATCGTCGGACGTTCCTTGAGGATCTCGCGCGCGAGGGCAGTCGCCTGTGCGGTCTCTCCCCGCTGAAACAGGTCAACGACCCGATGGATCTTCGCATCGATCGCGATCAAGGTCTTCGGATCGTCGCCGACCGTGTAGGGTCCATGGTGGCTTGCGGATCCGGACAGGTAGCCCAACGCGAGCAGGCGCCGAGCCTCTTCGCCGCTCGTGGATCGAGGCGCTGCAGCCGCGGCAGACACCGGGAGTCGACTCTTGAGCTTCCGAAGAAGATCCAGTCGATCGCCGGCGAGATTCCGCTTCTCTTCCGGATCGTTCTTCAAGTCGTAGAGCTCTGGAATCGGCAGATCCACGTACTTGAATCCTCCGGCGATCACTCCGGTCAGAGGGGCCCAGCCGCGATTCAAAGAGGCAGACAGCGATTCGAAGTACAGGAAATCTCCTTTGTCGGAGGAGGCAGGAGACAGGAGCGAATGACCGGGCAACTCGGCGGGAAGTGGCACCCCGACGAGATCGAGCACGGTCGGAAGGATGTCCACATGACGAGCCGGCCGTGCCGTCCGTCCCGGGTCGACGCGGCCCGGGCACCAGAGCAGGAGCGGAATCCGCAGAGTGGCTTCGTAAGCGAAGAGTCCATGGGTCAACTCGCCGTGGTCGCCCAGGGCTTCCCCGTGGTCTCCGGTCATGATCACCAACGTCCTACCTTTCCCCTGTTCGCGGATCAAGCGCAGGAACGGCTCCAGCGCCGCATCCGCCGCGGAGACCTCCCCGAGATAGGGATCGCTCGCATAGCGTTGCGCGAAGGGGGCGGGGGGGCGGTAGGGTGCGTGCGGTTCGTACAGGTGGACCCAGAGGAATCGCTTTTTCCCCCGCGCCTTCTCGAACCACCGGCGGCCCAAATCCACGACCTCGGTCCCGGGCCGCTCCTGCAACTCGAAATCGTAGCGAGCGTTGACCGGAGGATATCTGTCATCGTAGAGATCGAAGCCGCGATTCAAACCGAAGCGCGAGTCGAGCGGAAAGGCGGCTACGACCGCTGCCGTCGCGTAGCCCCGCTCCGAGAGGAGCGTCGCGAGCGTCGGGAAACGAGGATCGAGGTGGAACCCGGAATTCTCCCGTACGCCGTTTTGATAGGGGTAGAGGCCCGTCAGGATGTTGGCGTGGGACGCCAGCGTGATGACGTTGGAGGCGTGGGCGAAATCGAAGACGAGCGCCTCGCGAGCCAGAGAGTCGAGATTGGGCGTCTCCACTTTCCGATTGCCGTAGAATCCCAGAGCGTCGGCTCGAAGGGTGTCGATCGTGATGAGGACGACGTCGAGCGGCTGCGCCGAGCTCGAACCCTTACCTGGCGCGGTCCCTCGCTCGGGCAGGACTCGCCGGCTCAGAAGGATGGAGCCGGCTCCCGCGGCCAGAGCGGCGAGCGCGAGAACGAGCCCGAGCCTGCGTCCGCTCTGCCGCCCGCTGTGGGAGAGCCTCATTTCAGGGCTTGGAGCATCTCCTTGACTTCCTTCGCCTCCGGACCGTTGGGAGCCAGTTCCAGGTACTTCTGGAAATCGGCCTTCGCCTCGGCGTTCTTCTTTGCCTGGATGTTGGCCAGACCCCGGTAGTAGTAGCTCTCGGCAACGTTCGCATCGATCGCGATCGCCTTGGTCATGTACTCGCGCGCTTCTTCCGGCCTCTTCTTGTTCATGAAGAGAATGGCCAGGTTCGAGTAGACGGCGGGATCCTTGACGGCCCCGGCCGCAAGACCGTCGAGCACGGCTTTCCCCTCGTCCACTTTGCCCTGGTCGATGAGGGCGTCGGCCAGCAGGATTTGCGAGTCGGCGTCCGACGGGTCGAGCTGCACCACCTTTCGCAGCGATTCCTCGGTCTTCGCCTTGTTCCCCTCTCCGTGGTAGGTCTGGGCGATTCCCTTCCAAAGAGCGGCGTTGTCCGGCACGACCGCAAGGGCTTTCTCATACTCCGCCCGGGCTTCCGCGAACTTCTTTTCACCGAGGAGCTTATTGCCCTGGTTGACCGCCGCGGTCACTTCGGCGGCGACGTCCTTCTGACCGGGAGCCTGCGCGACCGGCGCCGCGGACGGCTCGAGCTTGATCTCCATCGGGGGGATGCGATTCGCCTCCGAGATGTTCACCGTGATTTTGCGAGGGGCATAGCCCGGGGCGGTGATATCCACGTTCCAGGGACCGCCGACTAAGCCCAGGACGGCCCAATAGCCCTTCTTGTTCGTCTTGGCCGAAGGTCCGCTCCCCTTCTCCCGGCTCAGTTGGAGCGTGGCGTCGGCGATCGGCTGGCCGTTCTGATCCTTGACCCAACCGTCGACTCGGCCTGTTCCGCGCCAGTCCTGACCCTGGAGCGGCGAGGCCCACGCGCACGCCAGGGCCAGAAGAATGAGTCCCGAACGTCGGAGAGAACGCATGGTGCTCCTCCTAAAAAAGAAAAACCCCGACGGGCCATAGCCCGCCGGGGTGAGAGTTTATTCCGAAACTAGAAGGAGACGCGAACGCCGGCTCGCACGACCCTGGGACTCTGGACCTGGCTGATCGTGTTGTAAGTCGCGGTGCCCGTGGGTGGGGGCTTGGTCGGGTCGTAGGTCTTGCTGTTGATGGTGCCGCTGTTGATCTTGCCCAGCCGCTGGAGCACCGTACCGTCATTGAACAGGTTGAAGATGTCGGCCGAGAGGCTGACCTGGAGCGGCTTGACGTCGAGGACCTTCTCGAGCCTGAAGTCGAAATTGTAGACGTTGTTATACCGCTTGCTATCGAGCCCGGTCGCGAGAAGGTTTTGTGTGCCGATCCCGTCCTGCGCGTTGACTGTGATCCACGCCAACCTCGGATAACCCTCGCGTCCGTAGAAGTTGCCGGCGACGTTGAAGCCCCACGGCAGCTGGTAGAGGCCGTTGACGTTGAAGTTCCACCTGGAGTTGACGAAGACATTCCCGAAGGCTCCGCTGCCTGTGCCCGACGGCGCAACCATGATGGTGTCGCCGGGGCAGCTGCCGCCGAATGTCCCGTTCAAGATGTTGTTCGGGTTCTGGCACGAGGTGATGGGAGCACTCTGCTTCCAGTCCTGATAGCCGAAGTCGCCGCGAACCATCCACTTTCTGGAGAGGCGCTTCTGGAACGTCAGCTCGACCCCGTTGTAGGTCGTATTGAAGTCCGGCCGGTTCTGTAATGTGGTGCCTCCCGGACGAGGCTTTCCCGTCAGGGCGTTGACCGGAACGCTGTAGAGCACCCCGTCAACTCCCTTGACGGTCACCGTCTTCTGGAAAGTCCAATCGGCGGTGGTCAGACCCGTCATAAATCCGCCCTGCGAAACGGTTCTCGTCGCGGCGGGGTCGGTGTACTTGCGGTAGCTATAGGCCGCGCCGACAACGAACTCCGGCAGAACCTCCATGTCGAAACCAATAATGGCTTCGTCGGTCTTCCCCGCGTTGAAGCCCGGAGCGATGATGTTCGGGGAGTGTGCGGATGTCGGATTGGCCGGATCAAAGCCGTAGAAGCCCTGGTTGCCCTTAGCAAAATCGATCTGGCTGCGCGTCAACGGGACGCCGCCCGGGTTGTTGACGTAGTAGTAGATCCCCGCAAGAGCAGCAGGGTTGTCCGATGCGATGGGGCTCAATCCGAGCTGGTCGGCGAAGCGCGCGTAGCTCGCCTTCAGAAGAAACTTCCTGGCCGTTCCGAGTGCGTAGGTCAAACCGACTCGCGGCTGCCAGTCCTTCCACTTGATCTCGGTGTTCCCGTCCGCTGTCGTCAGCGCCGGGAGGATGTCTGGAATGACCGGGTTGGCGGGAACCGAGGCACCGGAGTTGTGCCCCTCCTGCACGTCGTAGCGCACGCCGACGTTGACCGTCAGATTGCCGGCCGTGATCACGTCGCCGACGTAGCCGTTGTACCACTGCGCGGCCTCTTTCCCGAGCGCCTGCCGGGTGAACACGCCGAGATTCTGCGCCCCTCCGGTCTGGATCACGTAGTTGCCCTCTCCGGGCCAGGTCGTCACCGTGTTCGCCTTACCCGTCCGATAGGAGAACCCGAACTTCAGCTCGTTTCCTACCGAACCGGTGTTGAAGAAGAAAGACCCGTTTCCGCCGACGTTGTGCAGCGGCCGCTGGATCAGCGCGGCGTAGTAGCTGTTGTGCCAGACGCCGCCGGTATCCTGGTACGTATTGTTGACCGTGAGACCCGTTCCAATCGGCGAACCCTCCGGGATGAGCTGGAAGCCGCCCCGGAAATAAGAGTAGTTGGCCGTCGCGAACACAGACGAGGAAAAGACCTGCGAGACCTCAACCTTGGAGAGAGCCGACGGGTCGCCGTTGAATCCCCCCTGATCCCAGGAGGCGGGTTGGGGACGCGTCACGCCGGCGTTTCTTCCGAACTTGTCCTTCTCGCCCTGCGTATAGCTGAACGTCACCGCCGTCGATTCCAGCGGCTGGGTGTTGATCTTGGCGTTCACGTCGATCAGTGTCGTCTTGTCCGACACGCCGCCGATCTGAATCAAGTCCACCTGGTTGCGCCCGTAAGCGCCCCACGCCCAGACGTGATCTCTCCAGATCGGACCGCCAACCTCAGCCCCGTAGTCCTGGACCTCCGAGATTTTCGTGCCCGTGTTGTTCGGCGGAGCCTGCGCCTTGAGCTCCTCTGAAGTGTTCTGGGACTGCCACTGCTCCGGGGTCCGGAACACCCGCGCCGAGCCGTGGATGTCGTTGGTGCCACGCTTGGTCACCAGGTTCAACTGCACGCCGGGCGTCATCTGCGTGATGTCCGCGCCGCCCGTCGTCGCGTTGATCTCTTCGAACGAATCAAAGTCGTAGTACGTGCCCGTGGAACCCGTCGCCGCCATGTCCGTGATGTTCACGCCGTCCAGGTTCCAGACGTTGTTGAACCCCATCGAGCCCTTCCCTGTATAGGCGGACTGCTGGCCGCTCTGGTCGCCGCCGATATTCAGGCGGTCCGTCAGGACGCCCGGAACCGTCTGCAGCACGACCCACGGGTCGCGCGCCGACGGAATCTCCTTCAGCTCGACCTGCGAGACGACGGCTCCCGTCGTCACCTTGCGCGGATCCAGAATCGCCGCTTCGCCGCGCACGGTCACGTTTGCCTCGACACTGGACAGCTTGAGCGCCGCAGAAGTCTCGGTGTTCTTACCGACGGCCACCTGCACATCGGACTTGGTCACCTTCGAGAAACCCTGAAGCTCGTAGCTGAGGGTGTAGTTCCCCGGGGAAAGGTTCAAGAAACGATACTCCCCGCGGGCATCCGTCGTTTCCGTCTTGGGGGCGCCGATCCCTGAAAGTGTGACCGTGACGCCGGGGAGCCTGCCCCCCTGCTCGTCTGTCACGTTCCCGAAAATGTTGCCTGTCAGCTGCTGCGCTACGAGCGCGCCGCTGAAGGCGAGGAGCGCCAGGCCGATAACGGCGATGGCTAGCGCGTTCCTCGAGGTGCGATTTCGCATGGACATCATCCTCCCTCGTTGAAAGTGTCCCTGTGGGACGGTTAACGAAACCGGGACCGGGACGACTGTTTTGAGGCGAACTTCTTCCCTTCTCCTTTCGTCAGAGACCGGTCGATGAGTAGTCTTTTTCATGTTCGACTTGCTATCCGCATAAGCGAAAGCCGTTCCACCTGACAGACGTTTTTTGCGTTGCAGACAATATGAGTTAAGTCACAGTCTACGAATGAGTTATGTATATAGCGGTTTATGGAGGCCAAATCGGCAAGGGCGTCGATATCCAGAGATCGGAACGATTCTCCAAAACATTGGATTTTTGGTCCTCGAGGCGGTAGCAACTATCCCTGGAACAGCGGGCTAGGTCACTGCACGTCGAAGCCCGAGCGGCCCTCGGAAAGAGCCTTTCCGACCTCCCCGGCGATGTTGACCGCAAGAGCGTAGCGGCCCGGATCGAGCCCCAGACGCGCATGGCCAACAAGAGCTATGACGACGTGGAACGGCTGATCGCCGCGCGTTTCTCGGCGGCCCGCAGGCGCCACTTCTGCGCGCCGGCGCGATCCCCGGCGATCTCGCAAACGCGTGCCGCAGCCTCGAAGCCGCGAGATGTCGGCAGCCGCGACGTGATCTCCGAAAGCAGCCGCTCGAACTCCTCGCGGCGGCCCGAGCTCGCGTAAACGAGCGCAAGCCGCGACCAGGCATCGAGGTTTTCGGGGAAGTCGCGGATCTCGGCGCGGAAAGCCTCCTCCGCCTCGATCTCGCGCCCGAGGCGCGCGAGGATGTCGCCGCGCGTCGACTGCAAGTTCACGAGCGAGCCGTCGCCGCGGGTTCGACCGATCTCGAGCGCCCGATCGCAGAAGGAGAGCGCGAGCGAAAAGTCGCCGCGGCGCTCGCTGACGAGCGCGAGCAGCAGCAGGGGTCCCCGGGCGGAGGGCCGCTTGGCCAGAGCAGCCTCCGCCTGCTGGCGCGCGGTCGCGAGATCTCCTTGGGCGAGCGCGATCGACGCGAGCTCCTCTTCGACTCCCGTAGCGCCCGTTGCCTGCGCCGCGAGGACCAGCTGCCGCGCGCGCGTGTACTCGCCGAGCTCGCGTTGTATGTCGGCCAGACCGATCAAGATCGGTGGCGTGCCAGGAGAGAGCCGGTCGGCGCTTTCCAATGCCGCGAGCGCCTCCCGCGTGCGGCCTGCGCGTCGCAGGATCCGGGCGAGCGTCTCCCACACGTCGAGCATCAGCGGGTTTTCCCGCGCGAGCGCCGCGAGCAGCGCGACCGCCTCGTCGTCCCGGTGCTCGGAGACCAAGCGGCTCGCCTCCTTCAACCGGTCGATCGCGCCGATCCGGTCCTTCGGGTCGGGCAGGTCCTTGCGGCCCGTGGCCGGCGCCGCCGCACCGATGTAGCCCAACGACGCGAGCTTCTTGACCATCTCCGGGTCCGACGCGCCGGGCGGCTGGAGTGGGCGGTTCATGGCCTGCAGCTCCACGCGCATCGAGCGGAGAGGCGGAGGCAATGGCGGCGCGAGGTTGCTCTTCTCTCCCGGGTCGGCGCGCCAGTCGTAGAGCTCCGGCCCCGGTGCCTCGATGTATTGATAGCGGTCGTCGGTCAGCGCGGCCAGATCGCTCCACCCGAAGTGGTAACGCGGATAGAGGGTCTCGCTGTAGATTCGGCGCGGCGCCCCCTTCGCCGCCTGGGGAGCGAGAAGCGACCGGCCGGGAAGGCCCTCCGGGGGAGGCTCCCCGAGCACCGAAGCGACGGTCGGGAAAACGTCCACGATCCCGGTGGGGTCGGCGACGCGCCGGCCACCGAAGCGCGAGCCGGGGAGCTTCACAAAGAGGGGGACGCGGATCTCTTCCCGATAGAGGAGCACGCCGTGCTCGTCCTCGCCGTGTTCGCCCAGGCCTTCCCCGTGGTCGGAGAGGAAGACGATGAGCGACGGGTCGTAGAGTCTCCGGTTTTTCAAGAATTGGAGGAAGCGACCGACGATTGCGTCGGCGGCCGCGATCTCACCGTCGTAGGGATGCGTCGCATAGCGTGTCCGGAACGGCTCGGGGGGCTCGTAGGGCGTGTGCGGCTCGTAGAGGTGCAGGAATGCGAAGAAGGGAGCGACTGATTTCCGCGCGGCGATCCACTCCTCCAGCAGCTTCTCCGTCTGGCTCCCCGAGCGCTGCACGCGGCCGAGCGGCTCGGAGACGTCGCGGCTCTCGATCGCGTCGTCGTAGAAGTCGAACCCCTCCGCGACCCCCGTCGAGCGGGAGAGCACGAAGGCCGATACCGCTCCGGCGGTCGCGTAGCCGCGCCCGCGCAGATACGTGGCGAGCGTCGAATGCGCCTTCTCCAGACGGTACCCGATGTTGTCCCGCACGCCGTGCTGGAAGGGAAGCAGTCCCGTGAAGAGCGAGACGTGGGAGGGAAGCGTCAAGGGAACGTGCGAGACGGCGTTGTCGAAGACGGCCGCGTCGCGCGCGAGCGCGTCGAGCGCGGGCGTCTCGACGGCATGGTAGCCGTAGACGGGCAGATGATCAGCCCGTAGCGTGTCGATCGAGATGAGGACGACCGGGGCGCGGCGGAAGACGGGGGCCTTCCGGGCGCAGGAGATGAAAGGGAGAAGCGCCGAGACCGCCGCGAGGAAGACGCGTAACCGACACATCACAGCGTCGGAAGCAGGAGGGTGGGCCGCAGCACCTTCGTTTTACCGTTTTCCGTTCGTCTGAGCGCCTTCAAGATCTAGCGCAAGCCTTGGCGTCGGCCCCATTGGGCGTAAGCGCTCGTCCCGGAGAACGCTGGGTTCGTCACCGAACGTCGAAGGGAGAGCTACCCTCCAGGACGGCTCCGTTCGGCCCATTCTGGAGTTGGACGAGCAGAGCGTAACGCCCCGGATCCAGTCCCATGGCGCGGACCTGAAACAGCAGCTTTCGGGCGCCCCCGCGCTCGCGATCGGAAGACTTGAGTAGCTCGAGCTCTATACGGCCGTGGGGTTTCCCATCCACGCCGATCGCGCGCGCCGAGTAGTGCAACTGCCGCATCTCTCCGGCCAAGTTATAGGCGATCAGACAGACCTTGTTCGACTCGCCGTTCTTCGTCCCCGCAAAAGCGGCGGGGACGAAGGACTCGCCAGCGATCGCGAAGGGATAGTCCGCGAGCTCCTCCGACGGGCTGCGCGGGCGTGCCTTGACCATGATCCATTCCTTCTCCTGCTCGAGAAAGAGCGGCGGAAGAGCCACGGGGCCCCCGGCGGCCGTGACGCGCAGCGGCGTGATCGTCACGCCGAAGCGCCCCGATTCGTTGTCGCGCACGAGCGTGCGAAGGGTATAGTCGCCGGGAGGAAGTTGCAGCTCGCCGTAGTACTTGAGCCCTCCCCTGGCGAGCGCGCCCTCGGCCTTCGCGAGATCGATCGTGATGGGCTGGACGAGATAGTCGCGCGTCTGGCCCTGCCGATCGATCGCGTACACAAAGAGATCGACCGTCATCTTCGGAGCGTCATGACCGCGCAGGAGACGATCTCCAGGAACTTCCACGACGAGCGGCACCCGCGAGTGGCCGCCAGCCGGCGGAAAGGGAGTCGCGAGCACCCATGCGGGCACGTCGGTCTTGGGGAGCGCCGCGGAGACGGCCGAGGCCATCGCGAGGCGACGCTCCATCGGTGTCAGCGTGTTCTGCGCCTTGGGCTCGTAGTAACCGGTGCGGTGTGAAACGCGCCAGGACTTGTTCTTCACCTTGACCCTCAAGGCGTGGAACTTGCCGTTCTCCGGAATCCGGACGGGCTGGAACGCGAGCAGGTAGATCAACCCGGTCCGATCGAGAAGCTCGTCGAATGCGGGGCCGAGATTGTTCGCGTTCTTAAGGAACTCGCCTCCGGTCTCTTCGGAGAGGTAGTAGAGAGAGTCCTGTCCGTTGACGGCAGCGTCTCCCGCCGTCATCGACACAGTCGTGCGAAGCCCGCCGATGTCGATGGAGTGGATGATGCAGTCGGAGCGGTTGAAGAGGCCAAGAGCGCGCGTAACGATCGCTCGGAGATCGGTGTTGCCGAAGCGGCTGTCGTTGTCGATCTTCCAGGTCTGTCCTCGGATCCCAAACTCCGCCTCCTTGGAGCCCGCGTTGGCGGAGATCGCGCCCGAGAGTTCCCGGCTATCGAATCCCTCCGAGAGATACAGGATGTGTTTGCGCCCAGGGACTGCATCCAGGGCAACGGCGAGCTGGGAAAACGAGGTGAGCATCCGGGCCACGCGGTCGCGGTAGATCGAGCGGTGGCTCTTTTCGAACATGGTTTGCATGTTCTCGATCGCCTCTCCCATCGCGGCGTCGAGAGCATTTCCGGAGTCGCCGACGGTGGAAAAGGGGGCTTCGCTGACTTGGTTGGGTTGCGTCACGAGCAGCCCGAGCGGGTCCGGAGATCGTTCGGCAAAGCCGGGCAGACCCAGAGTGTCAACTGCGGCCGCGAGCTGTGTGCGGTCCCCCGTGAAACCCACGAGGAGCCGCACGCCTGTCTCGACGGAGTACGTCGCGACGGCCGCGGTGTCGAGATCCTTCATGCGGTTGACCACGAAGTCGCGCGCGGACTTACGCGCCGAGACGACTCCCCGGGCCGACGCGAACGAGAGGTCGAACAGGAGAAGAAATCGCCGGCTCGCAGCGGGGTTCAACGGCGGCTCTCCGGCGGAGGACGGCGGTAAGGACTTTCTCTGATCCAGCACTTCGAAGCCGGTGATCGTCTGAGGCTTTCCGTCGTCGAAAATCTCGAAGTCCTGGACCTGCAGATTCTCGACGGGCTTTCCCGCCCGGTCGAGCACCGTGACGGGCACTTCCACGAGCACGGCCCTCGTTTCTTCCTGGACCGTGGCCTGCGGTTTCGTTTTGTCGGCGGGAAGCGCGGCCAAAGACCACGCGAGCAGAACCGCGACACCGGCAGCGCTACGAAGAATCAGGGATCGGGAGCGCATAGGCAACTCCATTCGACGCGACAATCATCCTCCCCGCCCGGCGAGCATGCAACACGCGAGACGCCAAAAGAGAAAAAGCCCGGCGGGCGATGGCCCGCCGGGCGCCGAGGCACGAAATAGAAACCGACTAGAAGCTCACCTTTCCAGAGAAGCGCAGGATCCGGGGTGCTTGCGTCTCCTGAATCGAGTTCGTACCCGTTCCGGTCGTGTTCGCCACGTTCAGCCTGGCATTGCGCTGCGTGACGGTGTTGAGGTTTCCGACGTTGAAGCAGTCCACTCCGAGCGTTGCCGAGATCGTAGACGTGATCGGGATGTTCTTCTCAACCCTGAGGTCGAGCTGCGAAACCCAACCGTAGCGGAACGTGTCGATCCCGGTGACGTAGACCCGTGAGCCGCCATCGCGGACAGCTGTGTCGGAGATGTAGTACGCGAAAGGATAGCCCTGCCGGCCGAAGTAGTTGCCCGCGACGGTGAAGCCGAGGGGCAGTTGATAAGCCCCCGACAGGTTGAACTGCCACTTGGCTTGCAGGTTCACCTGACCAAAGCTTCCGCTGCCACCACCGGCGTTCGGAGCCACGATAGCGCCGTCCTCGCACATACCGGGATCCGAGTCCTCACCGCTGCTATAAAGCTTGTTGTTGGGATCGACGCAGGCGCCGGCTCCGACCTTCTGTGTGGGCTTGTTGTAGGCGAAGCTGCCCCGCATCATCCAGCCGCTCGACAGCCGCTTGTTGAGAGTGAGCTCGACGCCGTTGAACTCCTGCGTGTAGTTGGGTCGATTCGCGAAAAAGACTCCCGGCGGGAGCGTTCCGTTGATGACGTAAACGGGGACGGTTACCGTCTGACCGTTCGGCAGGGTTCCCGTGTCATTGTGGTCGAAGTGATATGTCGGGATGGTGCCGTCGGTGCTGCGATACGTAAAATAGAAATCTTTATAGTGCCGATAGGTGTAGGCGACATCGACTGCGAAGTTCGGCAAGATCTCGTGGCTGGCGCCAACGACCAGCTCGTCTGTCTTCTGCGACTTCAGATTCGGATCGAGATGGTTGACGGAGACCGGAGAGGTCGGATTCGCCGGGTTGAAGTTGACGGTCCGAAGGGGGGTTCCGGAGGTGTTGATCTCACTGGACTCGAGCTTGCCGTTGCCGTTTGCGTCGACCCAGGGGTAGTAGGCGTAAGCGATGCCCGGGATCGCCGAGAGAGAGCTGTTCGGATACGCCCCGAGCTGGTTGGCGTATCGCGCGTAGGAGAAACGCGCCAAGGTCTTCCTGGCCGGCCCCAACGCGTAGGTCAGCCCCAGCCGCGGTGAGAAGTCCTTCCAATGGACGCCATCTGCTTCCGGTGCATTCGCCGCGGGAAGGATGTTCGGAAACACCGGATTCGCCGGCGTGGCCGCCGTTTCGACGAGACCCTTCTGGTTGTCGTAGCGCACACCGAGGGACAGCGTGAGACGATCCGCGGTGACGGTGTCACTGACGTAGCCGCTGTAGTATTTGACGTCCGTCCGGCTCGAGGAAGGCCGCGTAATAGCGGCGCAGGCAATGTGCACGCCGCCGCTCGTGCAGTCGTTCGGGCTGTTCGCGAAGAACCCGATGAGCCCGCCGCCGAACCAGTTGACATTGCTCCGGACCTCGGCATCGCGGTAGGAGCCGCCTCCCTTGATCTCGTGGCCGAGTGAGCCCGTGCTGAAGAAGTAGCTCGCGCTGCCCAGGATCTGGTGCTGCGGGCGGCCGAAGACGGAGTTCGTGAAGGTGTTGTGCCATACGCCGTCTGGAGTCTGGGTAGTCGGACCGTTGCGGTCGGCGCCCTCCGCGACGAGCTTGAACCCTTCGTCCAGGTAGGAATAGAACGCATCCACCACGAAGTTCGAGCCAAAGATGTGGTTGTCTTCGACCTTGTAGAGCGCCGTCGGGCCGGTCTGATCGACTGTGGTCTCCGGCGGCCGCGTGATGGCGGCACTCCGTCCCTGTTTGCGCTTGTCTCCCCTCAAGTAGGAGCCTGTGAGCGCGTTATTCGACAAGACCTGGAAATTCAACTTGCCGTTGATATCCTCGAGAGTCGTCTTATCGGGGAAGTTCGTGACGGTCAAGAGATCGATCTGCTGCCGACCGTACGAGCCCCAGAGCCAGAGCCGGTCTTTCAGGACCGGTCCGCCGACTTCGAGCCCGTAGTCTTGAATCCCGGTGATCTGGCTGCCGACGAAGTTGCCGTTTCCGAGGACGGACTGAGCCTTCATTTCGTCGGTCAGTGTCGGATGGGCCTGCCACTTCGGATCGGTGATGAAGACACGTGCCGAGCCGTGGATATCGTTCGTGCCACGCTTCGTCACCATGTTGATTGTCACGCCCGCGGTCGCGATCGAGGGATCGCTTCCGCCTGTCACGGCCTGGAGCTCCTGGAACGAGTCAAAGTCCCAGTAGGTCGGCGAAGACGCGCCGGACGCCATATCGGACACCGTCACGCCGTCCAAGTTCCAGGAGCCCTGAGTCGTCTGGGCGCCCTTGGCCATGAAGATCGACTGTTGACCGCTCATGTTCCCACCGACATTCATCCGGTCGACTTGGACTCCGGGGACCGTCTGCATGACGACCCAGGGGTCGCGCGCGTTTGGAATCATGTCCATCTCGACGCGATTCACCGTGGCTCCGGTGCCGACCTTGCGTGTGTCGAGCAGCGGCGCTTCGCCCGTCACCGTGACGGCCGCTTCCACTTTCGACAGCTTCATCGTCACGCGCAGCTCAGTGTTCTTGCCGAGGTTGACCGCGACGTTCTTCTGGTCCACCGTCGCGAAGCCCGAAAGCTCGAGCTTGATCTGATAGCGGTCGTTCGGGGCGAGATTCAAGAAGCGAAACTCCCCGCGGTTGTCGGTCGTGAAGGTCAGCGGAGCGCCGCCTCCCGTTAACGTGACCGTGACGCCGGGCAGAGCGCTGCCGTCATCCGCGAGGACCTTCCCGTAGATGTTTCCGCTCTCCGCCTGGCCGAGAGCGAGACCCGCCATTGCGAGCACCACGAATCCGAACAGAAGACTCTTCCCGAATGTGGCTCCCCTCATTCCCTCCTCCTCCTGTCCTTTCGGACGCTTGAAGCCAAGCGCACCCGCCGAGATCGCCTCTCGTCCGGGAGCGGGCTATGCAGATCAGACATTGTCCGTAGGTGCCGAATTTGGTCGACGTAAAGTGCAAGAGAAGGGCCAGGCCTGAGGAGGACTTAAATGCTTAGACAAAAAGGAACTGTTCATTTTGTCGCATCATCTCAGATCGTTTTTTTGAACTCAGATCCAAAAAACCGTTTCGGGGCCCGTCCCGAAGATTGGGCCAACCGTCATTCCTCTGCACTCGAGTGCCGCCGGAGCAGACTGCTAGGATCCCTCGCATGGCTCTGACCAAACCGGTTTATCGCGCGCGCCTGGACTCGGCTCGCAACCGTCTGGATGCGATGAAGGCCGACGGTCTCTTTGCGACCCCTTCCTCGAACCTGTTCTACCTGACTGGAATCGACTTCCATCGCAGCGAGCGGCTGACGGCGGTCTTTCTCTTCAAGGATCGGGACCCGTTCGTGATCTGCCCCGCCTTCGAAGCAGCCCGGCTGCGGGCGATGTCGGCAGTCGACGAGATTCATACCTGGGAAGAGACCGAGGATCCGTTCCGGAAGGCCGCGTCGCTCTTCCCTCGCACGGCCGGCACGCTTTCCGTCGAACCCTCGACGGCCTACGACGACGTCGAGCGCCTGATCTTCGCGCGGCCCGGTTGGAAGCCCGTCTCGGCGGCCCCCCTGCTCGGCCCGATGCGCATGGTCAAGACGCCCGAGGAGATCGCCGCGATTCGCCGCGCGATCGAGATTGCCGTGTCGCGCTTCGGAAAGGCGTTCGCGGCTCTGAAACCCGGCGCCGTGGAAGCGGAAATCTCCCATCTCTTCGGAGGCGAGAACGTGGTCCAGTTCGGCCCCTCTTCCGCCCTGCCCCATGGCGCGTCGACCGGGCGCGCCCTGGCCAGGGGAGAAGCCGTGCTAATCGACGCCTGGGACCGCCCCGAGGGGTACTACTACGACATCACCCGCTCGACTTTTTTCGGCGCTCCGACTGACGAGTACCGGAAGATCTGGTCTGTCGTGTTGGAGGCGCAGTCGGCGGCGATCGACAAGGCCGCGCCCGGGATCGCCTGCTCCGAGGTGGACGCGGCAGCGCGGCGCGTGATCGATCGTTCCGGTTACGGAGATTACTTCACGCACCGCCTCGGCCACGGGCTCGGGATCGACGTGCACGAACCGCCGTACATGGTCGGGCATGACCAGACCGTGCTCGAGCCGGGAATGGTCTTCACTTCGGAGCCGGGCGTCTACATCCTCGGGAAGTTCGGCGTGCGAATCGAAGACGACGTGCTCGTGACCGATAAAGGTGCCGAATCGCTCTCCCCTCGAGTAACCCGGCTCGAACCGATTTCGGCGTGACCCGCTGCGGGTAGACTGGGAGTCGGCGAGACAAACTTGACTGACGCTTCCTCCCCCCGTCCCCCCGTCACCCAGTCCCCTCGTCCGATTCTCATCGCCCTGCTCCTTCTCTCAGCCGCCCTGTCCCTCGAAGCCCAAATCGGCGCTCCCGAGCTCGAAGAGGCTTCGGAATTCGCGCGCCGCGCCGCCAAGGCGGCCATTTCCGGCACGGGCCGCATGTTCGCGGAAGCTCTCGATATCGACGGCATGCTCGCGCGCCGCCTGGGACAGACGACCTGGCAGGGACTGACCGACCGTCAGCGCGACCAGCTTCGCGCTCTGGTTCGTGATCATTTCCTCCAGACGCTGGCCTCGCCCCGGGGTGAGCCAGCCGATCTGACGTGGACCTCGGCCGCCATTTCTCCCGCTCGAAACGGAGCCGATGTCTTAATCGGCCTCCAATTCGGTCCACGCCGCCTGAAGACACGCTGGGAAGTTCAGGGGACCGGCGGCAGCTGGCGCGTTGCCGACGTGATCCTCTCGGATCCCGGAATCTCGCTGGCGGATGCCTCCCTGAGAGCGCTGGGTCCGGAGCCGGTGCGCCGGCGGGAACGGCGTCGAGAGGCGGAACGCGTCGCGTATCCGCGCTTGGCCGCGCTCGGCACGATCGCACTTCTTCTCGCGATCATCACTCCGCGAATCGAGCCCGGGAAGCGGAAGTTGCTCTGGCTGACAGCCGCGGCTCCGGCGGCGCTTTTCGCCATCGACGGAACTCTGGCCGTCCGGCGAACTCTTTCCGAGGCCTACGCCGTCGCGCCGACTGCCAGTCGGGAGCCCTGGCGCGACGCCGAGCAGCGCGCCCTGCAGGCCGAACGCGAGGAGCATTGGGCTCAGGCCCGTGATCTCTGGGCGCGCGCCATCGCCGCGGGCGGGGCCGCCGGCCCGATCCACTATCAGCTTGGTCTCCGAGCTCGCGAGCGTGGAGACCTCGTCAAGGCCCGCGCCGATTTCGCTCGGGCCCTGAACGCCCACCCTCCCGCGCCCGGAGCAGCCAAAGAACTGGCAACGCTCGACGCGGCGGAGCAAAAGTTCGAGCTCGCCCAAGAGGAGCTCGAGCGCTACATCGCCCTGGCCGGAGCCGATCCGGACGCGCTCACTTTTCTGGCGGTCTTGAAAACGAATCTCGGAAAAAGCGCCGCAGGAGTCGCCGCAGTCCAGCAGGCAAAAGACCTGGTCGGCGACGGGGCGTGGCGCGGTGCGGAGTTGGAAGCCCAGGTTCGCGCGCGCGCGGGCGACGCCGCCGGAGCGGTCGCCGCGCTGCGCCGCCTCGAGGCCGACGGCCGCCTGAATCGAGCGGCTCTTCGAACCGATGCGGCCTATCTGCCGATTGCCAGCGATCCGGCCTGGGTCGCTTTTCTCAACGAGAAGCCGGTGTCGACACCGTCACCCTCGCGTGCAAAGGGAATGAGTCGATAGTCGGTAGTCGGTAGTCGGTAGTCGGTAGTCGATAGTCGATAGTCACGAAAGCCTTGCCACTACCGACTACTCATTACCGACTGTCCCCGACCCTCCGCCGTCACCGTCACGGTCCCTTTACCCCCATAGAAGTCCACGAACGCGGAGACGAGAGCTCGCGCAACCCGGTCGCGAAACGTCCGGGTGGCCAGAAGCTTGCGATCTTCCGAGTTGTTCAAATTGCCCACCTCGATGAGGGCCCGGGCTGGAATTCGGTTGTAGCGCAGGATCGCAGGAACCCATTCGCGGCCGCCCCGGATGACGTTGCGACGGATCGGTTGGAAAGCATGCAAGGGGAGATCCGCGGACCGGAACGCGGACACGATTTTTTCGGCGAGATCGCGCGAGACCCCCTCGGCCTCGATCCGTTCCTTGCGAGAGAAGGAAATGCGCGGCTCTTCCCGGAATTCCCGGCGCGAAGCGTAGACCGCGCCGCTCTTGCCGAAACTTCCCTGCAGAAACTTCTCTCCCGGAATGTAGATCATCGCGCCGCGGACTGCAGGGTGAAGAGAATCCGCGTGCAACGACAGAAAGACCGTCCTGCCCGTCCCCCCGCCGTCCCGGACGGCTTTCCGCAAAATGGAGTTGGCCAGATACCATCGGAGATTGACCCCCGTGGTCGAATCGTCGAGATCATAGGGAGGAGTGGTCATCACGCGGGCCCCTCGCCAGTCCGGGGCGCTCTCGGCGCGCCCGCAGGAGCCGCGCCCGCGCACCGTCCGGATGACTCGCGCCCT
Source organism: Acidobacteriota bacterium (assembly GCA_046728075.1). Lineage (GTDB taxonomy): Bacteria > Acidobacteriota > Thermoanaerobaculia > UBA5066 > Gp7-AA6 > JBKPDV01. Next base: position 22,904 of record JBKPDV010000128.1, on the reverse strand, counting down.
GGTGTGCCGAAGCAACAACGCTTCCATACGGCAGGCCAGGTCGTAGACGGCTTGCGCCTCCTCGAAGCCTTCCACGATGGCCCCGGTGTCGCGCCCCCCGTGCCCCGCGTCCAGGACGAACGTCACGCCGGACAGATCGACGGCGCGAACCCGATTGACGAATTGCGCCGCCTCGAGACGGCTCTTCTCCTCCTCGATTCGGAGAGGATCGTCCGGAGGACGAAACTCCGGCGAGAGATCCTCGATCGGGATCTTCACGGCGTAACCGGCGGGGATGTGCCGGACGTCGGAAATGTCGTTGCGAGCCGCGATCTCCGCCGCCTTGGCGTTGACGTCTTCGGCATGAAGGCGGCCTGTGAATCGAACCACAACGGACGAATAGAGCGCCTCCCCGCGCTTCAAACGATAGGTCGCGAAACGGCCCTTCTCGTCCTTGCCGAATTCCAGAGACGGGGGTTCCTTCTCCGACGTTGCCTCCAGCCGGAAAGCGGGCAGCAGGAGGCGGACCGGAATACGCACCATCTGTCCGACTTCCGTCGCGAGCGACGCGATGCCCCCCTGCGACCGAATTTCCTTGTAGTTCGTCCCCTCTCCCGTGAACCATTCCGCGATGCGCCAGAGGCTCTCGGGGTGGCCGGCGGGAGCCGTGACGACATGAGTCCATCCGCCCGGATCCGCCCGGTCTTCCGGGAAAAGAGCTTCGATCGCGATCTTCCGATAGTTGTCCGAGAGCAGGCGGTAGGGGACGCGCACAAAGACCTCGTGGCGGCGCAGCTGGAGCTCCTGGTTTTGCGCGAGGATGTCTTTTTTCGCCTTGGGATCCTGCGTCAGCCGCTGGAGGAAGGCCTCGACGCTCTCGTTGGGGAGCGGCCTCGCCGACAAGAAGACTTCCTCGCCCTCCGCAATCGAAACGCGGAGCTCCGGTGAGACTTCCACCACCTTCACCGGCTCGGAGGCCAGAGCCGCGACTGATACGAGCAGAGCAAGAAGAACGGACGGGGGGACTGGGTGACGGGGAGACTGGGGAAAAAGCTTAGGTCTTCGCCCCGTCCCCCCGTCCCCCCGTCTCCCCGCCTCAAGCATCAAGGCCTCACGCGGACTTCAGTCCCCGCGGCAGCTCATCGGAGAACGCGATCTCCCGCTCGAAGGCACGCGCGACGGCGAAGAGAGACGCCTCAGCGAACCGCGGGGCCTGAATCTGGATGCCGAGAGGAAGCCCTCCTTTGGAGAAGCCGGAAGGCACGGAGATCGCCGGAAGGCCCGCCAGCGACGCGGGAACGGTGAAGATGTCGGAAAGATACATGTCCAAGGGGTCGTCCACTTTCTCGCCGATCCGAAAGGCGGGGGAAGGGATCGAGGGACAGACGATGGCGTCGACCTGCGCGAACGCGCGGTCGAAGTCCGCGGAAAGCAGCGCCCGGGCGCGCATCGCTCGGCCGTAGTACGCCTCGTAGTACCCGGCGGCCAGAGCAAATGTCCCGAGCAGGATTCTCCGCTTGACCTCCGGCCCGAAACCGGCGGTTCGATTGGCGATGTAGAAAGAGAGCAGGTCCTCATCGCTGCGCCGGGGCCCGTACCGGATTCCGTCGTACCGCGCCAGATTCGAGGACGCTTCCGCGCTGGCCACGACGTAGTAGATCGCGATCGCGTAAGGAGCGCGCGGCACGGACATCGAAACGACCTCGGCGCCCGCCTGCCGGAAAGCGCGACGCGCCTCGTCGAGGTTGGAGGCAACGGACGCGTCGAGCCCTTCGGATTCCGCTTCGACGAGGAATCCGATCCTGCGCCCGCGCACGCCGCGTTCCAGAGTCTCCTCGGGAGAACCGACCGGCTCCGATGAGCAGGTCGAATCGCGAGGATCCGCGCCGGCCATTACGGAGTAGATGCGCGCCGCGTCGCGGACCGACCGTGTGAGCGGCCCGATCTGGTCGAGCGAGGAGCCGAAGGCGACCAGACCGTAGCGGGAGACGCGGCCGTACGTCGGCTTGAAACCCACCACTCCGCAACAAGCGCCCGGTTGCCGGATCGACCCGCCCGTGTCCGATCCCAGCGCGCCAGGAACGATGCGGGCCGCGACCGCGGCGGCGCTGCCGCCGGAGGAGCCGCCCGGGATGCGGTCGAGGTCCCAGGGATTGCGTGTGATCTGAAATGCGCTGTTTTCTGTCGACGAGCCCATGGCGAACTCGTCGAGGTTGGTCTTTCCGACGAAGACGGCGCCGGCCGCGCGAAGTCGTGCGACCGCCGTCGCGTCCCCGGGAGGACGAAACCCTTCGAGGATCCGGGACGCGCAGCTGACGCGCCGCCCGGCCACCCACATGTTGTCTTTGATCGCCAGGGGAACGCCCGCCAGAGGGAGGTGCTCCCCCTCCTCGATCCTCGCGTCGACCTGCGAAGCCTCGTCTAACGCGGCTTCCTTCGAGACCTCGAGAAATGCGCCGAGCTCTCTGTCCCGGCGCTCCAGCCGATCCAGAGCCTCGGCAGCGACGTCCACTGCCGAACGGCGACCTGCCGAGACGTCGTCGGCAACGCCCACCACCGAGTCATGAGAATCTGCGGCGCTCACGCTGGCGTTTCCTGGCCCGGCGATCCGGGACGCATTTGGGTCTGCTTTTCTCTCACGTCGCAGCCGGCGGCCCGGGCGATGAGGCGTCCGGCGGATGCCCCACCTCCGCTGCCGTCGCGCCGACGATGCGTGGAACCGACCCATGATCGTGGAGAAGCTGAGCGTTCTCTCGCAACGCCCGCAAGCCTCCGCCGGCAGCGGGTTCGTCCTCACGAAGCGGGGTGGGCTCGAGTCGGATCGACTCGTCCAAGCCCGCCTCGGGCAGCTCCTTCAACTGATCGATGTACGAGACAATGCGCCCGAGTTGTTCGGTCCATAGCGGAAGCTCGGGCTCCGGAACCGAGAGACGGGCCAGAGCGGCAACCTTTCGGACCACATCCGGGCTGACCGGGGAGGGGGGAGAAGCCATCCCGACAATTGTAAGGCTTCTTGAGAGATTTACCGAATAGGACAATATCGCCGTGCCACATCGTCCGAACGAAACTCTGGCGACCAAGCTTTCGCCTTCCGCGCGGGCCCGCCTCCGGCGCGTCCTCCGCCGCCCCGAGCTCCAGGCCGCGGTCCGCAGCGCTTCGGAACTCGGGTTGAGAGTATGGCTGGTGGGCGGCGCGATCCGCGACGTCTTGCTCGCCAGACCGGTCGTCGAGAACGATCTCGCGGTCTCGAACGACCCGGATCGTATGGCCCGCGCCCTGACCGCTGCCGGCTTCGGAACCACGATCCTTCTTTCCGACCAGGACCCCCGCGTCTATCGCGTGGCGGGAGCGCGAGACCTGGACATCGCCCAGATTGCCGGAGGGTCGATCGAGGCCGATCTGGCGCGACGCGACTTCACCGTCAACGCGATCGCCTGCACGCTGCCAGGCGGCGACCTGATCGACCCGTTCGGCGGAATCGAGGATCTCGCAGCCCGCCGACTCCGCGCGCTCTCCGAAAAGAATCTTCTCGACGATCCTCTGCGCGTGCTCCGAGCGGCCCGGCTGATGGCAACGCACGGGCTCGAGCCGGATGGAGAGTTGACACAAGCCTCCCGGCGCGCCGCCTCGGGGCTGACCGGAGTCGCCGGAGAGAGAGTCCGCACAGAGCTCGTCAAGTTGCTGGCCTGCGAGAGGGTCTCCGGCTCGCTCGCCTGGCTTGGACCCGCACGAGCGCTTGCTCCCGTTCTGGCGTTCGACGCCGCTCGAGCCCGCCGGTTCTCCGGCAAGCAGGGCCTCCTTCGACTGGATGAAGGATCGGTGCGCCGGACCCCTCCCGCCTCCCGAGTTCTCATTCGGCTGGCCCTGATCGCCGACCGCGCCGGTCTGTCCCCTGCCGAGGCGGGAGCCTGGCTGCGATCCCGCCGGTTCAGTCGAAGCGAGGCGGGAGAGGTCGTGGTGCTTCTCGAGCTCGCGTCGCGAGCCTCCCGGATCCGATCCCGCCGGGACGAATGGGAGTGGATCGCTGACGCCGGCCGCCGTCGAACGGACGCTGCCGCCCTCGTTTCGGTCCTGCGCCCGGGCCGGCGGCAGTTGGCGAGTCGGCTCGCTCGGCCGCTCCCCCGTCGCCGCGTGCGTGTGCGGGGGGCCGACCTGCTGGCCTGGCTTGCCATCCCGCCCGGTCCGATCGTCGGCCGGCTGTTGAGAGAGGTCGAGGTCGAAATGCTGCAGGGGGCGATCCGATCCAGGCGCGATGCCCGCCGCTGGCTCCTCCTGAGGCAGGCCGACCCCCCGAAAGGGTCGAAATCTCGAAGGCCGAAAGTCTAAACGTCGAGCCTGGTTGAGGATTTCCGACTTCGACCTCAAACCTTTGATCTTTGAGCGGAGAATCCCGGGGCCGGCAGGCTATAATTTCGAACCCTTGACCCTCGCGGAATTACTCAAGTTCATGGCCAAGAAGGAGGCCTCCGACCTCCACTTGAAGCCCATGCGCCCGCCTCTGCTGCGGATCAAGGGAAAGCTCATCCCTCTGAATACAGAACCCTTGCAGCCCAAGGACCTGGAGTCGATGCTGCAGGAGATCCTGAACCCCGCCCAGCGCCAGAAGCTCGAACAGAACCAGTCGGTCGATTTGGGCTACGGCCTTCACGGTGTCGCACGCTTCCGAGCCAATGTCTTCGTTCAACGAGGGTCTCTGGCCGCGGTGTTTCGGCGGATCCCCTTCAAGATTCCGGAGATCTCGGAGCTCGGCTTGCCCGAGGTTCTGGAGACCTTCGTCCACATCCCGACCGGCCTCGTCCTGATCACCGGGCCCACTGGCTCGGGCAAGTCGACGACACTTGCCGCCATCATTCGATCGACGATCGAGAAACGCGCCGTCCACATCGTGACGATCGAAGACCCCATCGAGTACCTCTTCGCAGACGGTAAGGCCGCCGTCTCGCAGCGGGAGGTCGGCACAGATACTCCGACATTCCCGGAGGCGCTCAAGAACATGTTTCGAGAAGATCCGGATGTCATCATGGTCGGCGAAATGCGCGATTGGATGACAATGCAGACCGTCATTTCCGCTGCGGAGACGGGCCACCTCGTCTTCTCGACGCTCCACACCAACAGTGCCGGGCAGTCGATCGATCGCATCATCGACACCTGTCCTCAGGGACAACAGCAACAGGTGCGTTCCCAGCTCGCGCTCGTCCTGCGCGCGATCGTGTCGATGCGTCTGATCGAAAAGTCCGACGGGTCCGGCATGGTGCCGGTCTGCGAAATCCTGATCAACTCCCCCAAAATCGCCAAGCACGTCGAGCTCGGCGAGACGAAGGACATCCTCGAGGAGATCGAGTCCTCCGTCGGCTACTACCGGATGCAGACGATGAACCAGTCGCTCATCGCGCTGCTCGTCAACGGAAAGATCAACTACAGGAGAGCCATGGAGCTCTCGACCGATCCCGAGGATCTGTCCCTCAAGCTTCGCAAGCTCTTCCCACAGATCGAAGAAGACGACCGAGGAGGCCTCATGGCTTCAGACAACGACTTTTCCGCCATCACGCAGCTCATGGACGTCAAGAGGCTCTACGAGGAGCAGGAAGAGAAGTGGAAGCTGCGCATCACAGAAAAGGAAGAGGAGATCGCCCGCTACGGCGACGAGCTTCAGAGTCAGCGCCGGGCGGTGGAGGGTCGAACCCAGACGATCTCCGACCTCGAAGAGGAGATCCAGAGGCTCAAGAACGAGAATGACCGGGTCGCTCGCGAGTACCAGACGAAGATCATGCAGCTGAACGAACGCATCAAGGAACTGAACCAGCGCGTCATGGTCACCGAGCAGACCGGCAAGGTCGCCCAGCAGGGCGGGGGCTTCTTCAAGAAGTAAGCCCCGGCGTGGGCGGGACCGAGCGTCCCTCCGGGCTTTTCTCCGCTCGGCGAGAGTAGATCCCTCGTCGCTAAGCTCCTCGGGATGACAGCCTAGAGCCCCGCTTCGCCGACACTACCGACGCCACGACCGCGCCACACACCGCCCCGGTCACATCCGCCGCGACATCCTCCGCCTCCATCGAGCGCCCGGGAATCCAGGACTGATGCGTCTCGTCCGCCATTGCCCAGACCGCCATCGCCCCTGCGAGAGCCAGCACCCGAGCGAGCGAGAAGCGGGACCTGCCCGGCCAGAGGATCGCCTCATAAAGCAGAAAGGCCTCCACCCCATAAAGGACGAAGTGAACGACCTTGTCGAAGTTGGGGATCGCCGAAACGATCGGAACGGTGGGAGGCTTCGGCCAGGAGGTCAGGGTGAGGAGGAAGAGACCCCAGGTGAGCGCCGCGCGTCTCGCGCGGCGCATGTTGTAAGGAGTGGATGGGGTAAGGGGGAGAGGGGGCGAGGGGGCGAACCTTCTCCCGCTCCCCGGCTCTCCCACTCTCCCACTCACGCTGCGGCCGATGGCGCGGCTAGTCGCCCCTCTTGGTGTGGCCGGTCCGACTCGGACCCTTCTTGGGAGCCGAGCTGGACGCCTTTCCCTTGGCGACTCTCTCGGCCCGCGAAGGCTTGCCCGGCTTGGAGGCGCCGGCCTTTCGGGCCGGCTTCCCCGTCTCGGACTCGGGTTCTTCCCCTTCCCCCGCCTCTGTCCGCTGTTTGCGGACGGTCTCGACGCGACCGCCCGCCGCACGCCGAGCGCGTTGCGCGGCCGACTCCTTGCGAGGAGTCTTCTCCTTCGCTTCGAACTCGAAATCAACGAACTCAAGAATCGCGGCCTCCGCCGCGTCCCCCAGGCGGGGACCGAGCCGGAGGATTCGCGTGTAGCCGCCGGGCCGATCGACGAAACGCGGAGCCAGTTTCTCGAAGACCTTTCGGACGGCCGTGCGATCGGGGATCCACCGCGCAACCTTGCGCCGCGCGACAACGTCGTCACTCTTGGCGACCGTGATGAGACGCTCCGCGAGAGGCCGAAGCTCTTTGGCCTTGGTCAGCGTCGTCTGGATCCGCTCGTGCGTGAAAAAGGACGCGAGCTGGTTGGAGAACATCGCCAGCCGATGTGAGGTCGTCCGCCGGAGCTTGCGCCCGGCCCGATTGTGCATCATGGGTTACTCGCTCTTGACGGCCATCGGCTCGAGCTCCATGCCGAGGGAAAGCCCCATCGGCCGGAGGATGTCTTTGATCTCGTTCAAGGATTTTCGCCCGAAGTTCTTCGTCTCGAGCATGTCCTTTTCCGATTTCTGCACGAGATCCCGAATCGTCCGGATCCCGGCATTCTTCAGACAGTTCGCGCTGCGCACGGAAAGCTCCAGCTCGTCGACCGAACGATTCAGATACTCGGCGAGGTTTTCCGGCAGCTGTCCTTCTCCCTCTCCCTCGAACGCCGTCTCGTGCTCCGCGTTGACGAAGATCGTCAAGTGATCGCGAAGGAGCGTCGCGGCCAGACCGACGGCGTCGGCCGGCAGCACGGTCCCGTTGGTCCAGACCTCCAGAACCAGACGGTCGTAGTCCGTCGCCTGGCCGATGCGAGCCGCTTCGACGTGATAGTTGACCCTCCGCACCGGGGAGTGGACCGAGTCGATCGGGATATAGCCGATCCCCATGTCCTCATCGAAATTCTTGTCCGCGGACACGTAGCCGCGGCCGGTGTTGACGCGCAGCTCCATTTGCAGTTTCGCGTTCTCCGAAAGAGTCGCGATCGGAGCCGAAGGATCGAGGATCTCGATGGAGGAGTCTCCCTGGAGATCCGCCGCCGTCACCTTTCCTTTGCGCTCGATGTCGAGCGTCACGATCTTTTCCGCAGGCGTGTGCATCTTGATCGGAATCTGCTTCAAGTTGAGGATGATGTCCGTGACATCCTCCACCACGCCGGGGAGCGACGAGAACTCGTGCAGAACCCCCTCGATCTTGACTGCTGTGATCGCAGCCCCTTCGATCGCCGACAGAAGCACCCGGCGCAGGGCATTGCCCACGGTGGTGCCGAAGCCGCGCTCGAAAGGCTGCGCATAGAACTTGCCGTACGTCGCCGTGAGCGTCTCCGTGTCGACCTCGAGGCGCTTCGGCTTCTGAAATCCCTTCCAAAGTGTCATGTTTTCCTCCGTATCCCTTAGGTGGCCGGCGGGATCGCAGGGTCCCCGCCAAGCCCGTTACTTCGAGTAGAGCTCGACGATCAGCTGCTCCTGGATCGGCAGCTTGATCTCTTCTCGCTTCGGCAGCTCGACGACCGTTCCGGAAAAGTTTTCCGGAGACAGGTCGAGCCAGGCCGGGACGCCGCGCGCCCGGGCCGTTTCCACCGAAGCCTTGATCTGTTCGTTGGCGCGGCTCTTGTCCTTGATCGCCACCACCTGGCCTTTGGTCAAGCGATAGGACGGGATCGTGACCTTTCGGCCGCTGACCGTCACGTGCCCGTGGCGCACGAGCTGCCGCGCCTGGGCCCGGGAGGCCGCGAAGCCGAGAGAGTACACGACGTTGTCCAGCCGACGCTCGAGCTCCTCGAGCAGGTTCGCGCCGGTAATTCCCTTCCGGCGCTCCGCGCGGCCAAAGGCCAGGCGGAACTGGCGCTCGAGCAAGCCATAAATGCGCTTGACCTTCTGCTTCTCGCGAAGCTGAATGCCATAGCCGAGAAGCTTGCTCCGCCGGCGGCCGTGCTGGCCGGGCGGGTAGTTTCGCCTCTCGATCGCGCACTTGTCCTTGAAGCAGCGATCCCCTTTGAGGAAGAGCTTCATGCCCTCCCGCCGGCAGAGCCGGCAAACCGATTCCGTATGACGAGCCACTAAAGAACCTCCTCGATCCCTCGTTTCTTTTACGTCCTTCCTCCCGCCCAGGACCGATAAGGCGGTTTACAGACGAGGTGTCACTCAGTTCTCAGTTCTCAGTTTTGAACTGATCACTGATAACGGATCACTGATAACTAATTTCTAGACTCTCCTTCTCTTTCTCGGCCGGCATCCGTTGTGCGGAATCGGCGTCGTGTCTTTGATCGACTTGATGTCGAGACCGTTGGCCTGCAGCGCGCGGATAGCGGATTCGCGGCCCGCTCCCGGTCCGGTCACCCGCACATCGACGGAACGGACACCGTGCTCCTTGGCGTGCTCGGCGCAGTTGGCCGCGGCGAGCTGGGCCGCGAATGGTGTTCCCTTGCGCGAGCCCTTGAACCCGATGCGGCCTGCCGACGACCAGGCCAGGACGCCCCCGTCCTGGTCCGCAATCGTGATGATCGTATTGTTGAAGGAGGCCTGCACCGTGGCGATCGCGTGCGGAATGTTCTTCTTTTCCTTCTTGCCGGTCCGCGCACGCTTCCCTTTTCCCTTAGCGGGCTTTTCGGGAACCGCAGCCGCTGCTGTTGCTTCTGCCATGTCTTCCTTTCAGTCACGAGTCGGTAGTCAGTCGTCGGTAGTCGGTAGAGGAGCCGAGCCCGCCTTTCCCTACCGACTATCGACTATCGACTACCGACTGCTCTCCTTACTTCTTCGTGGCCTTCTTCTTGCCGGCGATCGTCTGCTTGCGCGGACCCTTGCGCGTCCGAGCGTTCGTGTGCGTCCGCTGTCCGCGGACCGGAAGGTTACGGCGGTGGCGCATCCCGCGGTAGCAACCGATGTCCATCAGCCGCTTGATGTCCATGGAGGTGTCTTTGCGCAGGTCGCCTTCCACCTTCACGTCATCGGTAATGACCTTGCGGATCCGGACGACCTCCTCCTCCGAAAGGTCCTTGACGCGGGTGTCGGGCCGCACGTCCGCCTTGTGGAGAATGAAGTTCGACTTCGGCCGACCGATTCCGTAGATGTAGGTCAGGCCGATCTCCACACGCTTGTTCAGAGGCAAATCGACTCCAGCAATTCGTGCCATGTCAGTTCCTTTAGCTTGTAGCTCTCAGCTTTTGGCTTTCAGAAGTCCGCGCTCAGCTAAAAGCTGTGAGCCGACGCTGAAAGCTCTATCCCTGCCTCTGTTTGTGCTTGGGAATGGAGCAGATCACCCGAACCACTCCCTTCCGATGCACGATCTTGCATTTGGCGCAGATTTTCTTGACCGATGCTCGAACCTTCATGATCTCCTCGCCTTGTTGTCATTCAGCTATCAGCTCACAGCTTTTTGCTCTCAGCTGCGAATGCCGAGCGCCTCCGGCTGATAGCTGTGGGCTGAAAGCTGCAAGCTTCTCCTACTTGTACCGATAAATGATCCGTCCCCGCGTCAAATCGTAAGGGGACAGCTCGACTAAGACCTTGTCCCCCGGAAGGATGCGAATGAAGTTCTTGCGCATCTTTCCCGAAATGTGGGCGAGCACCTGATGTTTGTTCTCCAGCTCCACCTTGAACATCGCATTGGGCAACGGCTCGACGACGGTCGCCATCACCTCGATCGCCTCTTCCTTGGTCATCCCCGCACCGCCGCCACCGCGGGACGGTCCGCCGCCTGCGAGCCGAGGCGCCCGAGACCCAGGATCACGGCGCCCTCGGGTTGGATCGCCACGGTGTACTCGAAGTGAGCGGAGGCACTGCCGTCGCGCGTCCGCACTGTCCAGCCGTCCCTGTCCACGGAGACTTCCGCCCGGCCCAGGTTGAACATCGGCTCGATCGCGATCACCATTCCGCTCTTCAAGATCGCCCCGCGGCCGCCGGGTCCGTAATTGGGAACCTGCGGCTCCTCATGGAGCGCCGTCCCGACCCCGTGGCCGACGAAGTCACGCACGACCCCATATCCGTGCGCAATGGCCGCGATTTCGATCGCGGCGCCGATGTCGGAGACGCGAGCCCCGGCGCGCGCGGACGCAATGCCGATTTCGAGCGCCCGGCGAGTCACAGTCAGCAGCTCTGCGAGCTCTTCGCTGATCCGGCCGACCGGAAGCGTGCGCGCGGCGTCGCCGTAATACCCGTCGATGATCGCGCCACAATCGATTCCGATCACGTCCCCCTGTTTCAAAGATCTCTTGCCCGGGATCCCATGCACGACCTCGTCGTTGATCGACGTGCAGAGCGTCTTGGGATAGCCCCGATAGCCGACAAACGCCGGTTTGGCTCCTCGGCGGCGAATCTCCGTCTCCGCAATGGCGTCAAGCTCCTCCGTCGTCACGCCCGGCCGGACCTCTCCCTCGACCACATCGAGGGTCTCCAGCACCACCCGGGACGCTTCCTCCAACCGCGCCAACTCGTCCGCGCTGCGCAGGGTGATCACGCGGCCCCCTGCGCGCTCTGTCTCGAACGGAACGCCCGGTCGACCCGCTGGGCGATCTCGTCGACGTCGCCGAGTCCGTCCACGTCGGTCAAGAGCCCGCGTTCCCGATAGAAGCCAATCAGGGGCTCTGTTTTGGCGTGGTAGACGCGGAGACGTTCCAGAATCGTATCGGGCCTGTCGTCGGAGCGGTGTTCCTGTGCCGAACGTCCGTGGAGTCGGTCCACAAGGACGGGCTCCGGCACCACCAGGTTGATAACGCTTCGCAGCCCCCGCCCATTTCCGGTCTCGGCCAGAAGCTGCTCCAACGCCTTGGCCTGGTCTACCGTCCGAGGAAACCCGTCCAGGATGAAGCCGTCTCGCGCGTCCGCCTCCGAAAGGCGCTCGCGGATGAGCTGGATCATGAGGTCGTCGGGAACCAGCTCCCCCGCCTCCATGACCGCCTTGGCCTTGCCTCCCAAGGGGGTGCCCTCACGCACCGCCGCGCGGAGCATCTCCCCCGTCGAGATCACGGGAATCCCCAGGCGATGCGCAAGCATTCGCGTCTGGGTGCCCTTTCCGCTGCCGGGCGGCCCGAGAAAGAGGATTCGCATCAGGCGGCGCTCCCCATCGCCATTACCGGCGTCCCCGCACGCGGCTCTTCTTCAAGAAGCCGGTGTAGTGATGCTCGACAAGCTTGGACTCGACCTGCTGGACCGTGTCCATGGCCACGCCCACCACGATCAAGAGCGAGGTGCCGCCGAAATAGAAGTTGAACCCGAAGCCCTGGCTGACCCACGAGGGCAGAATGCCGTAGAGCGTCGGTCCGATCCAGGGAAGGTTCTGGACCTTGAAGCCCGACGACAGGAACTCCGGCAGCAGCGCGACGAAAGTCAGGTAGACGGCCCCCACGATCGTCAGACGCGAAAGCACCGTATCGATGTAGTCGGCTGTCTTCTTTCCGGGCCGGATTCCCGGGATGAACCCGCCGTACTTGCGCATGTTGTCGGCGGTGTCGGTCGGGTTGAAGACGATCGACGTGTAGAAGTAGCAGAAGAAGAGGATCCCCACCGCGTAGAGCACGACGTAGAGCGGCTGACCCTGCTGGAGCGACGCGGCGACCTTCTTCATCCAGTCCGCGCCGATGAAGTTGGAGAAGTAGTAGGGAATCTGAAGGATCGAGATCGCGAAGATGATCGGGATGACACCGCCCGTATTGACCCGCAGAGGCAGATAAGTGTTCTGACCGCCGTAGACGCGGCGTCCCACGACGCGTTTGGCGTACTGCACGGGAATGCGGCGTTGCGCCCGCTCGACGAACACGATCAACGCCACGATTCCGGCCATGAAGACCAGCACGAAAATGAGCGTCAGGATCGAGAGGTTCCCCTGCCGGATCTGCTGGAAGAGGCCGGTCACGGCCGAAGGGAGACGGACCACGATTCCCGCGAAAATGATCAGCGAGATTCCGTTGCCGATCCCGCGCTCGGTAATCTGCTCTCCCAACCACATGATGAAGATCGTTCCAGTCGTCAGCGTCAGCACCGTCATGAGCCGGAAGCCCCAACCCGGATGGGGAACGAGGCGCGTGGCCCCCTGCTGCTGCTTCTCGAGCCACAACGCGATGCCCGACGACTGGATCAGCGAGAGCAGCACCGTGCCGTAGCGCGTGTACTGCGTGATCTTCTTGCGCCCCATCTCTCCTTCCTTCGAGAGCTTTTCGAGATAGGGCCAGACGACCGTCAGCAGCTGAAGGATGATCGACGCCGAGATGTAGGGCATGATCCCCAGCGCGAACACCGAGAGCCTCCGCAGCGCACCTCCCGAAAAGATGTCGAGGAAACCGAGCGGGCCGCCGGCCGAGGATCGGAAGAACTCGTGGAGAGCCGCCGGATCGACGCCGGGCGTCGGGATCAAGGCTCCCAAACGGTACACGGCGAGCACGAGAAACGTGAACAGGACCCGCTTGCGCAGGTCGGGCACGTTGAAGATGTTGACGAAGCTCTGAAGGGCGCTCAACGGGGAATCACCTCACAGCGTCCGCCCGCGGCTTCGATCTTCGACTGAGCGCCAGCCGAGAATTTGTGCGCGGAAACCTCGAGCGGTTTGCCGATCTGTCCGTCTCCGAGAATCTTCACCAGGCGGCTCCGGCGCGCCAGCCGGTGGGAGGCGAGCACGTCGGGCGTGACCTTCGTGCCGGACTCGAAGCGATCGAGCGCCGAGAGGTTCACGACGTCGTATTCGACGCGGAAAATGTTCGTGAAACCCCGCTTGGGGACGCGCCGGTGCAGCGGCATCTGTCCCCCTTCGAATCCCCGCAGGTGATGGTATCCGCTGCGGGACTTCTGCCCCTTGCTGCCCCTCCCTGCCGTCTTCCCATGGCCGCTTCCCGGTCCTCGGCCCACGCGCTTCTTCGATTGGGTCGCGCCGAAAGCCGGACGGAGGTCGTGGATTCCCAGAGGAGCCGGGCCCGAGACGGCCACCTGCGGTTTCGGCTGAGGCGGGCGCGCAGCCCTGGGCGCTTTCGGGCGGCGTTCGGGCGCCGCTTTTTCCGGGACCCGAGTCGCCTCGCGGGCCGCCTTGGCCGGTTTCGCGGTCGCGCGCGCCTTTTTCTTGATGGGCGGCCGGGACGCCTTGGCGCCCGCCGGTCCCTTCTTCGTCTTTTTCTTGTCGACCATTTCTAACCTTCGATCTCGACGAGGTGCCGGACCTTCCGAACCATCCCGCGGATGGCCGGCGTGTCCTCGCGCGTGACGCGCTGGCCAAGGCGGCGCAATCCCAGGCCTCGGACCGTGGCCTTGTGACTCTTCGGCGTGCAAATCGCGCTGCGAACCCAATGGAGCGTCATCGTCTTCCCGGCAGCGCGGCTCTTTTTCGATTCGGTCATGACTCGGTTCCGGTCGCGGCCACGGCGACCATCCCGCGCCGGCGGGACATCTCGTCGGCGTTGCGCAGCTGGCTCAATCCGTCGAAGGTCGCCTTGATGACGTTGTGCGGGTTCGTTGTCCCGAGAGACTTGGTCAAAATGTCGGCCACACCGACAGACTCGAGCACCGCGCGAACCGGCCCTCCCGCGATCACGCCTGTGCCCGGGGCGGCCGGCTTCAAGAGAACGCGCCCGGCGCCGTAACGGCCGAGGACCGCATGAGGAATCGTGGTGCCCTTGAGGCTGACCTGCCGCATGTTCTTCTTGGCCATCTCGATTCCTTTCTTGATGGCCATCGGAACTTCTTTCGCCTTTCCGGACCCGTAGCCGACGCGTCCCTGGCCGTCTCCGACGACCACGAGCGCGGAGAAGGAAAAGTTCTTGCCGCCTTTGACGACCTTCGTCACGCGATTGATGTGCACGACACGGTCGATCAACTCGCGGCCTTGAGCGTCGCGCTCTTTCTCCCGCTCTCGCGGAGCCCGCGACCCTCCGCCGGGGCCTCGATTACTGCTCATGAATTTCTCGGATCTCGTTTCGAGCCACGTTCATCCCCGTTCTTCCGACTGTTGACTGTCGACTGTCGACTCTCAGAACTCCAGGCCGCCTTCGCGGGCCGCCTCGGCCAGCGCCTTGATCTTGCCGTGATAGATGTAGCCGCCCCGATCGAAGACGACCCGGGCAATTCCTTTTTCGCGGGCGCGGTCCGCCACGAGCTTGCCGACTCTCTTCGCGGTCGCGACGTTGGCGGCGGCGGCTCCCTCTTTCTTCAGCCCTTCGTCCAGCGAAGAAGCATGGGCGAGGGTTTTGCCGCTCGCGTCGTCGATCAGCTGCGCGTAGATATGCCGGCCGCTCTTGAAGACGGCCAGCCTCGGGCGCGCGGAGCTGCCCCGAAGCTTTTCCCGAATCCGGACGCGCACGCGCCGGCGCGCCTCCACCCTCTCTTCTGTCTTCATGATTACTTGCCGCCCGCCTTTCCGACCTTGCGGCGGATGACCTCGTTCGCGTACTTGATCCCCTTGGCCTTGTAGGGATCGGGGATCCGCAATTTTCGAATTTCCGCCGCCGTCTGCCCGACCTTCTGACGGTCGGCGCCCGAAACTGTCAGCTTTCCCGCCTTCGCATCGAGGGCGATCGAGATCCCTTCCGGAATCGGGAATTGGATCGGATGCGAGTATCCGAGCGAAAAGACGACCGATTTCCCTTTGACCTCCGCGCGGTACCCGACGCCGACGATCTCGAGATCGCGAGTGAAGCCCTTGGTGACTCCGCTGACGGAGTTGGCGACGAGGCTGCGCAGGAGACCGTGAAACGCCCGTTGCTGCTTCTCATCGTTCTGACGGGCGATACGGACTTCCCCACCCTCGACGGCGACCGAGAGGCCCGGCGGAATTCGATTGGCCAGCTCCCCCTTGGGGCCCTTGACCCGAACAAACTCCCCGTCGGCCCGCACCTCGACCCCGCTGGGAATGGCAACCGGCATTTTTCCAATACGTGACACAGTCTTCTCTCCTACCAGACGTTGCAAAGGATCTCGCCGCCCAGGCGTTGCTCGCGCGCTTGACGGCCGGTGACGATCCCCTTCGACGTTGAAACGATCGACATTCCAAGCCCGTCGAGCACCTGCGGAATCTCGGCAGCACCGGCATAGACGCGGCGACCCGGGCGCGAAACCCGCTCGAGCCCGTTGACGATCGGCTCTCCGTCCGAATCGTATTTCAAGGAGACGCGCAGCCGCTGTCTTCCCTTTTCTTCCACGCGCCGGTACGGACCGATATAACCCTCCTCGGCGAGCACCCGAAGGACGTTCTCCTTGACGCGCGACGCCGGAATGTCGACGCGCTCGTGCCCCGCG
Organism: Acidobacteriota bacterium; assembly: GCA_046728075.1. Classification (GTDB taxonomy): domain Bacteria; phylum Acidobacteriota; class Thermoanaerobaculia; order UBA5066; family Gp7-AA6; genus JBKPDV01. Next base: position 7,037 of record JBKPDV010000128.1, on the reverse strand, counting down.
GTCATCGCGTTACGCAAACGGTTGAGAAGATCCGTAATCGGATCGCCGGTAACGATGCTGCTTTCTCTCTCCATGTTCCCCTCCTACCAGGACGCTTTGATAACGCCCGGCAGGTAACCGGCGTTGGCGTTGGACCGGAAACAGATCCGGCACAGCTGGAATTTTCGCAACACGCTGCGGGCGCGCCCGCAAACCCGGCATCGCCGGACCTGACGCGTCGGAAACTTCGGCTTCCTGTTCGCCTTGATGATCATCGCCCGTCTCGCCATACTGCTAACCCCTTCTCATTTTCCGAACGGCATGCCGAGCGCCTGGAGCAACGCCCGCGCGCGGTCATCCCGGCCCGCGGTCGTCACGATGGTCACGTTCAAGCCTTTGGACTTGTCGGTCTTCGAGTAATCGATCTCCGGGAAAATGAAGTGATCTCGAATTCCGAGCGTGTAGTTTCCCCGGCCGTCGAACGCCTTTGTCGATACGCCGCGGAAATCGCGCACGCGCGGCAGCGCGATATTGATGAGTCGATCGAGGAACTCGAACATGCGATCGCCCCGCAGCGTCACGCGGGCGCCGATCGGCATCCCGGCGCGCAGCTTGTAAGTCGCGATGGCCTTCTTGGCCTTCGTGACGACGGCCCTCTGCCCGGCGATGGCCGAGAGCTCGTCGACCGCTCCATCGATGATCTTGGGGTTGGCGACAGCCTCCCCCAGGCCCATGTTCAGGACGACCTTCTCCACGCGCGGCACGGCCATGGAATTGTCGATGCCGAGATCCTTGCGCAGGGCCGGCGCGACTTCCTTCGTGTACTGTTCTCTCAATCTGGCTGTCATTTGCTTTCAGGTCTCAATTCTCGGTTCTCAGTTGTCCGCCGTCAGGCGAGCGCCGCTCCGCTCTTTTTCGCGAAACGTTCGGGGTTTCCTTCCTTGTCCCGGCGTCGGCCGATGCGGGTTCGCGTGTTGCGGTCCGGATCGACCAGCATCAGGTTCGAGATGTGAATCGGCGCCTCTTTCTCCGAGATCCCCCCGGCAATGTTTTTGGAGGGGTTCGGCCGCGTGTGGCGCTTGATCAGATTGACGCGCTCCACGATCGCCCGTCCCTTCGCCGGCAGGATCCTCAGGATCTTGCCCTGTCGGCCCCGATCCTTCCCGGCGATGACGATCACGAGGTCGTTCTTCTTGAGCTTCGTCTTGTTCTTCATCACAGCACTTCCGGAGCGAGCGAAATGATTTTCATGAACTTCTTCTCGCGCAGCTCACGGGCGACCGGGCCAAAAACGCGCGTGCCGACCGGCTCCCCCTCGTTGGAGATGAGCACGGCGGCGTTGTCGTCGAACCGAATGTAGGACCCGTCGCGCCGCCGGTGGTTGCGCCGCGTTCGAACGATGACCGCCCGAACGACCCGTTTGCCGTGCTTCTCGACAAAGGGTGAGTCGGGAGCCGCCTCTTTGACCGAAGCCGTGATCACGTCTCCAAGACCCGCATAACGGCCAGCCGAGCCGCCGCGCATCCGGATGCAGGCAATCCGCCGCGCGCCGGAGTTGTCGGCGACCTCGAGAATGGTGCCCATCTGGATCATGTCGCGGCTCCGTCGCGCTCAACCGTCGTGCTCATTACCCTTCCGCCTTCACGAGGATTTCCCTCAACCGCCATCTCTTCAACTTCGAGAGCGGGCGCGTCTCTTCGATCCGAACGCGGTCCCCGACCTTTGCCGTTCGCTCTTCGTCGTGGGCGTGAAAGCGGCTGGTCCGCTTGATCGTCCGCTGGTAGCGGGCCTCCTGGACGCGGCGCTCCACCTCGACGATGATCGTCTTGGTCATCTTGTCCGAAACCACACGGCCCACCTTCGTCTGTCGAGGACGAGCCGCGGCCGCCTCCTTCGGTTGCTCCATCAGCGTTTCTCCGCGAGCTCGAGGGCTCGCTGATAAGTTTTGACTCGGGCCATGTCCCGGCGCAGCACCTTCAGGCGGCTGGGATTCTCCAGCTGCCCCGTGGCCTTCTGGAGGCGCAGCTTCCAGGCCGCTTCTTTCAACCCTTTGAGCTTTTCGGCGAGCTCCGGCTCCCCCTGCTGGGCCAATGTCTCGCGTTCCTTCTTCTTCATCGGAACTCCATCTCGGATTGGCGCGTGACGAAGCGCGTCTTCAGTCCGATCTTGTCCGCAGCCAGGGAGAGCGCCTCCCGGGCCGTCGCCAGATCGACCCCCTCCATCTCATAGAGAATCCGCCCCGGCTTGACCACGGCGACCCAGCCCTCCGGCGCGCCCTTGCCTTTGCCCATGCGGGTTTCGGCCGGCTTCTTGGTGTAGGGCTTGTCGGGAAAGATACGGATCCAGATCTTTCCGCCGCGCTTGACCGCGCGTGTCATCGCAATGCGCGCCGCCTCGATCTGGCGCGCGGTGATCCAGCCGGGCTCCAGGATCTGGAGGCCCATGTCGCCGAACGCCAGGTTCGATCCGCGGGTCGCCTTTCCCCGCATCCGCCCGCGTTGCTGCTTGCGGTATTTGACTTTCGAGGGCATCAACATTGGTTAGCTCGCCGTCGCCCGCGGGCGAAAGGCGCCGGGCGAACGGCGAAGGGCGTGAGCCCTCCGTTCGTCCCGTCCCCGCCTGCGTTCCTGTATTTCGCCATTCGCCTTTCGCCGTTCGCCTTTCGCCTCTGGCTTACGCCGTCTTGCGGCGGTTCTTGGCCTTGTGCTGTTCGCCGCGATAGATCCAGGTCTTCACGCCGATCTTTCCGTAGGTCGTGTTCGCTTCGGCGAAGCCGTAGTCGATATCCGCCTTCAGCGTGTGGAGCGGCAAGCGCCCCTCCTGATACCACTCGGCCCGGGCGATCTCCGCTCCGTTCAATCTTCCGGCGCAACGGATCTTGATCCCCTGCGCGCCGAACCGAAACGCGGACTCGATCCCCTTCTTCATCGCCCGGCGAAAGGCCACGCGGCGCTCGAGCTGAAGCGCGATCGATTCGGCGACGAGCTGGGCATCCGTCTCCGGCCGCTGGATCTCGATGATGTTGATATGGACCTCCGCCTTGGTCCTTCTCTGGAGCTCATCGCGGAGCTTGTCGACTTCCGCACCGCGCTTGCCGATGATGATTCCGGGGCGGGACGTCTGGATGTTGACCTTCAGCTTGTTGGCAAACCGTTCGACATCCACTTCCGATACGCCGGCGTGAGAAAGCCGTCCCTTGAGCTCCTTGCGCAGGGCGAGGTCCTCATGGAGGAAGGTCTGGTAGTCCTTCGTCGCGAACCAGCGAGAATGCCAGGTCCGGTTGAAACCGAGCCGGAATCCGTACGGGTGAACCTTCTGGCCCATCGCTTACCCCTTCGCCTCGGCGGAGTCCGAGAGTTCGATCGTCAAATGGCTCTTGCGGTGCAGGACTTGATACGCGCGTCCCATCGGCGCCGGACGAACACGCTTCTCCTGCGGTCCTTTGTCGACAAAGATCTTCCGAACGACGAGGTCGTCGACGTCCAGGTGGGCCTGTTTCTGTTCCGCGTTGGCCACGGCCGACTTCAAAGTCTTCAGGATGTCCCGTGCGGCGACCTTGGGTGTGTTGCGCAGGATCGCCACGGCGTCGTTGACCGCCTTGCCGCGCACGAGGTCGGCCACGAGCCGTATCTTCTGCGCGGAGCCCTTCATGTACCGCAGAGTCGCTGTCGCTTTCATCTCGCTGCCTTATCCCTTCGGAGCCGCAGGAGCGGCCGCCGCGGGGGCCGCACCGGGAGCGGTCCGAACGGCGCCCGGCGCCACCGCTGCCCCCGCCTCGGCCGCCTTCTTGCCGCTGTGCCCCTTGAAAATCCGCGTGGGGGAGAACTCACCGAGCTTGTGCCCGACCATGTTCTCGGCGATGTACACCGGAATGAACTTCCGGCCGTTATGAACGGCGATCGTGTGGCCGACCATGTCGGGCACGACCGTCGAACGGCGCGACCACGTCTTGACCACCTTCTTCTCCCGGGTGGCGTTCAACGCAGCCACCTTCTTGGTCAGGTGATCGTCCACGAACGGGCCCTTCTTTACGGAACGCGTCATCTGGTCCTCGCCTAAGCCTTCGACTTGCGCCGGCGGATGATGAAACCATCGGTCCGCTTGTTGTTTCGGGTCTTCATTCCCTTCGTCTTCCATCCCCAGGGGGAGGTCGGATGCCGGCCGCCGGAGGTCTTTCCTTCGCCGCCGCCCATCGGGTGATCGACCGGGTTCATCGAAACCCCCCGGTTGTGCGGGCGCCATCCCAGCCAGCGGTTTCGGCCCGCCTTGCCGATCGAGACGTTCTCGTGCTCGAGGTTGCCCACCTGGCCGATCGTCGCGTAACACTCGATGGAGACCTCGCGAACCTCGCCGGAAGGAAGACGAATCTGAGCGTAGTCGCCCTCTTTCGCCATCAGCTGAGCAGACGCTCCCGCAGAGCGTACGAGCTGCCCGCCTCCCCCGCGCTTCAACTCGATGTTGTGGATCGTCGTGCCGAGCGGGATACCCTTGAGCGGCAGAGCGTTGCCGGGCAGGATGTCCGCCGCCGGTCCCGACATCACCTTGGAGCCGACCCGCAGGCCGTTCGGCGCCAGGATGTAGCGCTTTTCTCCATCCAAGTAGTGCAAGAGCGCGATCCGCGCGGTGCGGTTCGGGTCGTACTCGATGGCGGCGACGGTCGCCGGGATGCCGGTTTTATCGCGACGAAAGTCGATGATCCGATAGAGCCGCTTGTGGCCTCCGCCCATGAAACGGCTCGTCTGCCGTCCCTGATTGTTGCGGCCGCCGGTCGACCGGAGGCCGGCGGTGAGCGATTTCTCGGGACGCTTGCTCGCGAGATCGGAAAAATCGAGCTTCGTCTGAAAGCGCGTTCCCGCGGAGGTCGGCTTGAGTTTTTTGACTGGCATGGGGTCAGACTCCCTCGAAAAACTCGATCTTCTGATCCGGGGCCAGGCGAACGTACGCTTTCTTCCAGTCCTTGCGCTGCCCGAGAAACCGCCCCATGCGCTTCCACTTCCCCTTGCGGTTGGACACCCGCACGTCCGCGACCTTGACGCCGAAGAGCGTGGACACGGCCCGGGCGATCTCGATCTTGTTCGCGTTGCGCGCGACCTCGAAGCAAATGGTGTTGGAAGCTTCCTTCAACCGAGTGGACTTCTCGGTGATCAGGGGGCGGCGAATGACCTGTTGCGGTTCCATCACTTCTCTCCGAGCGCATCGACCACGCGCGACAGGGCGCTCTGCGAGAGCACAAGCGTGCCGTGGCTCATCACGTCGTACACGTTGATCGCCAGCGGATCCACGAGCTTCCAGTCCGCCACATTGCGGGAGGCCCGCGTGAAGTTGGCGTTGTCCCTTGCGTCAGCGTCGACGAAGAGGGCTTTCCCGGAAATGCCGAGACCGCCCAGGGCCGACTTCAGATCGCGAGTCCGATGGCTTTCGAGCTCCATCCGATCCACCACGAGAAGCCGCTGCTCGCGGACGCGCTGAGAGAGAACGGCTTTCAAGGCGTTCTTTTTCTCGCCGACCGAGACCGCCTGGGCATAGGAGCGGGGTCTCGGGCCGTGGGCGATTCCGCCATGTCGGTGAATCGGCGGACGGCTGCCCCCCTGGCGTGCGCGGCCGGTCCCCTTCTGCTTGAACGGCTTCCTGCCGGAACCGGACACTTCCGACCGCACCTTCGTCTTGTGCGTTCCGCGCCGCAGCCCGGCCCGATAGGCCTTGACGACCTCCCACACCAGGTGGCGGCGATAGGGATAGTCGAAGATCTCGTCAGGAAGGCGGACCTCCCCGACCTGTTCCTTGTTCCAGTTGAGAATCGGTAGCGTGCTCATCGGTCCTCAGCGCGCCGCAGCTCGGGCAAAGGAAGAACGGACGATCTTGAGAATGGAGTTGCGGGCCCCCGGGACTGCCCCCTTGATGTACAGGAGGTTCTTCTCAGGATCCACGCGCAAGACGATCAGGTTCTTGGATGTCGCCTGGCGGCCACCAAGGCGGCCCGAGGATCGGGTGCCCGGGTAGACGCGGGACGGAAAGGCGGAAGGCCCGATCGAGCCGGGCAACCGGTGAAACATGGAACCGTGCGTCGCGACCCCTCCCCGGAAATGGTGGCGGCGGACGACGCCCGCAAAGCCCTTCCCCTTCGAAAGCCCGACGACGTCGACGTGGTCCTGCTCCTGGAAAGTGGAACAGAGCACCTTGTCTCCCGGCTTCAGGTCGTCGCCCGAGTCGAGGCGAACCTCGGCTAACGTGCGCATCGGGGCAACCCCTGCTTTTTCGAACCGGCCCTTCCCGGCGCTATTGGCTCCCCTGTCGGGCCGCGACTCGACGAGCCCGATCTGCACGGCCTCATAGCCGTCCTTTTCGGGACTCTTCCTCTGAACGACGAGACAGGGCCCGGCCCGCACGACCGTGACCGGCACGGCTGCTCCGTCCGAGAGGAAGATCTGGGTCATGCCCACTTTTCTGCCGATGATTCCGTGTACGGCCATTGCTTGCTCGCTACGCTCGCTATTTCCCAAACGCCTTGATCTCGACATCCACGCCGACTGGCAGCTCCAGCTTCATGAGCGCGTCGACGGTCTGCGAAGTCGGCTCCAGAATGTCGAGCAACCTCTTGTGCGTCCGCATCTCGAACTGCTCGCGGGACTTCTTGTCGATGTGGGGCGAGCGGTTGACCGTGTACCGCGCGATCGCCGTCGGCAGGGGGATGGGTCCGGAGACCTTGGCTCCCGTCCGGCGCGCCGTATCCACGATCTCCGTCGCGGATTGATCGAGAATCCGGTAGTCGAAGGCCTTCAAGCGAATTCGGATCTTGTCGTTTTTCATTGAGGCCTCTGAAGCGGCCGCTCGACGCGGCCGATAGGGAGTAAACGGCCGCTGCGCACCATCCCATGGCGAGAAACAATCAGCATGACTATTCCAGGATCTCCACAATCGTTCCGGCGCCGACGGTGCGGCCGCCCTCGCGGATGGCAAACCGCAGCCCCTTCTCCATCGCGATGGGGGTGATCAGGTTCACTTCCAGGTTGACGTTGTCTCCGGGCATCACCATCTCCACTCCCTGTGGCAGCTGCGCC
>JBKPDV010000127.1:0-13202 GCA_046728075.1 Acidobacteriota bacterium | reverse complement strand
GTCGTGCGGTGCCTCCCCATCCTCGCGCGGAAAGTCGTCGCTCATCGCCCCGCCAGAAGGTGCTTGGAGATCACGATCCGCTGGATCTCACTCGTCCCTTCGTAGATCGTCGTCACGCGAGCGTCCCGGTAGAACCGCTCCACCGGATACTCGCGGGAGTAACCGTAGCCGCCGAATATCTGAACCGCCCTGGCGGCGATGGCGTTGGCGGCTTCGGTCGCGAAGACCTTCGCCATGGACGTGTCCTTGGAGAATCGACCGGGCCTTTCGGAGAGACTGGCGGCGCGGTAGGTGAGCAGCCTGGCCGCTTCGATCTGGACCTTCATGTCGGCGATCTGAAACGCGATGATCTCGTGCTCGGCGAGCTTCTTCCCGAACGTCTCGCGCGTCGCCGCGTACTCCACGGAAGCGTCGAAACAGGCTCGCGCGATCCCGATTCCCTGAGCGGCAATGCCGATTCGGGAGTGGTCGAGGGTCCGCATGGCGATCGTGAAGCCCTCTCCCTCGTCTGCGAGTCGCCGGTTGGCCGGGATTCGAACATCCTCCAGGTAGATCGCGGCGGTTTTGGAGGCGCGAAGCCCCATCTTGTCTTCCGGAGATCCGATGCGCAGGCCTCGATCGGCGGCCGAGACCAGAAATGCCGTGATGCCGCGCGTGCCGGCTTCGGGATCCGTCATCGCCATGACCAGGTACCACTGCGCCTCGCCCGCGTTGGTGATCCAGGCCTTCGCGCCATTCAACACATAGTGCTCCCCATCGCGCACGGCGCGGGTCTTCTGGTTGGCGGCATCGGACCCCGACTGCTGCTCGGTCAGCGCATAGGCCCCGAGCGACTTGCCGGAAGCCACTTCCGTCAGGACGGTCTTCTTCTGCTCTTCGTTGCCGAACTTCCAAACCGGATAGCAGAAAACCGAATTGTTCACCGACACGATCACGGCGGTCGAGGGACAAACGCGGGCCAGCTCCTCGATAACGAGGACGTAGGAGAGAGCGTCCGTGCCCGCTCCGCCGTACGACTCCGGTACCATCATTCCCAGAGTCCCCATCTCCGCGAGCCGGGAAAGGATCTCGCTCGGAAAGCGCTCGTTCTTCTCCCGCTCAGCCACTCCGGGCGCGATCTCTTTCTCCGCGAACTCCCGAACCGAATCCCGAATTCGGATCTGTTCCTCCGTCAGATCGAAATTCATGGAGTCCGAGCGGGCGCGGGTCCCGCCGAAGGGCCCGTCCCTCCGCGGCCGCGACGGCGGCGGAAGCGGCGGCGCCGGCGGCGGCCTTCACCGGGGGGAGCGGGCGAGCCTCCAGACGGGGCAGGCGCCGCTGCCCCCGCCGAAGGTGGACGCGAGCCGCCGGAAGGGGCAGGCCGAGCGGAAGTCGCCGGCTGCGACCGGCCCGAGGGCGGTGGCTGCGGCCGGCCCGAGGGCGGCCTCACCCCCTCGCGTTTGGCGCCGGGTCGCCCTCGGTCCCGGCCGCGACGTCTCCGCTTCTCGCGCCGGGGCTCAGGGGTCTCCACCCAGCCGTCTTCCAGATGACGGAACGTCACGACGATCTCCGGCCGAGAGGCGCGCTCTCGGAGGAACGCCCGGAGACGCCCGCCGAGCACCGAGGTCGGATCTTCCAGCAGCGAAGGCAAGCGTTCCGCGTCGAAAAGGACCATGCGCGTCCAGGAGATCGACTTCCTACGTCCGTCGGCCGCCTCCAGGCTCATCGTAAAAAGGTCCCGTTCGTGATCGAGCGCGTGCTCACGGTACTCGAAGTCTGGAAAGACCTCTTTGCAGATCGCCTTCAGGAATTCGAGATGCTTCTCTCCGCGCTCGAGTGTCTGCTCCATCGAGACGACACGATCGCGGAACATGCGTGTCTGTGGCATGGCTGCTACCTGTTCCAAGTCGGTAGTCGGTAGTCGGTAGTCGGTAGGACGGAGAGGATGAGGCGGGCTCCACTACCGACTACCGACTGTTGACTACTGACTGCTCGTTTCATCCAATCACCAGCCCCGAATCGCGAAAGATCTCTCTCGCGATGATCAGGCGATGGATCTCACTGGTTCCCTCGTAAATCTCCGTGATTCGCGCGTCGCGGAAGTTGCGCTCCACCGGGTATTCCTTCGTGTATCCATATCCGCCATGGATCTGAAGCGCTTTCGTCGTCACGCGTTGCGCCATTTCTGCCGAGAAGAGCTTCGCGATCGCTGCTTCAAGGCCGAACCGCCCTCCATTCCTTTTGGACGCGTCCTTCGCCGCGGCCGCTCGCCGCGTCAGAAGCCGCGCCGCTTCGATCTCAGTCGCCATGTCCGCCAGATAGAAACGGATGACCTGAAAGTCGCCGATCGGCTGGCCGAACGCCCGCCGCTGGCGCGCATAGCGTAACGCCGCCTCGTAAGCCTCCTGAGCGATTCCGACCGCCTGGGCCGCGATGCCGATTCGGCCGCCGTCGAGTGTGGCCATCGCGATGCGAAAACCATCCCCTTCCTTCCCGAGGAGGCTGCCCGCGGGCACCTTCACGTCCGTCAGGAAGATCTCGACCGTGCCCGAGGCGTTGACGCCGAGCTTGACCTGATGCCGAGACCGATCGAAGCCCGGAGTCGACGTGTCGACAAGAAACGCGGAGATCCCGCGCGCTTTCTTCTCCGGAGCGGTGGTCGCGAAGAGAAGGCAGACGTCCGCGGCCTGACCACATGTGATGAAGACCTTCTGGCCGTTAATCCGATAGAAGTCCCCCTCGCGCACGGCGCGCGTTTGCTGGTTTGTCGCGTCGGAGCCGGCGTTGGGCTCCGTCAGAGCGAAGCAGCCGAGCTTTTCGCCCCGCGCCAGAGGCGTCAGAATCGACTTCTTCTGCTCTTCGTTGCCGAATTTCTCGATGGGGTCGCACACCAGAGAGTTGTTGACGGAAAGAATCACGCCCATGTTGGCGCACACGCGCGAGATCTCCTCGATCACGATCGAATAGGAAACCACGTCCATTCCCGAGCCTCCGTACTCGGTCGCAGCGGACACTCCCGCGAGTCCGAGCTTTCCGGCTTCGCGGAACAGGTCCTTGGGAAATTCTCCGCTCTGGTCGATCACCGCCGCCCGGGGCCGGACCGCTTCCTGCGCGAACTCCCGGACCGCCGTCCGGAGCAACTCCTGCTCGTCGGTCAGGTCGAAATCCATGGGACGCGGAGTATACCGGGCGGGACTCGGGACGCGGGACTCGGGACTCGACCGGACTTCACTTCCAGTCCCGAGTCCCGACTCCCGAGTCCCGGCATCGTTCCAGAAACTGCAGAATTCTCTCCGCATAACGGGGCCACGCCATCTCCTGGGCCGCGCGCTCGAGGCCCGGCGCGTAGGCCTCGAGGCCGCGCTCGAGGATTCGCCGGACCGCGTCGGCAAGTCCGTTCGCATCTTCGGGCGCGAAGATCTCTCCGATCTCGCCTGGCACGATCACTTCCTTCAGTCCCCCGACACCTGCGGCCGCGATCGGCCGGCGCGCGCCGATTCCTCTCGCGGCGATCGCCGACGAGGAGATCCTGCGATAAGGCAGCGCCAGCACGTCGCAGGCACCGAGCCAGCGCGCCATCTCCTCTTCGGATACGTACTCGTCTTTCCAAAGAATCCGGTCGCGAACCGGACTTGCTTCCCAGAGCTTACGGATCGGTCCCGCGTCCTCGAAGACCTCGCCGACGATCGCAATGCGGGCGCCGGTCTCGCGGACGATGCGGGGCGCGGCCTCGAGCAGGATCTCCACTCCCTTGTAGGGCCGGATCAGGCCCAAGAACAGAACGAGCCGGCCGTCGATCCCGAGGATTCGACGGGCTTCCTCCCGGTCCGAGCCGGCTGTCTCGAGGGCCGGCAGAGGCAGGGAGAGCGCCGGACGCGCGGGATACCGGCGCTCGATCTCTCTGCGGTTCTCTTCGTTGTGGAGAAGAAAGGCGTCGGCCGCATCGAACGGGCCAAGGCTCAGAAAGCGTTTGAGTAGCCCCGCCTCGTGGTCCTCGAGGTTGTGGCAGAGAAGCACGCGAGCGACGCGCCCGCCGCGCAGGCGCCGGAAGATCGCGCGCACCGGGAGGCCCCAGAAGGAGGTCCACCAGGCAACGACCACCGCGTCGGCCCGGAACCGCTCGACGCGCTCTGCCGTTTCCCGCCATGTCCGGGGCGAGCGGTAATCGAGAATCGCGGTCGCCGGGGCGCCCGAGAGGCGCACATCCCGCGCGAACCGCCGCGGATCGAGCCACCGCGGATAGGGTCGCGAAAAAGTCAGGTAGTCGATCTCGGTTAGGAGGGAGAGCTCCCGCGCCAGCCGCGCTGTCTCGTGCGCGATTCCTCCTCGATCGGGCGGCGCCGGGCCCAACAGCGCGACTCGCGGCGCCGGGCTGTTCACCGCGAAGGCAGCCGGGGTTCGAGAGTTCGGGCGGGGCGGCCGAAGCAATCCGGATATCCCGCGGCGAACTGGATTCCGCCGAGCAGGTGCCGCACGAAGAGCGGCTCCTCGTAGGTTTCGGCCGCGTGCCCCATGGCCGTGTACCAGGCGCGCCCTCCGTCGTAGAACTGACACCAGCTGATCGGATGGTCCGCACCCATCGAGCCGCCCGAATAGGTCGATTCGTCCAGCGTCGCCAGCACGTGAACGCGCGGCCGAGGATTGGAGGAAAAGTTGTACCACTCTTCGACGCGAGTCCACCGGACGGGCAGCTCGCGGGTGGACGGATGGACACGATCCGTCGAGGTCACGACGCCACTCTGGATGGCCGGATGTCCGCCGAAATATGCTCCGACGAGGCCGCCGTACCAGGCCCACCCGTATTCCGTATCGCTCGCGGAGTGGACGCCCACGAAACCGCCTCCCGCCCGAACGTATCGCTCGAAGGCGGACTTCTGGGTCACGTCGAGAACATCCCCGGATGTCAGGAGGAACAGGACGGTGTCGTAGACGGCGAGGCTTTCGTCGTTGAAGACAGAGGAATCCTCGGTCGCATCGACGGCGAAGCCGTTGGCCGCACCGAGCCTTTGGACGGCCGCGATGGCGCCGGGAATCGAGGCGTGGCGGAAGCCGGTCGTCTTCGAGAAAACCAGAATGCGTCGATCCGAACCCTCAGCGGACGGACCGGATCCTTCCCCTTGCATGGTCGGGCCGAGAAGCAAAGCCATCGCTGCTACCCCGCCGACGAAAGAAGCGCGCACGCCCGAACTGTCTGACCTTCGAACGTCAGCTGTCAACCCGTTTCAACCAGAGGCCCTTCAGATACTCCCCTTCCGGGCAGTCGAGCGAGACGGGATGGTCCTCGGCCGCTCCCTGCCGGGCGATCAGCGAGAACGAGCGCCCGGCCTCCAGACCCGCCGAGAAGACGATTTTCTGGAAGAGCGCCGCGTCGACCAGGCCCGAGCAGGAGCACGTCAGAAGGAGACCGTCGCGAGCGACGAGCTTCATCGCGAGCCGGTTGATGTCCTTGTAGCCTCGCGCCGCTCTCTCCACGTCCGAGCGCTTCTTGGCGAAGGCCGGAGGATCGGAGATGACGATGTCCCAGGTTTCGCCCGCCTCGACGCGCCGCCGGATCTCCTCGAAAACGTCGGCGCGGACGAAATCCGGCTCGTCCACGGCAAACCCGTTGGCTTCCCGATGGCGCCGCGCCAGGGCCAGCGCGGGCTCCGAGGAATCCACGTCGACGGCGCGTGAAGCGCCCCCCGCCAGCGCCGCGACAGAAAAGGCCCCGCTGTAAGAAAAAAGGTTCAGAACCGTCTTGCCGCCAGAGAGCGCGCGCAGCCGCGTGCGGTTCTGCCGCTGGTCCAGGAAGAATCCCGTCTTCTGGCCGCGGGCAACGTCGGCGAAGAAGGTCAAGCCGTTTTCGAGGAAGAGGACGAGGTCGAGGTCTGCTAAAGCACTGCCCTCACCCCGACCCTCTCCCGAAGGGAGTGGGAGCAGACGCCCCTCATCCCGGCCCTCTCCCGGAGGGAGAGGGGGTTGACCCCGGTCGTGCACCGAGCCGCTTCGACGGACGAGGAGGCGGCCGGGCGAGAAGACCTCCTGCGCGGCCGCGACGAGCGCGGGCCCCCAGCTCTCCGTCCCCCCGGTCGTCAGCTCCACGACAGCGACGTCGCCGTACCGATCGATGAGGACCCCCGGGCAGAGGTCCCCCTCCGAGTTGACGAGGCGATATCCCGTTGTGGCTGGTGGAACGACCCGCTCGCGCAACGCGCGAGATTGCGCGAACCGGGACTGGAAGAGCGAAGAATCGATCGGGCGCTCGCCGAACGTCCAAAGCCTGACCACGATCTGCGAGTCGGGCGAGTAGGAACCGCGGCCCAGGATCTCCCCGCGCGCGTCGACCACCTCTGCGATTCCATCGGACCCGTCCCCGCGAGCCTCGGCGACCGCGCCGGAAAAAAGCCACGGATGGCGGCGGCGGACGGACTGGTCTCGGCCGGGCTTCAAAATCAGGCGAATCATGACTGTGCGGGATGTGGAAGACGGAAGACGGGAGACGAGAAACTCCCCCTCAACGGATCGCGCACGCCCTCCGTATAGCAGACCAGAGTATCCGATCTCCTCCTTGGGCCCCTCGCAAAAGGGGCTTCTTTTTTTGATCTGTGGTCGGTCGTCGATAGTCGATGGCTCAAGCCGTCGACTCTACAGACTACCGACTACTGACTACCGACTGTTCCTACGGCTGGTTCGGATTCCAGTCGTACTGGAGGAAGTCCGGCTCTGTGGTCGAGGAGGCGACCCAGGCTGCGGTCGCCGGGTCGTTGACGTACTTCGCGACGTACTTCAGGAGAGTCCCGCCGTCCCGTTCGAACTCCTTGCGATTCCAGTTGAAGATCATGGAAAGCGAGACGCGGTTCTTGGATTTGTCGATGACGTTCTTGGTGGGATCGTTGACGAAGAGCCTTCCCTGCTTGTCGAGGGTTTCCGACAGACCTTCGGCACGATAGGCCTTCGCGGCCAAGGGCGGACACGACTTCGAGGCGCACACGATCGCGAAATGAATCCGCGCGTCTTTCCCCTCTCGCAGCTTGTTCTCGATGTCGTCCAGGGTCAGCATCTCGCCGCCGACCTTGTGCTTGATCGTCTTGAACGCTCCGTCGATATCGGTGATCTTCTTTCCCGGGTTGTCCAGCAGCGTCTGGATCGCGATGATGTTGTAGGCGTTGATGTAGAAAGCCTTCTTCTCGTCGGGCGCCATCTCCGCCGGTTTCGCGTCCCCAACATTCGCCAGGTACGCGGCGAGGCGCTTTTTGTCCTGGCCATCGACCCCTTTGTAATCGAACCCGCCGTTCTTCGCTCTTGCGGCCAGAACCGCGTCGAAGGGCGCCGTGTCCGGCTGGGTCGCCGCAGATAGGAAAGCCGACCCCGAGATCAACAGAAGTACGCTGGCTAAAGTTCGTTTCACGTTGAGCTCCTCCCGTCGAAATCCTATACGGATCGCGAGCCCGGCCGGATGCCTGCACCGAGCTTCGAGCGCCATGTCCTTATTTGGCGAGCGCGGTGAGGACGCCATATGCGAGTGCCCCGATAGCGGCCGCCATCGGTATGGTGAGAATCCAGGCGTAGACGATCCGCCCGGCCACTCCCCACCGCACCGCGGCGAAGCGCTGCGCCGCACCGACGCCGATGACGGCTCCTGTGATCGTATGCGTCGTCGAAACCGGAATTCCGGCCAGCGAGGTGCCCATCAGTGTGAGCGCAGCGCCCGTCTCGGCGCAGAAGCCCGAAAACGGCTTGAGCTTGGTGATACGGCTGCCCATCGTGCGGACGATCCGCCAGCCCCCGGTGAACGTGCCCAACGCAATCGCGGCATGGGCAGCCAGAATGATCCATACCGGAATCTCCGAGAGGTCCGACAGATACATCCAGTGAAGGCGAGATCCCGGATCGGCAAACAACGTTCGATTCGCGACGAGAAGGCCGGCTATGATCCCCATCGTCTTCTGAGCGTCGTTGGCTCCATGTGACAAGGAATAGCCCGCGGCGGAGGCCAGCTGCGCCCGGCGGAACCATCGGTCCACCGAGCCGTAGGGCGCCCGGTGAAACGTCCACGCCACGGCAACCATGAGGACGTAAGCGGCGATCATTCCCAACAGCGGGGAAAGGATGATGAAGAGGAGCGTCTTCGTCCACGCCGCGCCGGGGATGATCGCCCGAATCCCGACCCGGGCGACCGCTGCCCCCGCATAACCTCCGATCAGCGCGTGGGAAGAGGACGAAGGGATCCCGAAGTACCAGGTGATCAGGTTCCAGGAGATCGCGCCGATCAGTCCTCCGAGGATGACGTTCGACGTGACGACGTTCACGTCGATCAACCCTTTTCCCATCGTCTTGGCCACTGCCGTCCCGAACGCGAAGGCGGCGGCAAAGTTGAAAAAGGCCGCCCAGAAGACGGCCAGGAAGGGGCTCAGAACACGTGTCGACACGACTGTGGCGATCGAGTTGGCCGAGTCGTGCATTCCATTGATGAAGTCGAAGACCAGGGCGATGGCGATGATGAAGAGGACGTAGGACATGCAGAGTCGATAGCTAACAGTCTACAGTCGACAGGTCGGCGGTCCTCATCCAGAGCTTCCGCGGCGCCTCGTGGCCATTCCTGTCGACTGTGGACTGTCGACTGTCGACTCTCCTCACGAGTGTTTCAGCACCACGCTCTCGAGCAAGTGGGCCACGGCCTCGCAGTGGTCGATGCAGGCCTCCATGTTCTCGTAGATATCCTTCCACTTGATGACCTCGATCGGGCGGGTCTCTTCGCGGAAGAGCGAGGCGACCGCCTCCTGGTAGGCCACGTCCCCCTCGTTCTCGAGCTGCTTGATCCGAATGCAGTGCTCGATGACCCCTTTCTGTTTCTGAAGGGCCGCCACGGCTTTGACCATGACCTCCGTGATCTGCACGATGATCTGCGAGAGGCGGGCCGACCGGGGCGTGGGCTCGGAGATGTTGTAGAGGGCGATCCGGCGCACGCCTCCATCGATCAGGTCGATCACGTCGTCCAATCTCACCGCGAGCTGGTGGATGTCTTCCCGGTCGATCGGGGTGATGAAGGTCCGGTCGATCCCCCGCAGAATCTCGTGGGAGATTTCGTCGCACTCGTGCTCGAGACGCTTGATCTGGTCGGCCACGGCCCCGACGGGGGACTCTCGCCGAAAAAACTTGTCCCACGTCCTGGCAGCCTCGTGAATGCGCTCGGCCATCTCGGTGAAACGGTCGAAATATTTATCGTCGTGAGGCAGGATGTTGAACATGGTCGAACTCTCCGGCTTGAGCTGGAAGCAGGCGCATGCTACCCCAAAACTTCACACCTTCTTTACGAGCTAATTCGTTGAGCAGTCGAAGATTCGGACCGGTGGCGCTCAGCGGGAGAACGTGAACAAGAGCGTGGTTCGACCCGCAGTCTCTTGCCGCCACTGGACAGCGAAGATCGATATATCTATAATTATCGATGTATGAGGCGTCCCGAAGAGCTCGTCCCGGTGTTCAAGGCACTGGGAGACCCGACCCGGCTGAAGATTCTCGATCTGCTGCGTGCCCGAGGCAAATCCTGCTGCGACCTCATCTCGCGCGAAGAGCGGGGGCTCTGCGCCTGCGATATCGAGACGGCGGTCGGCCTCTCGCAGGCCGCGATTTCGCATCACATGGACCTCCTGCGGAGGGCCGGCCTGGTGGACGCCGAAAAGAGAGGACGCTGGATCTTCTACCGGAGGAACGAGGCTGCTTTGGCAGGGCTCGCGGAGGCAGTGGCCAGGGCCGTGTAAAAAAATTTGGTCTGACACATCGATTGTTCACGATCTTTAGAACGGAGGTTCTCATGTCTTCTGCGGTTCACATCTCCTTGAACGTCTCGGACCTCGACAGCTCCGTCGCCTTCTACCGACGCTTCTTCGGTGAGCCCACGAAGCTGAAGACCGACTACGCCAAGTTCGTCGGGGCGGAGCCCGAGATCCATCTCGCCCTGCAGCCGGGGGGCGGCGCAGGAAAACGCGGCTCTCTCTCGCACCTGGGCATCCGGGTGGACACGATCGACAAGGTCCGTCAATGGAAAGGCACGCTCGCTGAGCGCGGTCTCGCGACCGAGGACGAGAAGCGAGAGGCCTGTTGCTACGCGTTGCAGGAGAAGTTTTGGGTCACCGACCCCGACGGCAATCGCTGGGAGGTCTACACGGTCCTCGAGGACATCGAGCAGAAGGCCGAAGAGGCCATGACCTGCTGTCAGCCCGCGGCCGAGACCTCGGCACCGTGCTGCGACCCAAAGACGGAAGCGGCGATTCCCTGCTGCTGAAGGGATCCGATGGAGAAGCCGATCACAGTCCTCTTCCTGTGTACGGGTAACGCGGCCCGGTCACAGATGGCGGAGGCGCTTCTTCGCCCCGAACCCCACCGCGACCAGGTGATCGAAACGGAAATCGCCGAACTCAAGGCGAATCGCCCTCCCCGCGGATGAAGGCGAGGTCCTGCGATTGATTGTCGATTACAGCCGCGTAGGCAAGCAGCGGAAGGTTTCGGTCGCCGCGAACGACACAGTACGCGTCGGGCACGTCACCCGTGATGCCGGCCGCGGCGAAAACGTTGGAGATCTGAACGGACGTCCGCGCCGGGGCTTCGGCCGAGACCTCGCCCAGCTCTGCGCCGGTCGGGTCGTGGAGAGTGAACGTGATCGTCTGGGAGACGTCGTTCGCGTTGTAGGCGCCGACGTTGGATCGGAAGCCCGTGGAGGGAGCTGACGAGTGCGAGAGGGAGGTCACGATCGGCGTGACCAACGCCTCCGATTCCGGCATGCCCGGGACACCCATCCCGCTGGTCGGAGCCGGTCGCGACGGGGTGTAGAGCCGGCTGTGGACGGCGATCGGCTGGTCGCTGTCGATCTCGATCGCGCCTCCCGACTCCGGCGCCGAGAAGAGGCTCGCGATGATGTCGTCGAAGACACGCATCTCCCGCGGCGCGAGCGTGACGGTCGGAGCACTGCGACCGCACGAGCCGGAGAAGCAGCGGTAACGGATGGCGATCTGGGCAGAGGCGGACGCGGACGTATTCAGGATCGTGGCGTCGGTATGGAAGAAAGTTCCGCCGACCCCATGGATCGATGCGGCCACAGGGATCGTCACACGGCCGGAGCTCACCGGAGCACTCGCCTGCCCCGGAATGAAGGCGAGATCCTGGGATTGGTTGTCGACGACGGCCGCGTAGGCGAGCAGCGGAAGACTCTGTTCCCCTTTCACGACGCAGTACGCTTCCGGGACGTCGCGCGTGAGGCCGATCACATCGAAGATATTGCTGACCTGGACCGGAGTCCGGGCCGGCGCCAGGGCCGTCGCAACACCGAGCGGAGCGCCGCTGCCGTTGTAGACGGTGAACGTGATTGTCTGCGGGACATCGTTGACGTTATGGGCGCCGACGTTGGAGCGAAAGCCCTTCGTCGGATCCGCGGAATGGGAGAGAGAGGTCAGAACAGCGGTCGTCGGCGCTCGGGCGTCCAGCATGCCGGGCACTCCCATTCCGTTGGTCGGCGAGGGGCGCGACGGCGTGTAGAGCCGGCTGGTCACGACGAGATTCCGGATGCTCGAGAGCTCGATTGCGCCGCCCGACTCGGCCGAATGGAACGTCGTTGTGATCATGTCGTCAAAGACGCGCATCTCGCGTGGCGCGAGCGTGAAGGACTGAGGAGAATCACCGCAGGGCGGCGCGAAGCAGCGATAGTCGACCGTCACGATCACGGCAGCCGTCGCGGAGGGGTTGAACACGCGCACGTCCGAATGGAAGAACGTGGACGACGTGCCATGAATCGACGCGGCGACGGGCACCGTCACGCGAGACAGCGTGGCGGGGACGCCGATCCTTCCGATATGACCGCTCTGTTCGGTAAACCAGAGGGCCCCGTCCGGGCCGGTCGTGATCGCAACAGGCTGACTGTTGGGGCTCGGGATCGTAAACTCGGTGACGACGCCCGCGGTCGTGATTCGTCCGATCTTGTTGCCGCGGAACTCGGTGAACCAAAGAGCGCCGTCCACGCCGGCGAAGATGCCCCTGGGCTCGCTGCTCTCGGTCGGAACCGCAAATTCGGTCACGGCTCCCGCTGTGGTGATCCGCCCGATCTGATTGCGGGCCGACTCGGTAAACCAGAGAGCGCCGTCCGGGCCCGGAGCGATCATGAGAGGCTGACCGCCTGAAGTCGGGATCGCAAACTCGGTGAGGACGCCCGTCGGCGTGATCCTGCCGATCTTGTTTCCGGCGAACTCGGTGAACCAAAGAGCCCCGTCCGACCCCGCGGCGATCCCGATGGGCTGACTGCCGGAGGTCGGGATCGCAAACTCGTTGAGGACGCCCGACGCCGTCACTCGCCCGATCTTGTTTCCGTCGACTTCGGTGAACCAGAGGGCGCCGTCCGGGCCGGCCGTGATCCCCATCGGCGCGCTGCCGGCGGTCGGGATCGTGAACTCCTTGATGACACCTGCGGTTGTGATCCTTCCGACCTTGTTTCCGCTCCGCTCGGTGAACCAGAGAGCGCCGTCCGGCCCGGCGGCGATCAGGCCGGCCAAGCCGTTCAAAGTTGGGATCTCAACCGCCGTCAGAGCACCTGTGGTGGTGATCCGACCGATCTCGTTGCCGCCCGCTACGGTGAACCAGAGCGCGCTGTCGGCCCCGGCGGTGATTCCGACCGGCGGATCTTCCGGAAGTGGAAACTCCGTGAACGTCTGACCGGACGCAACGGTCGCCAGGGCGACGCCCCAGAGTGCCGCGAAAGCCCGACAGGTCTTCCGGATCAACCACTTCATCGTGTCGGCCCCAACCTTATGTCACGACCGACGGGAGCCTCACGGTGAAGACGCTTCCCTGCCCGGGCTCCCCGTCCACGAGGACCGCGCCGCCGTGGAGCTGGACGATGTGCTTGACGATCGCGAGGCCCAGCCCCGTTCCCGGACGGCTCTTCGATCGCGATCGGTCGATCTGGTAGAAGCGCTGGAAGATCTTGTCCCGCTCGGAGCGCGGGATCCCGGGGCCACTGTCGGACACCGAGAAGCCGGCCCAGCCGGACTCACGAAATGCGGAAAGCGAGACGGGCGCGCCCTCGGGTGAGAACTTGATCGCGTTATCGAGCAGATTTCGGGCGACCTGCAAAAGCCGGCGCCGGTCGCCGAAGACAGATCCGCTCGCGTCTCCGGTCACGACGACGTCGACCTTTCGCCGCTCGGCGTCCGCCGAGAGATCGGAGGCCGCCTCGTCCAGGAGCTGCGAGACCGAGACCG
>JBKPDV010000126.1:0-5310 GCA_046728075.1 Acidobacteriota bacterium | reverse complement strand
GTTCTGGTATAGCCACCGGAAACCTCAGACTTTAGACTTTAGACGACGCCGAAAGTCCAGAGTCGAGAGCCGAGAGCAGAAAGCCGAGGGTGGGTCCCGGCTCTATTTTTCACTCTCGACCCTCAACCCTCGACTCTCGACTCTCCTCAAGCCTCGACGGGGCTCAGCGGGCTCCGGACGCCGCTGCGAAGCAGCGGCGCGGTCCGGGCAAATCGTCATCGTTGGCGAAGGCGACAATCACAATCAGCGCCGCCAACAGCAGAAGAAGGAGTTCAAACATTTATTTGCTGGGCTCGCAAAGGGGAGGCCACAGGATCGGAACGCCCGAAGTCACATCGCTGCACAGACTTGACTCCATCTGTTTCTCCATTGACTGACGCGCCTCGTCGGCTTCTTCCTCAACCGGCCGACACTTTCTGACAGAATCGGAGCGGATGTTCGATCGCGACCGATTCGAATCACACCAAGCAGCTCCAGGCGCCGGGTCAGCCCTCTTGCGATGCTTGCCTCTCCTTCTCGCCCGAGCTCGGCTGAGCCGGCCGAGCCGGACTCATTCGGGCTGATCATGGGGAGGCAGGGGGCCTTCAAAGATCGGCCGCTGTGGAGGCGCCTTCAAACGATCCATCACGAGATCAAGGAGCACCGCTTCCCCAACGCCTCCACGCTCGCCAAGAGCCTCTCGGTGTCCACGAAGACCGTCCAGCGGGACCTGGACTACATGCGAGACGAGCTGGAAGCTCCGATCGAGTTTTCCCGCGATGAGAATGGGTACTTCTACTCGCGCGGAGACTACGTGCTCCCCTTTCTTCCCGTCGACGGAAAGGACCTCTTTTCCATCGGGGTCGCGGCACAAGTGCTCGCTCTCTTCGGAGGCTCTCCACTGGCGCGCGACCTGACGGCCTGCTACGAGCGGCTGGCCGAGCTCATGCCGCCCGCCGTGCGTCTGCGGCCCGAGATCGTTCGGGAGAAGCTCGCTCTGCGCGCGCCATTCCGGCCGGTGCGGGAGGAGATCTGGCAGGCCGTGGCGGAGGCGATGCAGCGCGGTGTGGCGCTCTCGATTCAGTACCACCGTCCGGGTGAGCCCGCGGGCGAGCCACGTGTCGTGCATCCCTATGCCTTTGTGCTCGCCGGGCGCGACTGGATGATGCTGGCGGAAGATCGCGAAGCCGCCCAGGTGAAGAACTTCTACCTTGCGCGCGTCGAGACCGCCGGCCTGACGAGCCGGCGCTACTCCATCCCGCGGGACTTCGACGCCGACGAGTTTTTCCGCAACACCTTCGGTCTCTACGTCGGAGACGCCCGCCCTTTCCAGCTGAAGGTGCGCTTCTCCAAGGAAATCTCCGATGAGGTGCGGGAAATGCAGTTTCACCCGCAGCAGAAGATCGAGAGCACTCCGGATGGGTGCGCCACGCTGGAGATGCCGGCCCAATCGATTCGCGAGGCGCGGCGCTTCGTGCTCGCCTATGGGAAAGACGCGAAAGTTCTCGCCCCCCCGGAGCTGGTCGAGGATCTTCGTTCCGAGTCGGAGGCGCTCACGAAAAACTATTCGAACCGCGGAACGGAAAGTCAAAAGTCGCAACAGAGGAAAGGAGCGTCTTCCTCGCAGTGAGACCCGCGGCCTTTTTCGCGCTCGTGCTGCTCCTCGTCTCCTGTAACAGCACCACGGGCGTCAAACCGATTGCGTCGCCCGACCCCGACATCCAATGTCCCGCCGGACGAGTGGACTGGAAGCTGCAGGTCTCGGATCAACGCGCGCAACGGCGCGAGTCGGAGCAAGTCGTGGCTCTCGTCAAGGATTCTCTCTCGCGGTCGCTGCCCGGATGCCGGTGGAGCGGCGGCGCGGATGCCGGGACGATTTCGATCGAGATCCACCGGTTCGGAGCGAAACTGGACGAGGCCATGTGGGATGCCGCCGCGGACTGGACCGTCTCGGTGCGCGACGCCGCGGGACGGACGCTGACGGAATTCGATTCCACCTCCGAGCTCTCGCGCCCCAACTATCGCAACGTCAACAACGAACGAGCCATCCTCCAGGAGGCCCTCGACGAGGCGATGCAGCGGACGCTGAAAGGGTTGCGTGCGCTGTCCCCCGTGGGATAGCGGCTGTCCCTCGGCGCGGACGGACCCAGGGACGACTGGACACCGGCCGGATCGGGTCCGTGCCAAGTCGAGTCCAGACAGAGGCTTGGCGGACCTCAAGAGAACGTAAAGAACGCGTATTGTGGTACGGATCTCGCTCTTTGTCTCTTATCGGAGGCCTTATGAAACGACTGACGCTCATTGGGATTCTGGCGAGCCTGCTGGCTTTTTGCGCCGTGGCGTCCGCTGCGGACAGTCCGGTTTACGACATCGCCAACATCCTTTCGGGAACCTTCCAGGGCGCGACACCCGGCAACGAGCTGCGCCTGGACTTTCGTCCCGTCCCGACGGATCCGCAGCACCCTTACGACCTCTTCATCGAAGTCACCGGCAAGTACCTCGGCCAGAACGTCCGGCGGCAAGGGCTGCTGCGCTTGGAGACGCAGGGACGCGGCGTTTACGTCGGGTTTGTCCCGAAGTTTGACGCGACCGTGACGGCGCTCTCCCCCGACGCCACGCGATTCAGCGAGAGCGAGGCCAACGCGGCTTGCGGTTTCACTCTTCGCGCCGCGGGCGACGGATTTTCCGGCGAAGCGCCTGTCTCCGCCTGCGCTTTCGCGCTAAGAGGTGGCACAGGCAAGTGGTCCATCGAGCTCGAGCCAGGGACGATCCGTCTGCGCAACGTCGTCTCCGGAGAGACGCTGCGCTTCCGCAGACAGGGAAAGTAATCAGGTCGCGTTCGGCTCACCCCGTCGGGAATCGAGAGGGAGAGCATGCTGCTCGCCCCGATTCTCCTCAGGCGGGGTGCCCTGAGATCCCGGCAAGTCGAGGGGGAGAGAGGGCTGCGGAGGGTCGAGCGGGAGAGCGGGCTGCTCGCCGCGCTCCTCCTCTGGCAGAAACCGCCGTGCGATTTCCTTGACGGGTGCCGCGAAATCTCCCTTCAGAATCCAGCGGAGAAAGCCGGGCTCTTCCCGGCTCATGTCCTTCAACCGGCGTCCCCGGTTCCTGCCGAAATTGACGGTAGGCTGCCCGTTGACGAGGCGGAAACGGCCCTCGGGATCCATGTCCTGGTCGAGGCCGGCGCAGAAGAGCTCGTGCAGCTGCGCGATGGCTCGCGGCAGATCTTCGTACTTCTGGAACTGCCCGACGAGCACGTCCAGCGTCATCTCCGCGTCGGCGAGCGCCCCGTGCGCTCCGTGGTGATCCAGACCGCAGTAGAAACGCGCGGCGGCGGAGAGGTGCCGCGGCTCGCGGGCAAAGAAGATCCTCTGAGCGTCGAGCAGACGCCGCTGGCTGATCTCGAAGAGGATCCCGGCTCGCAGGAACTCGACGCGGAGAACCGGCAGGTCGAAACCCGTGATGTTGTAGCCCGCCAGATCCGCATTCTCCAGGAAGTCCGCCAGCTCGCGGGCGACTTCCGCAAAACGGGGCGATCCGGCCACATCTGCGTCGCGGATCCCATGAATCGCGGTCGAGGCTGCGGGGATCGGAATGCCGGGGTTCAACCGGCGGACCCAGACTTCGCGTCTGCCATCCGGGTGGAGCTTGACGCAGGCGATCTCGACGATCCGGTCGGAGCGGGCATTGGTACCGGTCGTTTCCGTATCGAAAACCACCAGGGCCCGTTCCAGGGGGAGAAGGCGCTCGAGCATTGTTGAAGGAATCCTAAACCACCGGGATTGCAGACGTGGCGTATCTCTTGCTTGGGAAAGAGTCGAGGCGGACATGATCGTCCAGTTTCTTCCGAAAATCGGCGGCGTCGTGGTCGTCACTCCATGGAGCCGGAGCAACAGGCAGGTCAACTGCGTCGCTCGCCTGACCCGCAACCTCACGACGGCGGAGGCCGTGCGCCTCGAAGAGATCCTCGACGTTCAGGTCGAGGGAGATCGATTGCGCTACAGCTGTCGGCCGGAGGAGCTCGAGAGAGAAGAGGAGCGGATCGTCGACGCCCTTCGGCGGATCTCGCGTCGCCCCGCGGAGCGGGTCCGCCGGCGGCGCCCCAAGGGTTCCCGGCCGCCTCAATAATTCTCCGAGAAGAGCCAGAAAAAAAGCTCTCCAAAACGAGCGAGAAACCCGCGCTTCTTCCATTTCTCTTTCGTGAATCTTTCGGACACGCCCAGATCCTCGTTGATGGTCGACTCGACTTCGCGCGCGAATGGGCGGTCGTAGACCGCAATGGAAACCTCGGCATTCTTCTTGAAGGACCGGTTGACGAAGTTGGTCGAGCCGATCGCAGTCCACACCGTGTCGACGACCATCACCTTGTTGTGGAGCATGGTCGGAAGGTATTCATAGATCTCCACGCCTCCATCGAGGAGCTCTCCGTAGTGGAATCGCGAGGCCAGGCGCACGTTCGGGCTGTCGATGTACTTTCCCGGCACGAGGATTTTGACGTCCACACCTCGAGCCGCGGCCGCGACGAGGCCCTGGCGGATCTGACTGTCCGGAACGAAGTAGGCATTTTCGATCCAGATTCGCTTTCGAGCGGCCTGAATGGCCATGTAGTAGAGAAGCTTGGCCATCGAGCTCTGGTCACTTCGCGAGCTCCCGACCGCTTGCGCCAGCACGTCGCCCGCCGGGTCGACGAACGGGAATTGCTTGCCGCCGTGAAGCACCTGACCCGTCGTGTGCACCCAATCTTCGAAAAAGATGTGTTGGAGCTGCGACACGACCGGCCCCTCCACACGGATGTTCGTCTCCCGCCATTCGGTGGGGCCGCGGGCGTTGCCTCTCCAGCGATCGTCGATCGCGAAGCCGCCGGAGAACCCGATGCGGCCATCGACCACGAGTATTCGGCGGTGCGTGCGATGTCCGACTCGGCCCAGCGAGTAGATGCGCAGAGGTTTGTAGACAGCCACGCGCACGCCGGCTGCCCGCATCTCGTCCGCCAGAACCCCCAGAGACGAGCCGAAGCCGTCAACGAGCAGACGCACCTCGATACCCGCGCGGGCTCGCTCGGCCAGCGCCCGGGCGAACTCGGTCCCCAGCGAGCCCTGGTTGAAAATGTAGAGCTCAACGTTGACGCTCTCGCGCGCCTGCGCAATCGCCTCGAAGATCGCGGCGAACGTCCCGTCCCCGTTCCGGAGCACCGTCGCCCGATTGTTGGGAACCATTTCCGTGCCGAACGCGTCCAGGGACCGGCGGAACTCCGGGCTGTCGACTCCGTACGACGGCTCGTACTGATAGACCGTGCGCTTCTCCGAGAAGATGTAGGACTGTCTCTTATACACA
>JBKPDV010000125.1:0-5342 GCA_046728075.1 Acidobacteriota bacterium | reverse complement strand
CACCAGGATGGTTTTCGCCTTCATCTCTCCTCCTTGTGCGAAGCATGTTGTCGCCGCCAATTCTTTGCGGCCATTCTAGAGGAGCGCCGAGGGAGGGGGAGCTCTGACGGGAGAAGCATCTGGTGTTTCCGTCAGGCACTCCGAGCAGGAGGGGTAGGCGAAGGGCATCGTTTCCGATCGAGACGCCTGGAGTTATTTATCGGCTCCTCCCCGGCTTTTGGTTGACAAAGGCCTGTCTGCGGCCTTATGAAACGCCCAACAGCGAGGCCCCGGCACGCGGAGCCTCTTTGAGTGATTCGATTTGATAGAGGAGGGTGCCATGCCCGATCGGCGGATTGCGATCCTGATGGTCTGCGCCGCGCTCATCGTCCTTTCGGCTGCTCCGATGTCCGCTCAATCCCCGCCGGGAAGACTCGCCGGCACCGTCCGCGACGCCAACGGTGCGGCCGTTGGAGGAGCTCCGGTGACCATTACGAACCAGGAGACCCTGGCGACGCGTGTCGTTCGGTCTTCTTCCATCGGCGCCTACGAGGCATCCGATCTGCCGGCGGGCCTCTATTCGGTGGCGGTCGATGTGCAGGGTTTCCGCAAGGTGATCCATCGGGACCAACGGCTCGCTTCCGGCGCGACGCTCACCGTGGATTTCACTCTCGAGCTGAAGGTCGCCGAGGATGTCACGGTCACTGCCATGAAACGCGACGAAACCATAAGCAAGACGCCCTTCTCCGTCGCGGCCCCGACGGAAGAAGTCTTACGGGAGCGGGGTGTCGAGAATCTGGAGGACGTTGCTGCCAACGTGGCGGGCTTCTCCGTGCAGAACCTGGGTCCCGGCCAGAACCAGGTTTCCATGCGCGGCGTCTCTTCGGGTCAGATCGCGCGCGACCAGCCGGGTGTCAAGGAGTCGGTGGGTTCCTATCTGGACGAATCGGTCATCTCTCTCTCCCTCTTCACGCCGGACATCGATCTCTTCGACCTCTCTCGCGTCGAGGTGCTTCGCGGGCCGCAGGGGACCCTTTTCGGCTCCGGCTCGGAAGGCGGCACGGTGCGGTACATCACCAATCAGCCCGAGCTCGGCCTCTCCAAGTATTTCGGCGAGGTCTCCTTGAGCACCCTGACTAACGGCAATGAGGGCGGCTACGCCAAGGTGGGATTCAACGCGCCCCTGAGCGGCAACACCGCCCTGCGCGTCGTGGGTTATTACAATCGGCTCGCCGGATGGATGGACGCGGTGCAGCCCGACTTGAGCGTCAAGAAAGACGTCAACACGGGCGAGCGCACCGGCGCCCGGTTGGCGCTTTCAATCGCTCCGGACGAAAACCTGACGATCACTCCGCGCCTGACTTACCAGAGCGTGAAGATGGATGGCTGGAACCGCATCGACATCTACAACATCCTGGGCAATCCGTTCACGACGACCCGGCCGAAAGTGACGCTGGGCGAACGCGAACTGTTTACGCAACTCGATGAGCCCTTCACCGACAAGTTCCTTCTCGGGGACCTCAACATCCGGTACAACTTCGGCAGCGTCGCCTTGACCTCGATCACGTCTTATACCAATCGCGACATACTCGTCGTGCGTGATGCCACCGCCTTGACGGCCTCGATCACCGGCGGCTCGATCGGCCTGGCCCCGAAGATCTACACATTGAACGCGCCGCTGGACGATGCGACTTACGCCAAGGCATGGACCGAGGAGCTCCGGCTCTCCGGCGGCTCGGATCGCTTGAAGTGGGTCGGGGGCGCCTTCTACGCCTATCAGAGGCGCAATTACGGCCAGGACCTGCTCGTTTCCGGGTTCGAGGCCGCCACCGGCATTCCCACGAAGGGATTGCGCGCGCCCACGGACACGCTCTTCTTCTCGGATTTGAGCTACAAGCTCCAGCAGTTTGCCCTCTTCGGGGAAGGAACCTTCTCCGTCACCCCCAAGTTCAACCTGACCGGGGGCCTGCGCTACTACCACTACAAAGAGGACAAGGCGCAGATTTTCGACGGGATCTTCGCCCAGGACAACACCGGCACGCAGCTCGTCTCGCAGCCGGGTACCGTCAAGGCCGACGGCGTTGCTCCACGCTTCATCGCCAGCTACCAGGTGAGCGACTCGACGATCCTGAACGCTCAGGCCTCCAAGGGCTTCCGGCTGGGCGGGATCAACGACCCGTTGAACGTTCCGCTGTGCACGCCCGCGGATCTTTCGACGTTCAGCGGCCGAGAATCCTGGAACGACGAGGTGGCCTGGAACTACGAGATCGGCTCGAAATCGAGGATCTTCAATGGCCGCGGCTCCTTCAACATCGCGGCGTACTACGTGGACATCAAGGATCTCCAGGTCACCGTGACCGCGGGCTCCTGTTCCTCGCGCCTCATCTTCAACGTGCCGAAGGCTCGCAGCATCGGAACGGAGGTCGAGTTTGCGGCGGCGCCGACCGACCGATTCGATTTTTCCGTCTCGGCCGGGTTCCACGACTCCACGCTGCGGTCCACCGTGACCTCCACCGACTCCAAGGGCAACGTCACCGTCGTGTCCGGCATCCAGAGCGGCGAACGCCTGCCGAGCGTGCCCAAGTTCGAGTTGGCTCTCGCGGCCACCTACCAGCAGCCGATCGACCAATCGTTCAACGGCTACGTCACTGGAACTTACCAGCACATCGGCTCGCGCTTCACGCAGGTCGGCGACGACCAGCTGGGGACGCTGGATTTGAACTCTTTCGCGCCCCACACGATCGGCGGCCCATTGACGCAGAATACCTTCACCTACAACCCGGAGCTGCCGTCCTACGACATCGTGAACTTGCGGTTCGGCGTCCGCCACGGCAATTGGGACACGGCCCTCTACATCAACAACCTGACCGACGAGCGGGCTTTCCTGGCGTTGGACCGAGAGCGTGGAACTCGCGCCCGGATCGGCTATCTGACCAACCAGCCGCGCACGTTCGGCTTGACGACGAGAGTGGACTTCTAGCGCGTCGCTCCGCGCTGCGCCTGGGATCGTGCCCTTCGGGCGCACCGGCGATCGGGTCGCCCAAAGGGGCTCGACCGCTCGCCTGATCCCAGGCGCAGCGCTCCGCTCCCGCGGCGTGCGAGTTTCTTGCCGGCGTGAACCTCGGCGGGGAATTCTCGTAAGAAGTGGTGGATGACAGCGTTCCTGATCTGGCTGCTGCTCCTGTTTTTTTGCTGGCCGCTCGCTTTGTTGGCGCTCGTGCTCTACCCGATGGTGTGGCTGATCCTTTTGCCATTTCGGATCGTGGGAATCGCCGTCGACGGCGTCTTCCGGCTGCTTTCCGCGATCATTCTGTTGCCCGTCCGCGTGCTGCGTGGCCCGCCCAGGCGTGCCGCCTGACGTTCTCGCGCTTCAGACGCCGTTGAGCCGCGGAATCGCGCATGTCTTCAGAGACCAGATGGATCCCAAACTCCGTTTGGTATCTTCCAGGTGAAGAGCGGGAATCACGGCGAGGCCTGCGTGCAGCCGCGCGACAGCAACTTTTTCGTTAGTTGTGTCGATTTCGGGCCCGGCCGTCCGACGTTATAAGGAGAGCCAGGGAACTGGAACAGAAAGACCGTGTGGAACTCGGGAAGGAGTGAGGGATGAGCGGGGTACGTTTACTGGTGGGCACACGCAAAGGCGCGTTCGTCATCACGTCGGACGCCAAACGCCAACGGTGGGACGTGAGCGGCCCCCACTTTGCCGGCTGGGAGATCTACCACATGAAGGGATCGCCCGCCGACCCGAATCGGCTGTACGCGTCCCAGACGAGCGGCTGGTTTGGGCAGGTGATCGAGCGCTCGAGCGACGGGGGAAAGACATGGGAGACGCCCGGAGGCGGCGTGACGGCGGCGCCAGGCGGCATGCCGGCCGGAGAGAGCAACAAATTCGTCTATGACGCGTCGCCGGAAACCGGCAAACCGCTCACCACGCACCAGTGGTACGACGGCACACAGAAGCCCTGGGTATTCAAGCGCGTCTGGCACCTCGAGCCCTCGCTCGACGATCCGGACACGGTCTACGCCGGCGTCGAAGACGCCGCCCTGTTCCGCTCGAGCGACGGCGGGCAGACCTGGCTGGAGCTCCCCGGACTGCGCGGCCATGGCACCGGGCCCTCGTGGCAACCGGGGGCCGGTGGGATGTGCCTCCACACGATCGTTCTCGACTCCAGCCACCCGCAGCGGATCTTCGTCGCGATCTCGGCCGCGGGCGCGTTCCGCAGCGACGATGCCGGCAAGACGTGGAAGCCGATCAACCGCGGACTGCACTCCCAGTACATCCCCGACCCGAACGCCGAGGTCGGCCACTGCGTTCACCGAATCGCGATGCACCGCTCGCGCCCGAACGTTCTGTTCATGCAGAAGCACTGGGACGTGCTGCGCACCGACGACGCCGGCGAAGAGTGGCGCGAGATCAGCGGCAACCTGCCGACGGACTTCGGATTCGTGATCGACGTGCACGCTCACGAGCCAGAAACGATCTACGTCCTCCCGATCAAGAGCGACTCGGAGCACTATGTACCCGACGGGAAGCTCCGCGTCTATCGAAGCCGGACCGGCGGCAACGAGTGGGAGGCGCTCACGAAGGGTCTTCCTCAGAAAGACTGCTACGTCAACGTGCTGCGCGACGCGATGTGCGTCGATTCGCTCGATCCCTGCGGCATCTACTTCGGAACCTCAGGCGGCCAGGTGTACGGATCGGCCGACGCCGGAGACAGCTGGACTCCCATCGTCCGCGATCTGCCGGCGGTGCTTTCCGTCGAGGTCCAGACGCTGCCGTGATCCGAGTCGTGCTTCCGCCGCACCTGCGGACGCTGGCGCGTGTCCAGGGCGAGGTCGAGTTGGACATTCGGGGTCCGGTCACGCAGCGCTCGGTTCTCGACGCGCTCGAGGCGTCCTATCCGATGCTGCGAGGCGCGATCCGCGACCACGTCACTCACGAACGCCGAGCGTTCTTGAGGTTCTTCGCATGCTCCGAGGATCTGACCCACGAGTTGCCGGACGCGCCGCTGCCCGAAGCGGTCGCAACCGGCACCGAGCCGTTTCTCGTCGTGGGGGCGATCGCGGGGGGGTAACACGTCGCTCCGCGCTGCGCGAAGGATCTGCGCCTGCGGCGCGCCGGCGCGCGGCTCGCCCAAAGGGGCTCGACCGCGCGCCTGATCCTTCGCGCAGCGCTCCACTCCCGCGACGCGCGCCTCCTCCCTCGGTTACTTCGGGAGACTGCGCGCGCCGCGAGCAGACTGTCGCTGTGTGGCCGAGGCAAGGGGCTTCTGCGTCTTAACTCCTTCAGCCGCCGATCGGAGCGGAGCCATCCGCGGTCGAGTTTCGGCCGCGCTCGTCGCTGACTGCACGATTACAATTCT
>JBKPDV010000124.1:0-7252 GCA_046728075.1 Acidobacteriota bacterium | reverse complement strand
TACCAAGAACCACAGCGCCGATCGGCCGCATGACGAAGCCGACCCCGAACGTCGCGACCGAGAGGAGCAGCGAGGAGAGTTCGCTGCCGGTGGGAAAGAAAAGCTTTCCAATGGTCACCGATAGAAATCCGTAGACCAGGAAGTCATACCACTCGAGGATATTTCCGATTGTGGCGGCGAGGACGACGCGCCGGCGCACGGCTCCATTCGAACTTACATTTGCGGCACGGATAGGCGCCGCGTCTGCCGTGAGCACATTGGAATTCCTGGCCATCGCCATCTCATCCCGCCGCCGCGTGCGCACCGATGCGGCGCAGGTTTTCTGGATTGAAGAACGTCTCGGGAGCGATCATGCCTTCACGGGCCATGAGGAACTGGTTGGTCGCCTCCTGATTTCCCCGCACGGCCTCTTGCAGCTGGCGCAGCTCAGCGGGTAGCGGTTTGAACTGCGCCAGATCAAGATTCATCCTGTAGTCCGTCATTGTTGCCTCGTTTCGCCGCCGCTCGTAGTCCACCATCACCTGGTCGTGCATGAGCATTCCCGACAGCTGTCGATCGATTGCATCCGCCACTAGATCCGCGTCGCGGAAGGCGTCGCAGATGCCCAGCGCCAAATAAGGGTCCTTATGGCAGCCTGCGTCGCCGACAAGGGCCCAGCCTGGGCCGTAAGGAGTACGCAGAAAGTTTGGCAGGTTGGCCGCACCGTAGAAGCGTTCGACGCGCTCACCAGATCGGACCCGGTCTGCCAGTTCCGGCACCAGGTCGACCGCAGCCATGAACTGGCGCTCCAGATCCGACTGGACTGCACGCTGCTCTCTGATCGGGCATCCGACGAATACGGCGAACAGGCCATCGTTCGTTGGGTGCGCGAAGATCGCGCGCTCACCCCGCACATAGAGCTCGAGGCCATGGGAGGCACCGGTCCAATATGAAAAATACCAACAGGTGAGGGTCGGGGTGAATTCATACTCAGCCGCCTGCACGGTGCGCGCGAGAAGGGAGCCGCGCCCATCGGCGCCGACTGTGACGGTAGCCCGCTCCATTATCAGGCTGCCGCGCGTGCAATCTCGGCCACGAGCGCCGACCACCCGATTTCCGTCTGTGAGGTATTCTTCGATCGCGCAGCCCTCGCGCAGCTCGGCACCCGCCTCGATGGCGGCGTCGACCAGCACCTTGTCGAGCACGCCCCGCCGCGGGCCATAACCGGCGGCGATACCGTCAAGCACCAGGTCACGGCCCACAAGACAGAAATCCCCGGCATCAAGGATGATCGTCGTCGAGGGCGGGCAACCCGTGGCGATCACGCGGTCGAGCAGACCCCAGTCGCGCAGGTACCGCGGGCCGTGCCGGTGGATGAAATGACCATGTGGGATTTCGCTTGGAAATGAGGACCGATCCAGCAGCAGGACCTTGTAACCCTTGCGCGCAAGCAGCATCGCCGTCGGCGCGCCTGCGCACCGAGCGCCGACCACGATGACATCGTACCTCCGGCTCATACTCGCCTCTTCGAGCAAGCTGCGTCAGCAGCCGATTTGGCAAGGGTACGTTGATGCCCAGCGCCTGGGCAGCCGCAAGTTTGCCAGACGGCTCAGCAAAGTTGCATACTCAAGGCGTGTTCGACTGGAATGCCCTGAAATACTTTTTGGCGTTCGCCCGCAAAGGCAGCACCCTGGCGGCAGCGAGGGTGCTTGGCGTGAGCCAGTCCACCGTGCACCGTCGGCTCGCCGAGCTCGAAAAACGTCTCGGCCGCAGCCTGCTGGAGCGCGACCTCACCGGCTATCGGCTCACAGAACTTGGGGAAGAATTGCGGCCGTTCGCCGAGCAAGTGGAGGAGGCAGTAGCGGCATTCGAGCGACATTTGGTATCGTCGGATAAAGAGTTCACCGGCACAATTCGTGTGACTTGTCCCACGACGGTGGCCGATCGCCTACTAAGAACTCCCCTCATCGACGCCTTTCACGCGCGCTACCCTGGCCTTCGGGTCGAACTTGTAATGAGCGACCAGTTTCTCGATCAGTCGACAGGGCAGGCCGATATTGCGAGCCGGGATGGCGAGACCCAGGACGAATCTCTCGTCGGCCGCACAATCGCGGAATCGCCCTGGGCGTTGTATGCCAGCCGATCCTATTTCGAGCACCACGGTCGACTTGAATGTCCGCAGGATATCGAGCGCCATCTCGTGGTGGCATTCGACGGCGTAATCGCAGACTATCCTGCCGCGCGATGGCTTCGATCGATGGCGCCGCACGCACCAATCGCAGCTCGCAGCGATAGCTGGCCCGCGGTTATCTCGGCGGTAAAATCGGGCGCTGGTCTCGCACCCATGCCGGTCGTCCTTGGGGATCACGAGAAGGAGCTTGTCCGCGTGATCGACGACATTCCGGAGCTGGCGACAAAGTACTATCTGCTCACCCACCGGGACTTGCATCGCACGCCACGCGTGCGCGCCTTCTTCGACTTTGTCGATGTCGAAATCAAAGCTTTTCGGGTGATGCTATCGGGACGAGTCGATCGGTAGAATCGATCAGTCTAATATCGACAGCACCCCGCAAAGGAGCTCTGCTAGTGGCGCACTTGGCGACGTCCGAACTGGTTCGAAAGAATATCCGCTTCGGACGGCAACGCGGACTCTGTCCATGCCGAAAATTCACGCTACGGAAGGGCATATAAGCAACCAAGATGATCCCGAATGGGCGCTTCGAGCCACGCCCCCAATTGCAGCCCCCGCTACCTCGTGACGATCGTAGACCTGACATCAAGGACGTAGACGACCCCCGGTGGCGCTATGGCGAGATGCGGGACGACTGTTCCGGATGTCGCGGTCTTACAACCGTTCATTTGGGCTACGCTTGCTCGATATGCGCATGCGGAAAGCGGCCGCCGATCTCGACTTCAAAGAGGCGGCGTGCCTACGCGACGAGATTAAGCGCCTGAAGGCAACTGTGGTGGCAGCCTTGGCGGGAGCGACGCGCGCTCCGCTGCGCTCCTTTCCCCTCGGGCGATGGATCGAGCGCCCGGCGCCGAGTGGCGCCTACGTGCCGCGGCTCACAAGGCGCGGCAGATCATGGGCGGTCACCGCGGGGGCTGGGCCGTCGTGGCGCTCGATCTCGACCAGGCAGGTCTGCGCGCTGCAGCCCTGGCTCAGCTTGCTGGTGCCGATATCGAGCGTGAGCGCATTGGGATTTCCGTGCTTTTCCAGCGGCCGGTTCGAGTCCGCGTCGGCCGGATCGAACCAGGCGCCGGTGCTCAGCCGCACGACGTTGCGCCGGATGCGGTCGCTCAGGCGCGCGGCCGCAAGGCAGGCTCCGCGATCGTTGAAGACGCGCACCACGTCGCCCTCGGCGATGCCGCGGGTTGCGGCATCGTCCGGATGCAGCGTGATCGGCTGACGTCCATTGACCTTGGTCGCGCGGGAATGCGGGCTGTGGTCGAGCTGGCTGTGCAGCTTGTCGGCGGGCTGGTCCGACAGCATGTGCAGCGGATAGCGCTCGGCAACCTTGCCGCCCAGCCACTCGATCGGCTCGAGCCATGCCGCGTGCGGCGGGCAGTCATCGTAACCGAACGAGGCGATGCGCTCGGAGTAGATCTCGATCTTGCCCGACGGCGTCCGCAGCGGGTTCGCTTCAGGATCGGCGCGGAACGGCGCAAGCATCACCGGCGACTGCTGCGTGCCGATCGCCTCGGCGATGCCAGCCTCCCAGAATTCCGCGAATGCCGGCAGGCACACGCCAGCCTTGGCCGATCGCGCGCGCGCCTCCTCATACATCAGGGAAAGCCACTCGCCGGTCTCGCGGCCGGCGGAGTAGGCCTCGCCTGCGCCCATGCGCTGTGCGATCGCGCGGAAGATGGCGTAGTCGTCGCGTGCCTCGCCAGCCGGATCGCGCGCTTTCTTCATGGCGATCAGATAGGGTTCGCGCGCAGCGCAGCCGATGTCGTCGCGCTCCAGACCCGTGGTCACCGGCAGCACGATGTCTGCCATTTTCGCAGCCGCCGTCCAGAACTGCTCGTGGAAGATCAACGTCTCGGGCTTGCGCCAGGCGAGGCGCAGGCGGCTGAGATCCTGGTGGTGATGAAACGGGTTGCCGCCCGCCCAATAGACCAGGCGGATGTCGGGATAGCGGTGCTCGCCTCCGTTGTAGATGAAGCGCTCGCCGGGATGCAGCAACATGTCGGCGATGCGTGCCACCGGAATGAATTCGTCAACCGGGTTGGTACCCTGCGGCAGGGTCGGGCCGAAGAAGCTCAGCGCACCGCTGCCCATCATGTTCGAGGGCCCGTAGCCGCACGCAAAACCGCCGCCGGGCAGACCGATCTGACCTAGCATGGCGGCCAGCGTGACCAGCGCCCAGAACGGTTGCTCGCCGTGGTGCGCGCGCTGCAGCGACCAGCCGATGCTGATCATGGCGCGCCGCGCCGCCATCACGCGCGCCAGCGCAACGGTGCGGTCGGCGGCAATGCCGGTGATCCGCTCCGCCCACGCCGCGTCCTTGGGCTGGCTGTCTTGTTCGCCGCTGAGATAGCGGCGGAACTTCTCGAAGCCGACCGTATAGCGGTCGAGGAAGGCCTGATCGTGGAGGCCCTCGACCAACAGTGTGTGGCAGAGCGCGAGGATCATCGCGGTGTCGGTGTTGGGCCGGATTGCCAGCCATTCGACATCGCCGCCCGTGTCGAGATCGTCGGCCGTCGGCGTCACATTGACGAAGCGCACGCCGGCCTCGCGCAGGCTGAACAGGCCGCTCCTGATGCGATGGACGGCAGCGCCGCCGGCGTTGATCTGGCCGTTCTTGCGCGGCACGCCACCGAAGGAGACGAAAAGCTCGCAGTGCCTGGCGAGCACATCCCAGCTCGTGTGGCTCGCCAGCAGCTCTTCAAGCGGTCCCACGATATGAGGCATCAGCACCAGCGCAGCGCCGACGCTGTAATCATCCTTGTGGCGCACGAACCCGCCGATCGAATTGAGGAAGCGCCGTATCTGGCTCTGGGCGTGGTGGAATCGCCCGGCACTCGACCAGCCATAGGAGCCACCGAAAATGGCCTTGTTGCCGAATTCGCGTTTCACGCGCGCGAGCTCGCCGGCCACGAGATCAAACGCCTCGTCCCACGGAATCTCGACAAACGGCTCGGCGCCGCGGCGCTCGGGGAAGGAGCCGGGACCTTGCTCGAGCCAGCTCTTGCGCACGGCCGGGCGATGCACGCGCAGGCGTGCGACCTCGTCGGACAGCATGTGCAAGCCGATCGGCGACGGATCAGGATCCTTCGCGAAGGGATGCAGCTGGATGGCCTTGCCGGTCTGGTCGTACTCGACTTCGTAGACGCCCCAATGGGCCAACGTCAGCGTTCGTGGATGCTTCATGGAACGAGCGGCCCTGGTTCTCAGCTTTCGGAGTCCACACGACCCGAGGCGTCGTGCATGCCCTGGCGGGGACAAACGGAGGAGATGCAGCTGCAACTGAAACTGCTTTGGTTCGCGTGCGCGCCGAGCGGTGAAGGGCCCGAGCACGCCGCCTCCACGGCGTGCTCGGCGCTCCCGTCGCGTGTCCGTCGCCGATCCGACGGGGGTCAGTTGCCGTTGGTCGGATCGAGGATCGTCTTGACGCGCGAGATGCGGGTGGCGGGGATCCCGGCCGCCTTGGCGTGACTGCGGATCTCGTCCTCGTTGTGCGCGAGATAGACGCAGTAGAGCTTGTCGTCGGTCACGTAGCTTTCCACCCATTGGACGTTCGTCCCCATGCTGGCCAGAGCCTCGCGCGATTTCTTCGAGGCCGCGTTGAGCTCGGCCGTGGACAGGCGCCCTGCGCCAGGAATGTCGCGCTCGATGACGTATTTTTTCATTGTTTCTCCTTGTGTTTGGGCAGAAGCTGCAAGTGGAAGGGCCAGGCCGCACAACACCAGAGCCAGAGCCAGTCGTCGAAGGATCATGTGTTTCTCCCGTTGCTGTGAGGGGCTCTTCTTGCAAGTCGATCGTTGGAACATCCGTTGTGAGTGGAGTAGGAAAATCGGGTGGCAGCGTTGGAATTTGCGGGCGGCCGGACGTCGACACCGTGACGCGTTCGTGTAGTGCAGGGAAAGCAACGCTGCAGGTTCGCGTCCTGGGCAGCTTTGCGGTGTTCCGTCGCCAGACCAGGCTGCCACTGCCGCGCTCGAAGAAGACGCGAGCCCTCCTCGCTTATCTTGCCGTCACCGCCCGCGCGCACAGCCGCGACCGGCTCTGCGCCATGTTCTGGCCCGTCCCGGACGATCCGCGCGCCGCGTTGCGGTGGAGCTTAAGTCACCTGCGGCCGCTCGTCGACGAACGAGATTGCTGCCGGATCATCGCCGATCGCGAGAGCGTGAGCATCGACCTCACCCATGTCAACGTCGACCTGTTGTCTCTGCGCAGCGTTGCCCGCAACGGCCTCGATGCCATTGCCACCGACGCGTTGCGCAAGGCTGCAGAAGCGCTCGACGGCGATTTCATCGAGGGTCTCGAGCTTCCCGACTGCCTGGAGTTTCAGAGCTGGTGCACCGCGGAGCGCGAGGCGGCGCGACGGCTGCGCGTGCGGCTGCTTGGGGCGCTGGTCGGCCGTCTCGAGGGCGTGCCCGATCAAGCCCTGCCGCACGCGCGCGCGCTCAGCCTGATCGAGCCGGCCGATGAAGCCGTGCACGCCACGCTGGTTCGACTGCTCCGCGCCAGCGGCCGCGTCCACGAGGCGGAGGAGCAATTTCAGCGCGCGCAGCGCCATCTCAAGGAATTCAACGTGGTGGTGCGCACCGGCGCGCTGCGGCAGGCGGCGCGAGTGCCGCTTCAGGCCGACGCGGGCGTCCGCGCGGCCGATACGATCTCGCCGCCGCCCCGAGCGGAGCGGCATCCCGGCTCAGCCTTGCATGAGGTGCAGTTTTGCCGGACCACGGATGACGTGCGGATCGCCTATGCCAAGGTCGGCAATGGCCCGCCGCTCGTGTGGGCCGCGCATTGGCTGAGCCACCTGGCGTTCAGCTGGGAAAGCCCGGTGTGGCGCCACTGGACCGAAGAGTTCGCCAAGGACCATTGCTTCGTCCACTACGACGAGCGCGGCAACGGTCTTTCGGATTGGGATAGTCCAGAGTTCTCCGTCGATGCGTTCGTTCGCGATCTCGAAGCGGTCGTCGACACGCTCGGCCTCGATCGGTTCGCCCTCATGGGGAGCTCGAAGGGCGGTCCGACGGCGATGGCCTATGCGGCGCGTCATCCGGAACGGGTGTCGCATCTCGTCCTCTATGGCACCTTCGCGCA
>JBKPDV010000123.1:0-8611 GCA_046728075.1 Acidobacteriota bacterium | reverse complement strand
CCACCGAGGACTACGAAGTCGTTCTGGCGCGGGAACCGCGCTTTTCGGAGATCGGATCGCAGTCCGGCATCGCGGTTCGGCCCATTCACTCGATCTCCTCGGAGCGCTTTCTCGATGCCCTGGCCTCCGGCTCGCCGCTTTACGACGTCGAGACGCTCGATTCGTACGTGCGCGAGGATCTCGAAGTCATCCGGGAGGTCGCGCCGGACGCAGTCATCGGCGATTTCCGCCTGTCACTCTCGGTCAGCGCCCGGCTGGCCGGAGTCCCGTACCTGGCGCTGTGCGATCCGTGCTGGAGCCCTTACGCTCGCATCCGTTTCTCGCTGGCCGACCATCGGTGGTCCCGGATCGTCGGCAGCGCAACGGCTCAAGCGGTCTTTTCGGCGGTGCGCCCGCTCGCGTTCGCCCACCACTGCCGCCCGTTGAACGCGGTCCGCCAAAGGTACGGCCTGTCTTCGCTCGGACGCGACCTGCGGCGCGTCTACACCGACGCCGATCAAACGCTTTACGCGGACGCGCCCGGCATGATCCCGCTGGAAGGCCTGCCCTCGAACCACCATCACCTGGGCCCGATCTCCGATTCGCCGGCCACGGCGTGGCCGGGATGGTGGAATGCCGTGCCGGCTGACCTGCCTGTCGTTTCGCTGACCCTGGCCTTCGCCCGCGACGATCTTTTCTCGACGGCTCTCGAAGCTCTGGCGGATCTGCCGGTGACCGTCCTCGTGACCACGGGCGGCCGCCGAGACTTCGCTTCGCTTCCGGCCAACGCCTTCTTCGCGGACTACCTGCCCGCGCAGGCGGTCGCCGCCCGCTCGAGCCTCGCTATCGGAGACGGCGGCACCTGGACGTGCCAGCCGCCGCTCGCGGCCGGTGTGCCCGTCCTCGGGATCGCCGGAAACATGAACCAGACCATCAACATGCAGGCGATCCAGCGGCGGGGGGCGGGCGAGATGCTTCGCGCCTCGACGGCCGACGCGGCGAGTCTGCGAGCGATGGTCCAACGGATGCTGGCGGATCCGGCCTACACCTCCGCCGCGCAGGAAGTCGCTCGACTCTATGCACAGCACCATGCTCCGACCCGCCTGACCGAAATCCTCGAGATGGTCTTTGCCAACTCTCGGGCGGTGGCCTGAGGAACTATGAGAACACGCGACGATTTGCTGGTCCGCCAGATGGCGTCGGCTCGCCGGATCGAAACGCTCGCCGACAAAACGCTCGACTACGGCGTCGACGGCATGCGAATGGTCTTGACGCCCGAGCACGAATCCTCCTTCGAAGAGCTGCTGCTGTCCTGGTACAGCCGACAGACCGCTTACGGGCGGATCGCCGGAACGGGATCCCACGTGCCGGAGGGGCGGCTCACCAATCAGGATCTTCAGAAGCTCGTGGACACGACGCCCGAATGGATCCAGACCCGGACGGGGATCGGGGAAAGGCGCGTCGCGGGAGAGGGACTGGCGGCTTCCGACCTGGCGTTGCCGGCCGCCCGGCGCGCCCTGGAGTCCGCCCGGGTGAGCGCCGAAGAGATCGACTTGATCGTGGTCGCGACCGT
This sequence comes from Acidobacteriota bacterium, assembly GCA_046728075.1. Classification (GTDB taxonomy): domain Bacteria; phylum Acidobacteriota; class Thermoanaerobaculia; order UBA5066; family Gp7-AA6; genus JBKPDV01. The sequence continues at coordinate 7,059 of JBKPDV010000123.1, read as the reverse complement.
GACGCCCGATACCTGGATGCCCTCGACCGCCTGCTGGCTGCAGGCGCGTCTGAAGTGCCGCCGCGCCATCGCGTTCGACGTCAACGCGGCCTGCTCCGGCTTCGTCTACGCGCTTTCGATCGCTGACAACTTCATCCGCGCGGGGAAAGTCAAGTCGGCGCTGGTCATCGGCGTGGACGTCTTCTCCAGGATCGTGAACTACCAGGATCGGGCAACCTGTCTGCTCTTCGGAGACGGCGCGGGAGCGGTGGTGCTCGAGGCGACGACCGGAGACAGCCGCGTCCTGTCGACCCACCTCTACGCGGACGGAGCCGGAGCCAAGGCTCTCGAGGTGCCCGCCGGAGGCTCGCGCCTGCCCGCCTGCCACGAAACCGTCGAGCGCGGGCTCCACTCGGTGACGATGCCCAACGGTCAGGAGATTTTCCGCTCGGCGGTGCGCGGAATGACCGAGGCGGTGCAGGCAGCCCTCGACGAAAACCAGGTCACCGTGGACGACCTCGCGCTCTTGATTCCTCACCAGGCGAACATCCGGATTCTCGAAGCGGTAGGCGAGCGTCTCGGGGTCGACCGGGAGCGTCTCTTCACGAACCTGGAAAATTACGGCAACACCTCCGCGGCCTCGATTCCGCTCGCTCTTGACGAAGCGTCCCGCGGCGGGCGTCTGGCGCCGGGAGATCTCGTGATGCTGGCGGCCTTCGGAGCGGGTTTTACCTGGGGCAGCGCTCTCGTGCGGTGGGGCTAGGGCGGGCAAGGAGGATCATGTTCGACGATTTCTTCGAGGCGGTACTGGCGGACGAGGAGGAAAGCCGCGACGCGCACCACCGGCTGCGCTACGAGGTTTACTGCCGGGAGACCGGCTTCGAGAGCGCCTCGGAATTCCCCGACGGCCGCGAGCGCGACGAGTTCGACGGCTCCGCTGCCGCGTTTCTGGTGCGCTCTCGCGTGTCAGGCGACTGGATCGCAACGATGAGGCTCGTCGTCGGACAGGTCAGCGAGCTTCCGATCTCCCAATTCCTCGAGCCCGAAGAGCGAAAAGCAACCGTGACCGCCGGCGAGATCTCCCGTTTCTGCGTGTCGTCCCGCTACCGTCGCCGCACGTCGCAGGAAGTCCGCATCGCCCGGACTTCTTCGAGTCCCGTTCCGGGCTCGGTGGGTTCGCTCCTCGAGAGCCGCGACCCCTGGATTCTGATCGGCCTTCTGCGCGCGGTCCGGCAGTACACCGACGAGCGATCGATCTCGCGTTGCCTCTTCCTCGCGGCCGACTCGATGGCGTCGGCCGTTCGGGCGGCGGGCTTCTCGATTTCCGAGGCCGGGCCGGAGGTCGAGCACCGGGGGTGGCGCCGCGCTTATCGATTCCACTGGAACGCGGCCGAGGCGGGTCTCGAAAAGCGGTCCCCGGTCGTGGCGCGGATGTTCGGCCGCCGCCCGGCTTATTGCCCGGCGAGCGAGATGTTCCGGGAACGCCCGCTCGAATCTTCCGCCCAACAGGCACAAGGGTCCCGGGAGCAATCGGAGGTCGCTTCGTGAAGGGGCGCGAGGAGTTCTCGATCACGGAAGCCTTCGAGCGCAACCGCGGCCTCATCAGTCTGGCCGAGCAGGAGCGGCTCTCGAGCTGCCTCGCCGCGATCGCAGGATGCGGGGGAGTCGGGGGTTTGCATGCGCATACGCTCGCTCGCCTGGGTGTCGGCCGCTTCCGGCTGAGCGATGCCGACACGTTCTCGCTTGCCAACTTCAATCGGCAGATCGGCGCGACCGTCCGGACTCTCGGCAGCAACAAGGCGGCCGTGACCGCCGACATGATCCGATCCATCAATCCCGAAGCACACATCGAGATCGTGGCCGAGGTCGAGAGATCGACCGCTCGCCAGTTCGTTGCAGGAGCGGATCTCGTCGTGGACGGCGTGGATTTCTTCGCGATCGAGGCGCGGCGCGCTCTCTTCGCGGCGGCGTGGACCGCGGGAATTCCCGCGGTGACCGCGGCCCCCCTGGGATTCTCCGGAACCCTTCACGTCTTCGCTCCGGGCGGAATGAGCTTCGATGAGTACTTCGACTTGAACGACGGACAGAGCCCGTTCGACCAGCTCGTGAACTTCGCGCTGGGTCTGGCCCCGGGAGCGGCGCACCTGGCCTACATGGATCTCCAGTCGGTCGATCCGGCCAGCGGACGCGGTCCCTCTTCGATCGTCGGAACACAGATGGCGGCATGCCTCGTGGGGGCGGAGGCCGTCCGGATTCTTCTCAAGCGCGCGCCCTCTCCGCTCGCCCCTGCCTACGTGCAGTTCGACGCCTATCGACAGTGCATCCGCCGCGGCCGCGTGCGGGGCGGCAACCGGCATCCCCTCCAGCGGGTCAAGCGCGCGGTTCTGGCCCGCCGGCTTCGCGGCTACGGCTGGGAAAGCGCTCTGGAATCGCGTCGGCGCGGCCACCTCACCGCGGCAAAGGAGACGGACGAGCGGGAGCCGGCGCGGGAAGCGTTGGAAGCTTTCGTGGCCGCCGCGATCCGGGCGCCCTCGGGCGACAACATGCAACCCTGGCGCTTTTCCGTCGACGCGGAGAGCGGCCGGATCGCGCTGTTCGTGGACTCCGAGCGGGATCTGTCGCCGATGAACGCCGGGCAGCGCATGGCGCGCATCTCGATCGGCGCGGCCGTCGAGAACCTTCTGCGGACCGCAAAGGCCAACGGATGGTCCGCGGAGCGCGAGGAGCCGGCGCTGCCCGCGCTCGCGACCGTCGCAGTACGGATGGGAGACGGTCCTCTGCGTCCGGTCGACGCGATCCGAAACCGCGTGACCAATCGCCGGGTCTACGAAGGCCGCCCGGTTCCGCAGGACGTGCTCGCGCGGCTGGCCGCGCAGACGCCGGCGGCGGAAGGAGCCTCGACTCACTGGATCACGGATCCGGAACGGCTCGCTTCGTTTTCTTCACTGCTCTCGCGTTCCGACACCGCGCTCTTCACCGAGCCTTCCACGCGGCACGCGTTTCTGGCCAACGTCCGATTCGACCGTCCGGCGTCCGAAGAGGTCGAGGACGGCCTCTGCCTGGACTCGCTGGAGCTTCCCTCGCTCGATCGAAAGGCGCTCGGGCTGGCCCGCCTGGCCCCGGACGCGATGTGGAAGATCCCGGCCGCTTCCCGCCCCTATGCGCGCCACGTCCAGCGATTGGTCGAGAGCGCTTCGGGACTCTGTCTGATCGTCGCGCGGGAGGAAGGCGAGCAGGCCGATCTGGACGTAGGGTCCGCGCTGCAGCGCGCCTGGCTCGCCCTGACCGAGGAAGGGCTCGCCGCGCAGCCGATGATGTCTCTCGTTGTTCTGGAAAACATCCAGGATCACGGGCGGGAGAGGACACTCGTCCCCGCCACCCGGCGGCAGGCGGCGGCGCTCCGGAAAGAATTCCGGGATCTCGCTCCGGAGATTGGCGAGGGCCGGCCCGGGTTCCTGCTTCGCTTCGGCTATGCGCCGGCGCCGACCGCGCGCACCGGCCGCCGTCCCGTCGCCGCCGTGACCGCCGAGGAGACGCTGCGATGCGCTTCCCGCGCGCCGCGAGCCCCGGAGCCCTCGCAGGCGCAGATCGGCCGGATCGTCGAAGCGGCGAGCCGGGCGCCCAGCGGCGAGAACTGCCAACCCTGGAAGTTCCACTGGGACGGCGAGATCCTGTCGGTCCTTCACGACTTCTCTCGATCGATCCACAATCTGGACTGCCGGCACCATGCCTCGTACCTCGCGCTGGGATGTCTGCTCGAATCGATCTCATTGGCATCGAGCGCGGAGGGATGGAAGGCGCGCTTCGAGCTGGATCTGCCCGACGATCGCGGGAAGGACGCGCCCTCGGAGGCTCGCGGTTCGTCCGCCGCGGAGTGGGCGCGGGTCGGTTTCGAACCGACCTCCTCCCGACCGGACGCATTGGCCGACACGCTCGCCTGGCGGGCAACGGATCGGCGCCTCCACCGGGGAGGCTCGCTGGAAGAGCCCGTCTTCCGCCAGATCAGCGCCGAGGCTTCTCGGTATCCCGCCTGCGGCCTGCGATTTCAGGGGGATCCGTCGCGCGAGCTGCTCCAATATCTCGCCAGCGCGGAAACCTACGTCTGGAAGCAGCCCGCCGCGCATCGCGACCTCATGCGATGGATCCGTTTCGACCGCCGCCAGGCAAAGGCGCTGCGCGATGGTTTGCCCTGGCCGAGCCTCGCGATCAATTATTTCCAGTCCAGAGTCCTGCGGCTCTGCCGTTCCTTCCGGGTCCAGAAGCTGCTCAACCGGCCCGCGTTTCTCCACCACATCCGCCGGATGACGAAGAAGCAGATCCGATCCTCCGCGGGTCTGGGTTGCCTGACCGTGCGATCGATGGATCCCAGGGCCCTGGTGGAAGCCGGCCGCCTGGGGTTCCGGGTCTGGCTCTGGCTCAACCGGTCCGGTTACGGATTTCACCCGATGACCATCGCTTCTCTCTCGATCTACAACTACCGGGCGGGAACGCTTCAGGAGGGAGCCTCCAACGAGTTCGTCCGGCTTTTCGCCTCGGGTCACGGGGTGATGCGCCGCGCGTTCGGCTTTTCCTCCACGGAAGTCCCGGTCTGGATGTTCCGCACCGGGCTCTCGCCGGCTGTTCCCGACGCGGCGCGCACCCCGCGGCGGCGGCTGGACGAGATCCTGACGACCACTCCCGGACCCACTGGCGTCGAAAGCGACACGAGGCGCGAAGCTTTCGGCGGAGGCTAGGCCGTTCCGCTCTCGCATCGGATGGAGAGGAGAAGATGAGGGTACCCGACATCTCTGATTCCGCAACGCTCGTCGAGCTGCTCCGCCGGCGCGCCGCGCACCAGGACGACCGGATCGCCTACCGTTTCCTGGCCGACGGAGAGACCGAAGTCGCACGGTGGACGTACGGCGAGCTCGATTTACGCGCCCGCGCGATCGCCGCGCATCTGCAGGCGGCCGGCGCGGAGGGTGAGCGCGCTCTTCTGTTTCATCCGCCGGGGCTCGACTTTCTCGCGGCGTTCTTCGGATGCCTCTATGCGCGTGTCGTGGCGGTCCCGGCGTATTTTCCGGCGACGTCCCGTCCCGATCCCCGGATCGACTCGATCGCCGAGGATTCCGGCGCGCGGTTCGCTCTTATGACCGACGCGCAGCTTCCCAAGTTCCAGCGGGCGGCCGCGCGCCTGGAGCGCCTGCGCCAGGAACAGGCCATCGGAACAGACGGCCTTCCCGAAGAGATGGCCTCTCGCTGGCGCGAGCCATCCATTGAAGCGGAGACGCTCGCTTTCCTCCAGTACTCCTCGGGCTCGACCGGCCACCCCAAAGGCGTCATGGTCCCGCACCGCTCCATCCTGCGAAACGCCCGGATGATCTCGCTCGGCATGGAGCAGAACGAGCGCTCCACGATGGTGACGTGGCTTCCGCTCTACCACGACATGGGTTTGATCGGCAACGCTCTGCTCCCGCTCTTCGCCGGGTTCCCCAGCGTTCTGATGGCGCCCGCCGCCTTCCTCCAGAAGCCGATGCGCTGGCTCGACGCCGTCACGCGCTACCGGGCGACGATCACCGGCGCTCCCAACTTCGCTTTCGACCTCTGTCTGGATCGCGTCACGGCCGAGCAGAAAGCCGCGCTGGATCTGTCTTCACTGGTCGTGATCTACAACGGGGCGGAGCCCGTCCGCGCATCGACGTGCGAACGGTTCGCGCGGGAGTTCGCCTCCTGCGGCTTGAGGCCGGAGGCTGTCTACCCCTGCTTTGGCCTCGCGGAGGCGACCCTCTTCGTCGCTGGCGGCAGCGCCAGGCGGCCTCCCGTCGTGCGGTCGGTCGACCCGGCCGCCCTCGACGCGGGACGAGTCACGCCGGCGCGGCCGGATTCTCTCGACTCTCGACGGCTGGTCGGGTGCGGCCATGGATGGGAAGGCCTGGAGATCGTCATCGTCGAGCCGGACTCACGGACTCAGGCGCCTGCGGGGAACGTGGGGGAAATCTGGGTCTCGAGCCCGGCGGTCACGCAAGGGTATTGGAACCGCAGGGAAGAGACCGAAGAGATCTTTCGAGCACGGCTGGCGGACACCGGCGGCGGACCCTACCTGCGCACCGGGGACCTGGGCTTCATGGAGGACGGGGAGCTCTTCGTCACCGGACGCCGCAAGGACCTCATCATCATTCGCGGCCGAAACCACTATCCACAGGACATCGAGTGGACCGTCGAAAAGAGTCATCCCGCGGTTCGCGCCTCGTGCGTCGCCGCCTTCTCCATCGAAGAGGAGGGGGAAGAGCGACTCGGGGTGGCGGCCGAGCTTTCCCGCCGGGATCGGCGCGCGGATCTGACGCCAGTCGTCGAGGCGATCCGCTCCGCGGTCGCCCGGGAGCACGGTCTGACCATCCACGCGCTCACGCTGCTTCCCCAGGGGCGGATTCCGAAAACCTCGAGCGGGAAGATTCGGCGCAGGGCATGCCGGTCCGACCTCCTGGAGGGAGAACCGGAGGCCTACCTGCGCGTCGTTGGCAACATGGAATTTCGCCGGGATTCGTTCGAGTCGAGCGAGAAGGGCCGGGAATGGGCGGGCGCGCGCGGGGTCGCGTCCGGAAAGGGAGACGACAGCTATGACGGAGACTTGCGTGAGCGAGGGTTTCCCGGAAGCGGAGGAGATCGCGCGGTGGCTCCGGGCTCAACTGGCCCGACAGATGAAAATCTCGGAGGCAGCCATCGAGCCCACTCGCCCGATGGCCTACTACGGCCTCGATTCGATGGCGGGGCTCACGCTCGTGGTGGAGCTCGAGTCCTATCTGGGCCGGGCGATCGAGGAGACGGTGCTGTGGGACCATCCCACGATCGAGAGTCTCTCGCGCCATCTCGCGAGCGAAACGCCTCCGGAGGCGACCGGAACGGGCGGCGAGAAGTGACCCGCAAGAAAAGGATCCTCTTCTTCGCGGAGGCCGTGACGCTCGCCCACGTGGCGCGACCTCTGTCGCTCGCCCGGTCGCTCGACCCTCGCGACCATGACGTTGTCCTCGCCTGCGATCCCCGTTTCGAGAGCCTCTCCCCCGATCTGCCTTTTCCGGTGCGCCCGATCTCCTCGATCCCGAC
>JBKPDV010000122.1:0-13208 GCA_046728075.1 Acidobacteriota bacterium | reverse complement strand
CGCGTTGGAGTAGTCCTTCTCATCGGCATTGGCGCTGCGCCCCCAGGAGTCGACGTCGAATGTGCCGTTGTTCTGGTCCGACCAGGTGTAGTTGTAGCGGCCGGTGGCGAGATTTTGCGAGTTCACCTGCCAGTCGATTTTGGCCAGGAACACGCGCGCGTCGTTGGTGCGGTCAATCGATCCGTTCTCGTTGGGGCTCCCGAACTTGGCGAAAGCGTCCACCACGCGCTGTTCGATGCGGTTGGGATCGGTCTGCTTGGTCGAACTCGCGCGCTGCCCATCGAAGGCCAGAAAGAAGAAGAGGGAGTCTCTCTGGATCGGCCCGCCCAGCGTCGCTCCGAGCTGGCCTTGATCGAAGTCGAAGCTCGGGTCCTTGCTCCCGTCCGCCTTCTGCGGCCGGGCGGCCAGACTCTGGTTCTTGTAATACAGGTGAGAGCTGCCGTGGAAATCGTTCGTTCCGGACTTGGTCACCACGTTGACGAACCCGGAAGTCGAACGGCCGAACTCGGCGTTGGCCCCGTCGGCGACGACGACCACCTCCTGAACCGCGTCCAGGTTGAAGGTGAAGGCGGGCCGCTGGCCCCCGCGCTGCTCTCCGAAGAAGGGGTTGTTGAAGTCCGCGCCGTCGACCGAGATGTTGTTCTGGATCCCCTTCTGGCCGTTGATCGAAAGCTCGTCTCCGTCGGGCCCCTGCACGATCGTCACTCCCGGGGTGAGCTTGGTGAAATCGAGAAAGTTGTGCCCGTTGTTCGGAAGGTTTTGAACGGCTTTCTCGTCGATCCGGGTCGCCCCCTCGGTCCGCGTCTTTTCGACGATCGGGGCCTCCGCGGTGACCTTCACCTCCTGCTGGACGGCGGAGATCTCGAGCTTGAGAGCCAGCGTGATCGTCTGTCCGACCTCGAGGGTGAGCCCCTCGCGAACCAGCGTCGTGAACCCCGCGAGCGAGACCGTCACGCGGTATGGGCCGAGCGGGAGCAGGAGCGCGCGAAAGCGTCCCTGCCGGTCCGTGGTCAGAGTCTGCTCGAAGTTGGTCGCGGTATTCCGCACTACAACGGTCGCTCCCGGAAGAGCGGCGCCGGTTGCGTCCGTGACTGTCCCTTCGATGACGCCGGTCGTCGCCTGGGACTGAGCCCACAGAGCGGAAGCCAGAGAAAACGCACAGAGGACGACCAGAGCGACGCGAAGCGGCTTGGACATACACCCCTCCTTGATGTGCGAAGCAAAGAGAACCGTTACCTCAGCGGAATCTTTCGCGCTTCGCGTATGAAGTCAAGAGTGTTGTTACGAGAGGCCGCGATGTTGGAGGGAGATGAGCCTTTCGAACCCCGGTTCGCGGCGCGCGGTCGAGATTTTTTTGCCGAGAGCCTTCCGCTTGGCCGACGCGGCAACAATCCGGGAGCGTAGGCGCTGCATGAGGGACCAGGCGCTCGGTCGAGGCCCTTTGGCCGAGGCGAGCGCCGGTGCGCTGAAAAGGCGCGGGTCCCTCGTGCAGCGCGGAGCGACGGTTACGCGTTCGCGCTGGGCGGAGAGGGACGCTTCTTCTTGAGTAGCTGCTTTCGTTCCTGTTTCGCCCGGGCGGCGCCGATCGCCGTCTTCACGTCCTTCTCCTCTTCGGGGGGAGGCAGCACGGCGGGCAAGCCGAGCGAGTCGAGCCACAGCTCCCGAGTCCATCCCATCGTGTGGTAGAGGTGCTCGTCCTCTTCGTCCTCGACCTCTTCCTGCGCTTCCTCCAGGGCTTTCTTCTCGTCGCCGGTCAGCTTCTTGGCGATCTCACCCATCAGCTCCCAGTTCATGTGGTCCTTGGTCTCCGCGTCGACGATGCACTCGGCCGCGACGATCTGAGCCGCGTCGGGCGCCTCCCGAAGGGCCTTTTCCATCGCCGCCACGAGGGTCTTCCCCTTTTCGCGCACGATCTGCCGGCCGGGGGTTTCCTTCTTCTTGTCGAGGCGGAATCTCTCGAAGATTCCCTCGACGATCTGCACATGGCGCTTCGTCTGCTCGCCGTACTTCTCCCACTCTTCCTTCAGCTCTTCGTTTTCGGCGCAGCGAATGGCCGTCTTGTAGACCTGGACGCCGCCGAGCTCCGTTTCGAGGGCCTGGTAGAGAAGCTCTTCCACCTGTTTGCGATCCATTTGTCGATCCTCCTCCTTTTGGGTTTTTTCTCCGGGTGCGTTCGCTCTCAGGAGAGCGAAACGGCCCGCCCGGAGGCGGGGTGCAACTTCCATTCCGAGATAGGCTCCCCGTCGGGAGGAGCCTCATGGCGGAAGTCCGGCTCGCGGGTCTCGACGAGATTCCGGAAAACGGGATGACGGTGAAGGAGCATGCGGGCATGCCGGTGCTGCTGGCTCGTTGCGGCGGACAGGTGTATGCAATGGATGACATCTGCACGCACTCGGGAGCCTCTCTTCACGAAGGCCGGTTCGGTGAGAGGGCCGAATGCTTTGTCACCTGTCCCTGGCACGCGGCCTCTTTCGACGTGCGCACGGGTAAAGTAGTTCAGGAGACGCCGTGGGCCACGGACACGCGGGTCTTCTCTGTACGAGTCGAGGGCAACGACGTCTATGTCGATATCTAGATTAAAGGGCTTACGCGTTAAGACGTTCTGAATCGCGCAGCGTTGACTGACCGTCGTGGTATGAAGAAGGCGGAGCTTGTGATGTTCAGGGTTGCCCGGGTGGCGGCGGCGGTGTTGAGCGCGATCGCGCTCGACGCCTCACTTGCTCTCGCCGAGCCCGATTTGCCGAGCCGAACCCGCGTCACGATCCGCGGCACGGGCAACAGCGTCGCGATCGAGCGAACCCCGGCCTCGGGCCGCAGAGTCTCTCGGGAGTCCCGACTTCCGCCGGGCCCGCTCGGCGAGGCGATCCGGTTGAAACGCGAGGGCACCGATGACGCGGGTGTGATCGCTTACCTTCGATTCCATGCGGCCGATCTGGCACCCGTCATCGAAGCGGGGGAGGTCCGCCTCCTGCGCCTGGCGGGCGCGGGCAAGTCGGTCACGAACTTCCTCGCGTCGGTGTCGGCCGTCGATCTGGGACCGATGGGAGAGGGGCGCGAAATGGTCGTCTCGGGCGAGGCTCCTGTGGCGTCGGAGATTGGAATGCCGGCCTACGACATGTCGTATGGCGACGGGTTTGGATACGCAGCCGCGCCGCGAGTCGGGCATCGGCATTTCCCGCACGTCCGTCCCCATTTCCGCTTGCCGCCTCCGCCTCCGCCTCCCCGAATCCACCCGATGTTCGCCACACAGGCCGCCATCGGACGCTTCCGGGAATCTCCCTAGCGGCAGAGTCGCTCCGGCGGACGTCACGACCGACGGCGCAACAATATATACATTGTTACTTGCCTGAAGACGCTCTTCCCGGAGCTTCTCCGGATCGCCCCATCTTTTCGGTCCGCTGAGAAGCATCCACGGTTCGCCCTACCCGCACCACGATCTCGGGGAGGGCCTGCACGTCGGCAAGGCTGGTGCGGAAGTTGACGATACACGCGCGCAGGAGGAAGCGGCCGTCGAGCACCGCATTGGACACGAATGCTTCCCCGCCAGCCTGCAACGTTTCCAGCAGCTCCCGGTTGAGGTCGTTCAAGTAGTCTTCGACGTCCGTCCGACCCGCCAGATCGAGCGGCACGAAGCGGAAAGTCGCGATGCTCAGGTTCCGCGTAACCGTTTCCAGCTCCGGGTGGGAGCGGCAGGCCGCAAAGAGCGCTTCCGCCAGATCAATGTCGTCGCGGATCATGCGGACGTAGCCCTCGCGCCCGACCTGCCGCAGCGCGAGCCAGACCTTCAGCGCACGAAAGCCACGGGAGTTCTGTGGCCCCCACTCGTGGTAGTTCGTCCGGAGCTCTTCCTCCTCGCCGGCGAAGGCGTAATACTCGGGGTGAAAGCGGAAGGCATCGATGAGGTGACGGCCGTCCCGCACGAGCGTGCATCCCGCCTCGAGCGGCGCGTAGAGCCACTTGTGAGGGTCGATCGCCACCGAATCCGCCTCCGAGAGAGCCTTCAAATCCGGTGGGGCTTCGGGCAGCATCGCGGCCGGCGCGCCATACGCCCCGTCCACGTGGAACCAGAGCGCCTCACGGCGGCAGAAGCTCGCGATTTCGCGAAGAGGATCGATCGCGCCGAAGGCGACCGTGCCGGCGGTGCCCACCACGAGCAGGGGCACGAAGCCCTTCTCCCGATCCCGCGCGACCTCGCGCGCGAGCGCGGCGATCTCCATCCGGCGTTGCGAGTCCACCGGGATCCACCGGATAGCGTCGGTCCCGAATCCAAAAAGGTCCGCCGCTTTCTGGATCCAGGTGTGCGTCTCGGAGGAAACGTAGAGCGTGAAGCGGGGCCGTCCGGCCAGACCCTGCGCGCGAATGTCCCAGGAGGCCTTCGCCTTTCTGGCAGCCAGGAAGGCCACGAAGTTCGCCATGTTGCCGCCGCTGACGAGAATCCCGCCGCAGTCGGCCGGAAATCCGATCAGCTCCGCGATCCAGCGGACGGTCTGGGCCTCGATCTCGCTCGCGATCGGCGAAAGATTCCAGCCGCCGACATTGGGATTCACGCTGGCCGCGAGCAGGTCTCCCAGCGCCCCGATCGGCGCGGCCGAGGCCGTGATGTAGCCGAAGAATCGGGGGTGCCCGTTGAAGAGGGAGTGACGGATCAGGAGATCCACGGTCTCTTCCAACAGCTTCTCTGCCGGCATCCCCGTGGCCGGCACCGGCCCGGCCGGCAAGCTCGCTCGCACGACGCTCGGGATCTCGCCGGCCGTGACGGGCCCTTTGGGCAGGTTCGTCAGGAAGTCCGCGAGGCGGTCCACCGTCCGATGCCCCACAGATCGGAAATCCTCGGCGTTCATCTCCAGCGGAGCCTCGCGGGCGAGAAGATCCCGTTTCTTGTCTGCGTCGTTCATAGAAACCCTTCCTCCTGCGATCGTAACCCGCCGGCTTTACCCGAGGTTGCGTCGCGTCGTCCCGCGCTCAGAGCGGCGGCACGTCGCGGCCTTCGCCGTTGTCCAGGAGCCAGAAGCGGGGCTTGGGATCCGGCGCCGCGGCGAGGAGCCGCTCGATCTCCTGCGCCGGTTCCATTTCGCCGTCGTCGGCGAGCTCGAACGTGCCGTGGTGGATCCCGACGCTCGTGGCCGCGCCAAGGTCGCGGTGCGCCGCGAGCGCCTCTTGCGGAGACATGTGCACGGGACCCATGAACCAGACCGGCTTGTAGGCGCCGATCGGCAGGAGTGCCAGGCGGATCGCCGGAAAGCGCTCCGCTGCCTGACGGAAATGCGGGCCGTAACCGGTGTCGCCGGCAAAGTAAACATTTCCGGCGGCGCCCGAAAGGATGTAGCCGGTCCAGAGCGTTCGGTTGCGATCAAAGGGCGTTCGCCCGGAGAAGTGCTGCACGGGAACCGCGTGCACTGCGAGTCCGGGACGCCCGGGAACGGAATCCCACCAGTCGAGCTCGATGACTTCGGAGAGGCCGTTGTCTCGGAGGAGCTTCCCCACGCCCAGGCCGCAAAGGAAGCTCGGGCGGTCCCGCTTTTCCAGGCGCTCGAGCGTGGGCAGGTCCAGATGGTCGTAGTGGTTGTGTGAGAGCAGCACCAGATCGATCTGCGGCAGGTCATCGAATCGGATTCCAGGCGGGCGCCGGCGCCGCGGTCCGATCCAGGAAACGGGGGAGACGCGTTCCGACCAGACCGGGTCGGTCAGGATGTTTGCACTCGCGGTTTGCACAAGGACCGTCGCGTGGTTGATGAACGTCACGCGCAGGTCGGCGACGCGGCGCGGCGGCGCCTCGCCCGGTCGCGAGTCCGTGAACCGGCGCCACTGCCCCCGGCGGCGCTTCGTGATCCACTTGAAAAAGTCCGAGGTGCCGCGGACGTTCTGGCCGGCATTGCGGAACAGCCGGCCGTCGAAATGGTCGGACGGGTTCGGCCGCGGGGAGTGTCGGGACGTCATCGGACGCCGCGAGGATACCGAAGCAGGCCCGCTCTCCGCCCATATGATGAAACCGATGAGCCCGGCGGTCTTCGAGGCAATTGCCGTCGTCTTCGGGATCGTCAGCGTCTACCTGAGCGTGCGCGAGAACATCTGGAGCTGGCCGACCGCGATTGTCAACGTCGGGATGTACATCCTGGTCTTCTACCGCGCGAGGCTCTACGGTGACATGGGGCTGCAGGTGTTCTACGTCGCCATCTCGGTCTACGGCTGGTACGAGTGGCTGCACGGAGGCGCGGGGCGAACCGAGCTGACCGTCTCGAGAGGCACGCGCCGGCTCTTCCTTTTCCTCCTGGGCCTGGGATTGGTCGGGGCGGCGGCGCTCGGGACCCTTCTCGCCCGCTTCACCAATGCGTCTCTCCCCTATGTCGATTCCGCCACCACGACGACGAGCCTGATCGCTCAGTGGATGATGGCGCGCAAGATCCTGGAGAACTGGATCGTCTGGGTCGCCGTCGACGTGGTCTACATCGGGATGTTCCTCTTCAAGAACCTCTATCTGACCGCGCTTCTCTATCTGGTGTTCCTGGTTCTCGCCGCGATCGGCTACCGGCAATGGAAGAAGACGATCGACCCGAGTGCGAGAAGGGTCGACAGCGCGATCGCTTAGAAATGCATGCGCAGGAGCAGCGGAGGTCCCGAGGGCCTCGGAATCAGAAGAAACAGGTTGTCGTAGTCGTCGCCTCCGATCTCGACTGTCTCTTTCGCCCCGAGAGCCGAGAGCAGCGGCGCCATCGTGTTGCTGTGCCCGACGACGAGCACGATGTCTCCGCTGTTTTCCGAGGCGAGGCGCCGGGCTAGAGGAGCGAGATCGACCTTTCCGTCCGACCCCGTCGCGGAGTAGAGGCGCGTCTCCAGGCGCAGGAGCTTCGCGAGAGGCGCGGCCGTCTCCCGCGTTCGGACGGTGTCGGTTGAATAGATCGCGGAGATTCCGGCATCCCGCAGCAACGAGGCCAGACGCCGGGCTCGCTCGGAACCGGCCGCCGAGAGGGGAACCGGCGGATCGTTGGAGTCGCTCGCCTTCTCCGCGTGGCGGACCACGAAGACCGTGCGCTGGGCTAGGGCGGACGAAGGGAGAAGAACAAGCAGCAGAATCGTGAGGACACGCCGATTCGGCAGAAGGCTCATTTCGCGACTCTACAACCCAGCCGTCTGGAGAAAACTTCGACCGCCGGCCTTGCGGCTCTTAGCGTAAACATCAGACCTGAAATCTCTTAGCTGCACGGACTCCGATTTTCCCAACGAATCCCGCCTGCGAGGCGTCTCAAGGACGGAAGGAACGCCGTGAGGTGAGAGTTGCAGCAGTCTCAGAGAATCGTCTCTTCTTCTTCGGACCCGCGAAGGGGGGAGATCTGGAAGGCGAAAGTCGCTCGCCAGGCGAAGACGCTGACGAAAAGGCGCTGCGCGAGAGGTGCGGCTCGGGAGATGTCTCGGCGTTCGAGGAGCTCTATCGGACGCACGGTGCGCGCATGAAGAGCCTCGCCGCCAATCTGCTCGGCAGCCGCTCCGACGCCGAAGACGCCGTGCAGGAGACTTTTCTGAAGATCTATCGCGGCGCTTCCTCCTTCCGCGGCGCGGCGAAGCTCTCGACGTGGACCTACCGGATCCTCGTCAACACGTGTCTGGACCAGCGGCGCCGCAAGGTGCGCGCTCCGGATCTGGCCCCGTCCGGGCAGACCGACGAACCCGAAGCCGAGGTTCGCGCGCCCGCGGCCGACCATCCTCTGCGGATGGATCTGGAAGCGTCCCTGGCGAGCCTCGAGGAGAAGCACCGAACCGTCTTTCTCCTCTTCGAAGTCGAAGGCTTCACGCACCGGGAAGTCGGCGAGATCGTCGGCGTGCCCGAGGGAAAGTCCCGCACGCTCCTCTTCGAGTCCAAACGCGAGCTTCAACGCCTGCTGCGCCGGCGCGGGATTTCCGGAGAGGTGCGGGCATGAGCCGCTGCAGCCGGTTCGAGGAGGCCACGCGCCGCGAGGATCCCGGCGCCTGGCGAACCTTCCTTGCCCATGCCTCCGGGTGCGCCGATTGCCGCGAGGAGCTCGCTGCCTGGGAAGCGATTTCCGATGCCGCACCGTCGCTCAAGAAGGAGTGGGACAGTCCGCGGCTGTGGCCCCGCATCGAGGCGGCCATCGCCGCGCAACCGAGCGACACCCCGGTCTCGTCTCTTTCCGAACGACGCGGCCGTGCCTGGGTTCCGCTTGCCGCCGCGGCCGCTCTGTTCGTCATCGCCGCGGTCGGGCTCCAGGTCCTCGGGCCAACCGTGACGACACCCTTGACCACTCGTTCGATGAAAGACCCGCTCCTGGAGGAAAGCGCGCTCTCCGAGGTGGAGAAATCCGAGAGGGCGTACGTCGACTCGATCGGACGGCTCTCCCGGCTGGCGGAGCCGCGGCTCTCCCAGAGCGACTCTCCCTTGTTCGTCAGCTATCGCGAAAAGATCACGCTTCTCGACAGCGCGATCGGAGACCTGCGCGCCCAGGTCGAGCAAAACCGTTACAACACGCACCTGCGTCGAGAGCTGCTGGCCGTCTACCGCGAGAAGCAGCACACGCTCGAGCAGGTCGTTAGAGAGGCCAAATCATGAGTCATCTCCGAGTCTTCCGCCGCCGTGCAATTTTTTGCGCCGTGCTTTTTCTCTCGCTCCTCGCAGCCGTGGCTTCGGCCGAGGCAGGCCGCGAGGAGTTCACGCGGACCTTCCAGAAAACCCTGCCCCTGAAGGCCGGCCAGAGGCTCTCGATCGAAAGCCGCAACGGGGACATCCGAATTCGGACTCACTCGGAGCCGCAGGTGTCGATCGACGCGAAGATTCGAGTCTCCTCCTCCGACCGGGAAGGGGCGGAGAAGTTTTCCAACGAGATCCGGATCGAGGTCGAGGCGCGAGGAGAAGGCGTTTCCGTCCGCACAGTGTTTCCCGAGAAGAAATGGCACTTCGAGGGTAAGGGATTCATCTCCTATTCGGTCGATTACGAGATCACGATGCCCGAGGCGGCGCTGCTGACGGCGCGCAACCGCTTTGGAGACGTCGAGGTCGCGGGCCTCAAGGCGGCCGGAGACGTCGTCAACGGCAACGGAAAGGTCATCTTCCGCGACACCCGCGGAAAACAACGCATCGAGAACTCTTTCGGGGCCGTCGAGATGACAGGCAACGCCGGCGATGCAGCGCTCATCAATCAGAACGGGACCGTGACCGCGGCGGACATCCAGGGAGATCTGGAAGTGCGGGACCGCTTCGGGCGGGTCTCCGTCACCAAGGTCAAGCGCTGCCAGGTCACCAATGGCAACGGAGACGTGCTGCTCGCCGATGTCGACGGCGAAGCGAATGTGACGAGCTCCTTCGGAAAGATTGACGTGCGCAACGTGGGAGGAGCCCTCGGCGTGCAGAACACCAACGGCTCCGTGACGGTGACCGGGGTCGGCGGCCGCGCCGATCTCGCGACGAGCTTTGGCTCCCTGACCTTCTCCGAAATGAAAAAGGAGGTCAACGTCGTCGGGACCAACGCGACGGTCTCCGGTCGAAAGGTGGCGGGGGCAGTCGGCCTGCGCAATACATATGGCCCGGTCGATCTCATCGACATCGGCGGCTCGATCGACGTGGAGAACACCAACGGCCGGATTCATGTCCGCGACGTCAAGGGAGCCGCCAGGATGACGACGCGATTCGCGGAGATCGACGCGGCCGGGATCGGCGGCGACGCGACGGCCGCCGGCGGAAACGGCGCGATCACGCTTGCCAACGTCGACGGAGCCGCCGACGTTCGCGGATCCTTCGGGGACATCCAGGTCACGCGCGTCAAGAAGGGAGCGAAGATCGTTTCCGGCAACGGCCGCGTGACGATTGCCGACATCGGCGGCTCGAGCTTCGTCAAGACGAGCTTCGCGCTGGTCGAAGCGGCGCGGGTTTCCGGCGATCTCACGGTCGAGGACAGCAATTCGGCCGTGCGCGCCTCCGAGATCCCGGGCAACGTCTCGGTGCGCACGTCGTTCGGCGCGGTGACGATCGAGGGCGTGGGAGGCGCGATCGACGTCGACAACCAGAACGGGGCGGTCGACCTTCGGCGTCTCGTGGGCAAAGCGTGTCAGAAGATCTCGGTCAAGACTTCTTTCGCGCCGATCCGGATCGGCCTGCCGGACAACGCCAGCTACGCCGTGACGGCACGCACCTCCTTCGGGAAGATCCACAGCGACTTTTCGATCACGACGGCGGGGTCTCTCTCGGGAGAATCGCTATCCGGAAAAATCGGAGACGGCCGCTGCGAGATGACTCTGTCCGATAGCAACGGCAACATCGAGATCCTGAAGAAGTGACGAGTAACGAGTGACGCGAGGGAGAGTTGAACGCCAGCGACTGGCACGACCACATCACGGTCTGGACCCGGATCCGCACGATCGCTTACGCCCGGGCCGACCGCGTGCTCGTCGAGGCGGAGTTCTATCCAAACTAGCCCGAGGAGCCTCTCCTATTTCCTCTGAAAGTCCGGACTCGCGACCAGAGAGCCGGCGATCAACGCGATTCGAGGGTCGAGAGCCGCCTTTCCGCCTCCGGGATCGATCGGGAGCAGACACTCTTCCAGGGTCCGAAGGGTCCCCGCCGACACGTCTCCAGCCAGGAGAAGGTCGGCCAGATCGTGGAATGCGCGCGCGGGATCTCGTCGGTCCTGCGTCGGAAGAAGCCGCGCGAGATCGACCTCGGTGCCCGGGATCTTGTTGCCGGCCAGAGTCACCGCGAAATTCCAGCGGGCCAGCAGCGCGCCGGTATTGATCCAGGCCGAAGAGTCGTTCGAATAACCGGTCGGAGGCGCGCAGAGATAGAGAGGCTCGCCTTGCGTGGTGATCTGCCGTGCGAGACCGACGCCATCGGTGCCGGCGCTCAAGGCCCGCACGGCCGAGACCACGTACTCGAAGGGAGTCTTGACCTTCGCCCGGTAGAAACGGGGCTCGAAGAATTCGGGGCTCGTGACAATGGCCCGCACGACTTCTCGCAGATCTCCGTCCGTTAGGAGAAAGACATTCGCAACCCGCTCGACCAGATCTCTTGGCGGGTCATCGGCCACCAGACGCTGGCAGAGGCGATAGGCGATGTGCCGGGCGGTCGAAGGATGCCGGGAGAGCTGATCGATGACCTCCTCTCCCTCCTGAAGGCCTCCGCCTTCCGCGATCGGGTGAGCGAGGACTTCCTTCGGCGCCACATCGTGGAGCCGGGCCTTGAAGAGAAAGCCGCCTCCTTCTTCGGGCGGCGCGACGGACCACCCCGTCAGGACGCGCGCGAGCTCCGTCACATCCTTCTGCGTGTAACCGCCGTCCACGCCGAGCGTGTGGAGCTCCAGCAACTCCCGCGCGTAGTTTTCGTTCAGCCCGGCCTGCGGCTTTCCGCTCGAAGCGGCCGCGGCAATCATCTGGGGCGTGACGCCAGGCCGGTGGGCGAGCTCGGCGACCGACTGAGCATTGTCGAGGTAGACGAGCATCGCCGGCGACTTCGCGGTCGCCATCAGCAGATCGCGAAAGCAGCCCCAGACGTGCGGCCGGATGACATCGCGTTCGAAGGAGGCGATCAGGATCCGGTCCGTGTCCTTGCCGGCAAAGACGTTGAAGTGGTTCATCCAGAAGTCGACGAGAATCTCGTTCAACTGGGCCTGCGAGTAAGCCGCCCGCATGACCCTTGCCGCCGTCAGCTCATCCAGAACCCGCTGCGGCCGGGCCGGCGCCGGAACGAGCTCGTCGACCATGCGTTCGATTGCCCTGGCCGCCTCCTCGTCCCCCTCGCCGGGCTTGCCGTACTCTTTCTCGGCAACCCGCCGCGCGTTGCGGAGAGGTTTTTCAAATGTCTCCATCAACTCGGATTCCGGCATCCTCAAGGTCGGCAGCCCGTCGAGCTTTTCGGCGGCAACCGGGTCCGGGAGCGACTCGGCGTGGAGCTGCATCTCGATGAAGTTTCGGATCCCGACCTCGAGGACGCGGTCGACGTCTCCCGGGATCGGTCCAAAACCGAGACGGTTGAGCACGTGGAGTGCCTTCTGGCAATCGGAGAGGGCCGGGGGCCGGCCCCTTCGGGCGGCAGAAGTCCCGGGAGCGGCCGCTGGTCCCAGGAGGATCAGAACGAGCACGGCAGACAGACTTCGTCTCACGACCGTTAGACGTAACAGCCGTCCGCTCCGTTTACTGCCAGCGATGGTAGGCCGGGTGGCCTTCGCGCACGGCTACGAAGGTCCCCCGGCAAGTCGCGGTCACTTTCCCGTCGGCCACGATCTCGGCTTCGACGAGGGCGGTGTCCTCCGTGGATTCCACCACTTTGGCCCGCAGCCGCAGCGGTTTGTCCATCGGCGTGATGCGTTTCAACTTCACATGAAAATCCGACGTGACGGTGGTAGGAGGAATCTCCGCTCCCATCTTCTTCATCAGGTGATAGGCGGCGGTCCAGTTGCTGTGGCAGTCGAGGAGCGCACCGCAGATGCCGCCATTCAAGATGCCGTCGAAGGCCAGATGATGGGGCTCCGGCCGCCATTCACAGACGCACTCCTCCCCTCGCGCAAAGCTCCGTATGCGTAGCCCTTTTTCGTTGGCCGGGCCGCATCCGAAGCAGCGGTTTGTCGGCGCGTAGGTTTCCTGGAGGCTCTTCTCCTCAGGCATCGGCCCGAACTCTATGTCAGCCGGGCTGGCTGCATCGGCCACCGGGCTTTATTCTTGCGGCTCGTGCCGAGAAAACGGGACTCCACGTCGAGACGAAGCTTCCAGTTTTGTTTCCCGGCTTTGCTGTCGATCGCCTGCGCGTTTGCCTGCTCCTCTCCGTCGCGACAACCACAAGCACAAGCAGGCGTCGTATCCCGGCCGGCTTCGCCGGCGGCTTCTCGTGACTCGTTCGCCGATGGGTCTTCGCTCGAAAAAGCGATCGTCGTACCGCGCGACACGGAGAAGGAGGGGATCGCGTGGGAGTACGCCTGGATTCAGGAGCGCTTCGGCGCGTATCGACGTAAGGGGCAGAGGCTTCTGATGGGCGACGGAGGGCGGCGTTGCGATCAGGTGACCGTTCAACTGGCCGACGGAACCGAGCGCATCTTCTACTTCGACATCACGCGATACTTCGGACGCGACTAGCAGGCTGCTGAAAAATGGATGCGGGCGTCGTGTCTAACTTTCGGCCGCAGGCGTTCGCTGCGCGAACGGCGGCCGAGAGGTTTTGCTACCGGGGAAAGGCCCCCGATCTTGTTGAAAACTCTCGGCTGCCGGTCGCAAGGCGA
>JBKPDV010000121.1:0-6505 GCA_046728075.1 Acidobacteriota bacterium | reverse complement strand
GGGAAAGACCCTCCGTGAGCTTCTCGCCTCCGGCCCTCTGCCGACCAAGAAGGTTCTCGACATCTCCGTGCAGATCGCGGAGGGGCTGGCCAAAGCTCACGCCGCGGGGATCGTCCATCGCGACCTGAAGCCCGAGAACGTAATGGTCTCCAAAGACGGCTTCGTCAAAATCCTCGACTTCGGCCTGGCGAAACTGACTGCGCCGCAGAGCGAGGAGCAGCTCTCGGAAGTTCCCACCGCTATGGCCGGCACGCGTCCGGGGCTGGTCATGGGCACGGTGGGCTACATGTCGCCGGAGCAGGCGAGCGGAAAGGCCCTCGACTTCCGATCGGACCAGTTCTCCTTCGGCTCGATCCTCTACGAGCTCTCGACCGGCAAGCGCGCCTTCCAGCGCGGCACCACCGCCGAGACGCTCACCGCGATCATCCGCGAAGAGCCGGAGCCCGTCGGCGCGATCAATCCTCGGGCACCGGCCCCGCTGCGCTGGATCGTCGAACGGTGCCTGGCCAAGGAACCGGAGGAGCGCTTTGAGACGACGCGAGACCTCGCGCGAGACCTCGCGAGCATCCGGGACCATCTCTCCGACGCCGTCGTGGTCTCCGGGGAAGCGCGAGCGGCCGCCCCGGCAGTCGCTCGCGGGATGCGCCTCTGGCCGTTTCTTCTCGGCGCGGGGCTTCTCGCCGCAGTCGCTCTTGCCTCCTTCTCCCTGGGAAAGAAGGCTGAGAAGGCAGAGCCTCCGTCCTTCCGTCAGCTCACCTTCCGGCGGGGAACGATCTCCTCCGCCCGGTTCGCGCCCGACGGCCAGACAGTTCTTTACGGCGCGTCGCTGGAGGGCAATCCCAAGGAGATCTTCGTGAGCCGCCCGGAAAGCCCGGAGTCCCGTCTTTTCGGGATGCCGGGAGCATCTGTGCTCGCCGTCTCGAAATCCGGAGAGTTGGCGCTTTCTCTCGGGCAGCACGTCGTGGCGGCGTTTACCTCGAGCGGCACGCTCGCCCGCGCTAGCGTCGCCGGCGGCGCAGCCCCGCGCGAGATCCTGGAGGATGTCCAGTGGGCGGATTGGTCGCCCGATGGAGCGAGCCTCGCGATCGTGCGCGAATCGGGCGGCCGCAACCGCCTCGAGTACCCGATCGGAAAAGTTCTCTTCGAGACGGCAGGCTGGATCAGCCATCCGCGCATCTCGCCTCGAGGGGAGGAGGTCGCCTACATCGACCACCCGGCGCGGGGAGACGACGGCGGATCGATCGCCGTCGTGGGCGGTTCCGGAAAATCCAGGAAGCTCTCCGAGCCGTTCGAAACAGCTCAGGGTCTCGCATGGACGCCTGCAGGCGACGAGGTGTGGTTTACGGCGGCAAAGAGCGGGGCTAACCGCGCCCTCTACGGGGTGAGCCTGTCGGGCAAGCAGCGGTTGCTCGCGCGTGTGACCGGGATTCTGATGCTTCACGACGTCTCGCGCGACGGCCGGGTGCTGATGACCCACGATGTGAACCGGAGGGGGATGCTCGGACTCTCCCCCGGCGAGCAGAAGGAGCACGATCTCTCCTGGCTCGACTGGTCACTTTCCGGCGACATTTCCGCCGACGGGAAGACGCTTCTCTTCTCGGAGGCCGGCGAGGGGGGCGGGGCGGGTTATTCCGTCTACGTCCGCAGGACCGATGGCTCGCCAGCCGTGCGGCTCGGGGAGGGCACCGCACAAGCGTTGTCCCCCGACGGACGGTGGGCGCTCGCGATTACCCACGCCGCCTCGGAGCCGCAGATCGTCCTGTATCCGACGGGCGCGGGAGAGACGAGGACGCTCCCGCGCGAGGGCCTGGTCGCGCAGGCCGCCCACTGGCTGCCGGACGGCAAGCAGATCCTCATGACCGCGAGCGAACCAGGGCACGGGGCGCGCCTCTACCTCTGGGACCTCTCCGGCGGAAAGCCGCGCGCAATCTCTCCTGAGGGCTACCGGAGCTTTCCGAGACCGGTCTCGCCCGACGGCAAGCTCGTCGCAGTGCGGGGCCCCGACCAGAGGCTCTATCTCTATCCGCTGGCTGGCGGTGAGCCATCGGCGATTCCAGGGCTGACACCGGAGGACACTCCAACAGCGTGGAGCGCCGACGGCCGCTTTCTTTATGTCTATCGACGCCGCGAGCTCCCGGCGAAGGTGTACCGGCTGGATGTCACGACAGGCCGGAAGGAGCTTTGGAAAGAGCTCATGCCTGCCGATGCCGCGGGTGTTCTCAATATCTCGCCGCCTCTCGTGACACCGGACGGCAAGTCCTACGCCTACAGCTACGGCCGGACGCTCTCCGACCTCTACCTAGTCGAAGGGTTGAAGTGACGCATTGCCAGGTTGTTGCTCTGCGGATCCGGACGTAGCCACCGCGGCGGCGCTGCAACTAGCGAAGTCGTGAAGGTTTTGGTAGCCCATACGAGAATCGAACTCGTATTTCGGCCTTGAGAGGGCCGCGTCCTAACCGTTAGACGAATGGGCCAAACGGGGTGGGCAAAGTAGCACGGAGGTCGATTTTCGATCAAGCCCATACGGGAATCGAACTCGTATCGCGCCGGTGAGGCGCGTCGCGGCGGAGCCGCGCTTGAAAGTTAGCCGCCGGCGCGAAGCGCCTTGAGAGGGCCGCGTCCTAACCGTTAGACGAATGGGCCAACGGAGCGAGGAAAAGTAGCACGACTGCTTGTTTTTCGCCAAGCTGGAGAGAATCGAACTCGTGTCGCGCCGGAGAGGCGCGCCGCGGCGCAGCCGCGCTTCAAAGTTAGCCGCCGGCGCGAAGCGCCTTGAGAGGGCCGCGTCCTAACCGTTAGACGAATGGGCCAAACGGGGCGGGAAAGTAACACAGGCTTAGTCAATTCGCCAGACTGGTAGGGACCGGGCAAAGGAAATCCCTCGAGCGCCCCCTCACCCCGCCCCTCTCCCGGAGCGAGAGGGAGCAGAGGGCGCGAGGTCGGCTCAGGCCATGCGTTACTTCTTCTTTTTCCTGGCGGATTTCTTGGCTGACTTCTTCGCGGCCTTCTTCTTCGGCGCGGGCTGGGCAGCCCGCGGCTCGGCTTCCCAGACGGCGAAGCTGGCGCCAGTCGGGTCGACGAACACACCCATCACTCCATAGCCGGGAATAGCCATGTACTCGACGATCGGGGTTGCCCCCAGAGCCTTGGCCTTCTCCATCGACTTCTTGACTGATTTGACGCCGACGTAGGGGAGCCATGCCGTCGGCTGACCGGGGTTCATCTTCGCGGTGATGCCTCCGCCCGGGCCTCCGGCGCGCGTATCGAACGTCGTGTAAACGCCGTTGGGCATCTGGTTATCGGTCAGCTTCCAACCGAAGAGCTGTTTGTAGAAGTTCTTCGCGGCGTTCGGGTCGTCGGTGGAAAGCTCCATGTGGACGAAAGCGCTCATAGATCCCCCTTTTTGTTGACGCTGTCGGGGCGTCTGCCGTTTCAACCTGGAAGCGTCTCGATGGATTTCCGGCGATTACGTGGTCTCCGGCGCCGCGGGCTGCGGGGCCTTGCCGGGGGAGTAACGCGCCCACCGCAGGATTTCCGGAATCGTCGGTTTCTTGCCGTACATGAGGATCCCGACCCGGTAGATCCTGCCCGCGAACCAGGCGACCCCCACGGTCGTCGCGGCCAGAATCGCGATGCAGAGGACGATCTGCCAGACGGGCGGCTCGCTCAGGGATGTCCGGAGGAACATCCCGAGCGGGGAGGTCAGCGGAAAGAGCGAGACGAAAACGGCGATGCCGCCATTGGGGTTGTTGAGAATCGCCGGAAAGAACGCCCAGACGGAAACGATGAACATGACCGGAATCATCGCCAGCTGCTGCGCTTCCTGATCGGTGTTGAAGGGCGCTCCGATCGCCGTGTAAATGCTGGCGTACAGGAAATAGCCGAAGATAAAGAAGAGCACGAAATAGACGATCGTCGAGATCGGGATCGTCGGGACTCCCATGTCGGTCGAGGACATCCTCGATGTGATTCCGGGGAGCGACAGGTTCATGGCGAGAAAGGACCAGATGAAGTACTGCGTCAGGCCGACTAAGCCGATTCCCAGAATCTTTCCCATCATTAGCTCCGTCGGGCGAACGGAGGCAATGATGACTTCGACGATTCGGTTGCTCTTCTCGTCGATTACGCCCTTCAAGTTCTGCATGCCGTACATGAGGAAGGTCGAGTACATGATGACGGTGAAGATCACGACGGCGAAGATGCCCGCACCCTTCTCTTCAGCGGTTCCCTTCTCCGTTACCTTGAACGCCTTGACGTCCAGCCGGCGCTCGAGCTCGCTCGCGAGGTTGGCGGGAAGACCCTGACGCGCGATTCGAGCCTTCAGGAGAACGTGGTTGAGAGCCCGCTCGAGCTGGTTGGACGTAACGAGCTCCGAGACGCTGGTCGAGTAAAACTCGGCGGAGTCCTTCTCCAGGAGTTTGGGATCGATGATCAGGTAGCCGTTGATCTTCTTCTGGAGAACTTCCTGCCGGAGGCCCTCTTTCGCCGCGCTCAAATCGGCGGGGGCGGGCCGGCGTTCGAGAACCCAATGGATGCCGCGGCTCCCGGCAGGCCCGGCCTGACGCGCCTTCTCCCG
The DNA here is from genome assembly GCA_046728075.1 of Acidobacteriota bacterium. Lineage (GTDB taxonomy): Bacteria > Acidobacteriota > Thermoanaerobaculia > UBA5066 > Gp7-AA6 > JBKPDV01. The sequence goes on along the minus strand of JBKPDV010000121.1, from coordinate 1,929 downwards.
CTCCGCCAGGTCCGCCACGAGCGGCTCGTAAAGAGCCCCTGTGCCGTCGATGACGGCGATCCGGCGCTCGCCGCCTGTCTTGTGGGCGGTCGCGACCTGGATCCCGATGTAGACGAAGAAGAAGAGCGGAATCAGCATCGTCGCGATCCAGAAGGCTTTGGTGCGGATGCGCTCGAAATACTCGCGCCGGATGACGGCAAAGATCTTCTTCCAGTTCATTGGGGCCTCATTCGATAATCCGCGTTTCTTCCAGGCCCGCGGCCTCGACCGCGGAGAGATAGATCTCTTCGAGCTCCGGCTCCCGATCGGAGAACGCGGCCACGTCGAAACGATCCAGCGTTTGGCGGAGAAACTGACGCCGATCGACGTCGCCTGCCAGCTTCACGATGAAAACGCCGTTCAGGGGCTGGCACGAGACGACTCCGGGCAAGGCGGCCACCTCTTTTTCGCTCGCCGCGATCGAGAGATGAATCAGGCCCTTGGAGAAGTGCCTCTTGAGAGCCTTCAACTCACCGTCGAGGATTTTTTTCGACTTGGACACGAGACAGATCTGGTCGCAGAGCTTCTCCGCTTGCTCGAGCACGTGCGTGGAGAAGACGATCGTCTTGCCCTTCGAGCGAAAGTCGACCAGGTATTCCTTGACGAGGGCGGTGTTGATCGGATCCAGGCCCGAAAAGACTTCGTCTAAGATCAGGATCTCCGGGTCGTGGACGATCGTCGCGATGAATTGAACCTTCTGCTGCATCCCCTTGGACAGCTCGTCGACTTTCTTGTTGAGCCACGGGCGGAGCTCCATCCTGTCCAGCCAGTTGTCGATGCGCCTCCTCGCGGTCGCGCGATCCACTTCCTTGATCGCGGCGAGAAAGTAGAGGTGTTCGATCACCTTCATCTTGCGGTAGAGCCCGCGCTCTTCGGGAAGGTATCCGATGCGGTTCTGAGTCTCCCGATCCATCGCGTGGCCGAGCACGGAAATCGCGCCCGAATCGGGAGCGGTGATGTTCATGATCATTCGGATCGTCGTCGTCTTGCCGGCGCCGTTCGGGCCCAGAAGCCCGAAGATCACGCCCTTGGGCACGCGGAAGGAGAGATCGTCGACGGCCTTGAACTTGCCAAAGACCTTCGAGACGTTCTGGAGCTCGATCGCGGTTTCCATAGTCCTCAGTTATCTACGAAGTTGTCCATCCCCGGTTTAGGGACGAGAGGCTATCAGGCGAGGTTGAAGATCCTTTGGATCTGTTTGTTCAACTGTCTCGGCCGGAGGAGCAAATGGCGGAGAAGGAGGGTGATAGCGAAGAGGGAGGGCGATGGCGGAGAGGGAGGGATTCGAACCCTCGAAACCCTTTCGGGCTTACCGGTTTTCGAGACCGGCCTGATCAACCACTCCAGCACCTCTCCGGGCTCTCGTGGGGCGGGCAATACTAGCGGATTTGCTGCGACTCGTTAAGCAGCGAACGAGGGTTCGTGTCGACCACCGAAGGCAGACCGCCGGCAGTAGACAGCGCCGGGTCCGCCGGCGCTAATCCCTCCCTCTCCGCCAATCCTTCCCTCGTCTAAAGACCTTGCACTTAGGGCTTAGGACTCTTCTCGCGTCTGGCTTGAAAGAAGAGACGCAATAACTGAGCGGACTCATTGGCCAGGAGTCCTCCTTCCACGACACAGCGGTGGTTCAGGCGCGAGTCCTGCGGGATGTTGCCGAGGGTTCCGCAGTAACCGGCTTTGGGGTCCGGGCAGCCGAAGACGATCCGCGCGACGCGCGCGTTGACAGCCGCTCCCGCACACATCGGGCATGGCTCGCAAGTGGCGTAGAGCGTCGTCCCGTCGAGCCGCCAGGTCCCGATCGACTGCGCTGCCTCCCGGATCGCTTCGATTTCCGCGTGATGGGTCGGATCGGCCAGCGCCTCCCGCCGGTTACGGCCCCGGCCGATCATC
>JBKPDV010000120.1:0-8480 GCA_046728075.1 Acidobacteriota bacterium | reverse complement strand
CGGCCTGACACTGGCGAGCTACCCGATCGGATGTTTCCTCACGCGGCGCGTCGAGGCGGGCGCCGTGACGGCGCGAGTGAGTCTTGCGCTCGCCGCCGGCCTGGCCGTGGTCGGTCACTGCGCGTTTCTGCTCGCCCTTCTTGGACTCCTGCGCCCGTGGGTCGTGCTCCCTCTGCTCGCCGCCGCGAACCTGGCCGGCCGGGAGAGCTGGCGGGAGCTCGCCCAAAGCTTTCGGGCCGGATCCGATGCCGAGCCAGGGCCGGGCCGCTTGTGGTGGCTCCTTCCAGCCGGCGGGCTGCTGCCGCTTCTCCTCCTGCCGCTCTATCCCTCGACAGCGTTCGATGCGACGATGTACCACCTGCCCTACGCGAGGGCGTTCGCGGAGACTGGCCGCGCGCCGTTTCTGCGCGACCTGCGATTCCCGGTTTTCCCGCAGCTGATGGAGTTCCTCTTCGCCGTCGTCTTCCCGGCCGGGCAAGACCTGGCCGCGCAATGCCTCTCGATGATCGCGACGCTCGTGACCGGATGGCTCCTGGTCGCCTGTGGACGCGAAGAGGGAGAGCCGGCTGCGGGCTGGATTGCGGCTGCCGCGTTTCTCGGCAACCCGATCGTCGCCTACTTCGGCGCCACGCCCTATGTCGAGCCCGGCCTGATTCTCTTCTCGACGGCGGCCTTCTACTCGTTCGCGCGGTGGCAGAGAACCGGCGCGGAAGGGTGGTTGGCGCTGGCCGGTTTCTTCACGGGCACCGCGGCGGCGGTCAAGTACCTCGGTCTCTTCTTCGTCGCGGCGCTCGCCGTCGCCGCCGTCGCGACCTCATCCAAGGGACGGCGATGGCGGTCCGGTCTCTTCTTTCTCGCGGCGGCCCTCGCGGCGCTCTCGCCCTGGTACCTGCGTCTCTTCCTCGAGACCGGCAATCCGATCTTTCCTTACTTCGCCCGGCTCTTCGGGTCGAGCGACTGGGACTTGAGCCACTTTCAGCCGAGCGTTTTCGGAGCGGAGTCCCCCGCCGCTGGCGGCCTTGCGACGGCGGTCGGAAGCCAGCTCCTCCGGTTCGTCACGCTTCCGTTCGACCTGATCTTCACGCAGCGCCATTTCGACTGGCATCCCCCCTTCTCTCCCGTCTCCCTGATCGCCGCGCCGATTCTGGTAGCGGGAGCGATCCTGCGCTCACGCTGGCGCGCGCTGCTCGCCGTCGCCGCGGCATATGTGGTCTTTGCGTTGACACTGCCGCGTGACCCGCGATACCTCCTGCCGGTCTGGCCGTTGCTCTCCTTCGCGGCGGCCTCGCTCGGGCTCGACCTCTTCCGTTTCCCGCACAAGGGGCTCTCGCGCGCGGCGATCGCGGTCGCCGCCGCGGCCTTGCTCGCGCCGGCCTTTCTTTATTCGGCTCGCGAGATCAAGAGGCGCGGAGTCCCGCCCGTGTCGTCGCAAGAGCGGGATCGATACATCAGCAAACGGCTCCCCACCTATTCGGCGATTACCTTCCTCAACCGGAGGGCAGGCTCGGGTTACAGCCTCTACGCGTATTCCGCAGAGAACATGGTCTTCTTCGCGCAGGGTCGGTTTCAGGGGGACTTTTTTGGACCGGCGAACTTTGCCAGGGTCCGGGAGGCAGGCAGGACCCCGCAAGAGCTCTGGCGGACTCTGCGCGGGCTCGGAGCGGATCATCTCCTCTTGTCGCCGGGCAATCCGCCCTCGATCCAAGTCGACGATCCGGAGTTTCTGCGCCTCTTTCGACCGATCTACTCCGACCAGGCCGCGCGCGTGTACGCCCTCGCGCGCTGAGGAATCGATCAGCGAGGAGTCGCTGGCCGACCGCTCATACCGATCTCACCCGGTTGAGGCTTTCAGTCCGCCCAGACCCAGGGTCCCGGCACAAAGTTGTTCTCGCCGGCGTTGCCGCCGTCCGAGGTTGGGAGCCATTTGAGAAGCGAGACGCGTCCGGTCCGGCCGTAGTCATCGACGCTGATCCGAAAGACATTGCGATTCGCGGTCGATCCCGTGTCGTTGTTATCGGCGATGAAGATTCCGCGACAGCGACTGGACGGATTGCAGTCGATCGATCCGTGCGGCACGCTGGCGGTCACGGCGCCGGGGGCGAGAGGCGGGAGAGAATTGGTGGAGGTCGGCGCCACAAGGGTGCCGTCTGCCTGAAAAACGATGCGGTCGCTGGCGCCGGGAGCGCCCGGATAGCCGTCGAAGGCGACCGCGCTCGGGCCGTTGAGCGATCCGCTGGGCGGGCGGCGGAAGTAGATGTAGTCCGGAATGGGTTGCTGTTGGATCGTCGGCTCGCCCGCGTCCTGAACATAGTTGTTGGGAACGTTGTCGGCCCACATGATCATGCACTTGCTGCTCTGGCCGCAGAGCGCCGGGTTGTTCATGACGACCTGGAGGATCGTCACCTGGTTCCGCTTGACCGCCTGCATGCGCGTGGCCAGCACCATCGAGTAGATATCCTGGACGGTGCTGCGCAGCCGGTTGCGCTTGTAGATCTGGTGGAAGTAAGGAAGCGCGAGCGCGGCCATCGTGCCGGCGATCGCCAGAATGACCAGGACTTCGATAAAGGTGTACCCGCGTTGCCGACTCTTGATGTATTGCATGGACCACTAAAAAGCGAACCCTGTGCCCGCCCGCCCAGGGCGCGATGCTTTTGAAGGTGAACGAGTTAGCGGTGTCCGCTCCCCGAGCAGCGCCACAGCCCGCCAGTCAGGAGCCTCCGATTGGCCAAAAAATGGTCAGCCGAGCGTTCGCTGGCGCGGAGCACAAGAAACCCCTTGACTCGGCGACCGGTCGCAGTCTGTGTCGCTTACTTCCAAATCCGCTCGTACCATTTCCGTGCGTCGATCGACGCGTTGGTCAGCCCCATCTTCCTTCGCACTTCCGAGGCGCGCCAGCCTGTCAGGCGGGCCAGAGTCGTGGCCTCCTGTTCGCGCCTCTCCGCGAGCGTGCGGCGGTACTCCGTTCCGGCGGCACACGAGGTATCTCCCTCGAAGGCGTGGCGCAGAACGTAGCGCGCCTGAAAGTTGGTTCGATCGGCGGTCTCCTGGAAGACCAGGTCTTCCGGAAAGTGAGCGTTGTCATAGCGCAGGTGCAGGCGCGTCAGAAAGACGGGCGAGGCCCCGCCGGCGGAAGCGCCTTCCTCGAGCCAGAAGACCCCGAGGTCGCGCAGCTCTTCGCGCGAGAGAGGAGCCGCCGCGCAGGGATCGCACCAGTTCATGTCCCAGGCGTACTCGAGAAAGACAGCCTGCATCCGCTCCTGCCGGACCTGCTGGGAGAACATCGCCCGGTAGAAGCCGGCGAACTCCTCTCTCACGTAGAGGGGCACGTCTATGTCGGAGGGGAGCTTGACCGTTCGATAGTTCGTCGTCTCGACGCGCCCCTTTCGCGTCAGCGCGTACACGAAGAGCTCCTGCGGGCCGTTCGCGTTGACCATCCCGAGCCGGATCGGAAGCATGAACTTCGGCGACTCGTAGGCGACCTGGATCGGCCGCAGATAGGAGAAGCCCAACCGGGCCTGTTCCTTCAAGTCCACCTTCGCGACGAAGAAACGCATCCCCGACTTGATGTAGCCGGCGAGCACGACGGAAGCGCCGGCCGGAATGCGGTACCCGTTTGTTTTCAGCCAGGTCTCCAGGCCCGAGGATTCTTTGGCCGAAAGAATCAGGATGTCGTACTCGCCGACCGTGTAGCGCGCCTCGATCGTGACACCGAGGCTCCGGGCGCGCTCGGCGGCGGAGTCGAGAGACATCTTGCTGACTGCCCCGGAATTGCTGGGCGCCTGGAGGGCATCCTTCTGGCGGCAGGGATCGGGATCGAAATACTCGACCAGCCGCGGCGAGGAATAGGCGTCGAGGTGGTCAATCCGTTTCTTGTCGCCGACGTGGATCTGTTCCCTGGTGAGGAAGGTCGGCACGGGAACGACGACGGCGAACTCCTTCAGGTCTCCCTGAAAGTCGTTGGACATCGTCAGAACCGTCCTGTCGGCGTCGCGGACCAGGGCGACCTGCGAGGCGCGGTTATAGAGCTTCGTGTCGGCCTTGGCCACGTAGAACCCGCAGAACCCGAGGGCCGCGCGAGCGGGAAGGACGCAGAGGAGGATCGGGATCCAGATTGCCGAGCGACGCATGTGAGTCTCCTTTCGGAAGCAGAGGGGCGACGTTCCAGGCGTACCGCCGGCCGGGCAGGGCCAGGTCGATCACCGGCACGAGCAGGGAGAAGAGGGCGAGCGACCAGATCGGTCCGTTGGTGCGGAAGAGGCGGAACTGGATGAACGCCGCGCCCGTGGCGACGAGCGAGCCGAAGAGGATCCGGCCCGCGCGCGAGTCCGGCGTCGTCTTCGGGTCCGAGATCATGAAGAACGAGAAGAGAAGCAGCGCCCCGCTTTCCAGTCGATGCAGGGGAATCGCCAGCGGCTCTCCGAGGTTCATCGAGCGGGCGAAGATCAGGAACAGATAGCTCGCCAGAAACGCGAACGTCACGTCGCTGCGCGCGGCGCGGTGGACCACGAGGCCCCCGGCGCAGGCGAAGAGAAAGGCAAGGAACGCGGCGTTGCCCCACTGGCCGGGGGAGACCCAGACGGCCCCCGTCGCGAGCATCGCGGCGACGATGCCGAAGTTGGTCGGATTGAAGAGGTGCTTGCCGTTCCAGCGCAGCAGGAACTTGCTCGCGATCGTGACAAACGCGGCCGCGGCCGCGATCCCGTGCAAGTTGGTCCGGAGCAGCAGGCACAAAGACAATGCAGATATTGTGGGGCTCCGCGGGTCGAAGGAGGGGAGCCGGAAGAGACGCGTCAGGGCAAACTGTGTGGCGAGCGCCACGCCGATCAGCAGCGCCGCCCGCAGCGGCGTGATGTCGAACCCGAGCCGGATCATCCCGTAGAGGAGCAGCCCCGCGAGCGAGGCGATCTGATACATCCTCGGATCGCGCGAGAAGAGCTTTCGCAACGTGGTCATGCTTCGTCCATTCGGAAAGTTGGGACACCGTCGCGCGAGATCGGTTCCGCATCTCCCCCGAGGGAAGAGGGCGAGACCATCCCCTCTCCCCCCGCGGACGGGGGAGAGGGCAGGGTGAGGGGGTCGACCCTGACACCGCCAGATCGCTCGACTTGATAAGGGGCCCCTCACCCCGACCCTCTCCCGCCGGGGAGAGGGAGAAAAAGCTGCGACGTTCGCAAAGAAGAATCCCCTCTCCCCCGCGGTCGGGGGAGAGGGCAGGGTGAGGGGGACCACTCCGGTCGCGGCGCGCGAAGCTCCCACTCCGGAGGAGTCGCGCGACGCGGGAGCGAGAGCGAGCGAGAGGACCAGGCTCGCGGTCGAGGGCCTTTGCCCGAGCCGAGAGCCGGTGTGCCGAAGCGCAGGTCCCGGAGCGAGCGGAAGCGACGGCAGAGGGCAGGGTGAGGGGGTCGCGTCGCTCCCGCCCGCTACAATGTCTCCATGCCTCTCGCGCGCGGTTCCTCGATCGGGCCCTACGAGATCGTCATGCGCCTTGGCTCCGGCGGCATGGGCGAGGTTTACCGCGCGCGCGACCCGAGGCTCGGGCGCGAGGTGGCGATCAAGGTGCTTCTGGAGGGAGCGGCCCCGGACCGCGACCGCCTCCGGCGGTTCATCTCCGAGGCGAAGGCCGCCTCGGCGCTCAATCATCCCAACATCCTGACGGTCCACGAGATCGGCGAGACCGAGTCCGGGCCCTACATCGTCACCGAGCTCGTGGAAGGCCAGACGGTGCGCGAGATGGTGGTCGCCGGCGCGCTGCCGGTTTCCCGCGCGCTGGACATCGCCATCCAGACGGCCGAGGGAATTGCCAAGGCCCACGAGGCCGGCATCATCCATCGCGACATCAAGCCCGAGAACCTGATGGTGACGCGCGACGGCTACGTCAAGATCCTCGACTTCGGTCTGGCCAAGCTGCTGCGTCCAGAATCCGTCGAGACGGGAGCTTCCGCCGCCAGCACGACCAAGACCGGCATGATCGTCGGTACGGCCGGCTACCTGTCGCCCGAGCAACTGCGCGGCTCGCCCGCAGACGCCCGCTCGGACGTCTTCTCTCTGGGAATCGTCCTCTACGAAATGATCGCCGGCGAGAATCCTTTCCGCCGCGACAACGCGGCTGACATCTTCTCGGCGATTCTGCGCGACGAGCCGCCTCCCTTGCGCGACCGCGCGACGAGTGCGGCAGCTATGGGAAGCACGGCTGGCGTTCCACCGGACCTGTCCGACGCGGTCCGGCGCGCTCTGGCAAAGAAGGCTGACGACCGTTTCCCCAGCGCCCGGTCTTTCGCGGCGGAGTTGAAACGCATCCGCGCGCGGCTCGACTCGGGTGCCTCGGCGGATACGGTCGTGCAAAGCGGAACGACGCCGGCGGCCGGACGCCGGCGGTGGTGGCCCGCTGCGACCGCGGCCGGCGCTCTGCTTCTCGCCGTCGCGCTCCTGCTCTGGCGCCGCGAGTCGGCCTCCTCTCCTCCCATGCGGCTCCCGGCCAACGTCGCGCTCGCCGTCGCCGTGCTTCCCGTTTCAGACGAATCCGGGGATCCGGAGCTGTCGCGCGCCGGGATCGGGAAAATCCTGGCAGACGCCTTCGTGCAGGTGCTCTCCGACATCCCGCGCGTCTATGTCGTCTCGCCGATCCGCGTGGACCAGGTGGCGCAGAAGCTCGGGCGTTCCGTGATGGAAGCGGCGAAAGATTCGGCCTTCGCGCATCGCATCAGCGAGAAAGCGGGCGCCACCGCGATGCTCACGGGCAGCCTGGGAAGAGTCGGCAAGACCTATGTTCTGAACGCCAGCCTCTACGAGCTGCCGTCCGACCGGATTCTTCAGAGCTTCCGCGCGGAATCCCAGAACTCCGACCAGCTCCTTCCGGACCTGACCGCCGGCGTGGCGAGCATGGTCCGCCAGAAGCTCGGCGCGTCCTCGGCCGAAGCCTCCGGCTCGAGTGTCGAGAAAGTCGCGACCGGCTCCGTCGAGGCCTACGCGCACTTCGTCCGAGGCAAGGACCTCTCCTCGGAAGGGCTGTGGAAAGAAGCGATCCCCGAGCTGCAAAAGGCCCTGCAGATCTCTCCGCAGATGGCGGTCGCCTGGTCGGAGCTCGGCTGCGCCTATTCCTTCTTCGGAGACGACGCCAACGCGCAGGCGGCGCAGAAGAAGGCGGAGTCGCTGCTCGACCATGCGAACAATAAGGAACGAAAGTGGATCGAGTGGAGCTCGATCTGGATCCGCAGCGCCAGCGGCGACCTCTATTGCGCCGAGGGGGACAAGTTCATTCGCGAGTTCCCCGACGACCGCGAGGGCTACTTCTATACGGGCCTCGGCCACGAGTACCTGCGCGGCGACTGCGAAAAAGCCCTCGCGTACTACGAGAAGGCCTACAACCTCACTCCCAACTACTACCCGATCACCAAGGCGATCGTGGACTGTCAGTTGAAGTTGCAGCACAAGGATCGAGCCATCGCGGCCTTGAAGAGATACCGCGCGCTACCCTGGCTCTCCGACCACGGACGCCAGCAAGCCGACTGGAGACTGGCGGACGTGCAGAAAAAGGGATGAGCCGCCCGTCCACTCCTCCTCCCGCTTCTTCCCTTCATATCCCCTCTCCCCCGCGGCCGGGGGAGAGGGTAGGGTGAGGGGGTCGTCGAGTCTCCGATGCTGCGTACCGCCCGTCTCTCCGAAGCGAATGCCTTGAACGACCTCGTGCGCGACTCCGTGTTCGGACTCTCGCTGGCGGACTATTCGCCCGAGCAGCTCGAGAGCTCCATGCGCCATCTCTTCGGCATCGACACGAACCTGATCGAGGACGGGACCTACTACGTCATCGAGGAGGAGGGCCGCGCGATCGCCTGCGGAGGCTGGAGCCGGCGCCGGACGCTTTTCGGCGGCGACCAGTATGCCGGCCGCTCTGACGAGAGGTTGGATCCTGCGACCGAAGCCGCGCGCATCCGCGCCTTCTTCGTCCATCCGAGCCAGGCGCGCCGCGGCTTGGCCTCCTTCATCCTCGACGAATGCTCGCGCGCCGCCGCCGCCGCCGGCTTCCGCCGCCTCCAGCTCATGTCCACACTTCCCGGCGAGCCCTTCTACCTCCGCCGAGGCTTCCGCGTCCTCGAACGCGTGACGCTGACACTGCCCGACGGCATCCCGTTCCCTCTAATCCGCATGGAACGAGACCTGCCCCCTCTCCCTCCTGGAGAGGGTCGGGGTGAGGGGGAGACTTCAGCCGGGAAGTAGGCCCGGGAAGTAGGAGGGTGAGGGGGTATCTCCCCCTGAGTGCAGAAAAGACCTTCGCTCTAGTCCCCTCTCCCCAGCCGCAAAGCCCCTCCTCGCGACATAACTAATTGGAGGGCTCTCTTACATGGCCGAAATCGTCCCGATCGACTCATCCGTCTCGGTACAAAGATGGGCCGAGCTCGGTCAGCGACTCAATGCTCACAAGAGAAGGAAACGGGCTCCGACAAGTAGACTGCCGCCTTCCGCTAGCGGCCACAGTTATGACT
>JBKPDV010000119.1:0-13725 GCA_046728075.1 Acidobacteriota bacterium | reverse complement strand
GGAGTGACGGGCGCGCTCCTCTCCCGCCCGGAGATCGAGGTCCTTCGGGAGGAGGTCGGACATGTCCCGCCCGACGGCTTCGTCGTCATCGCGACAGGCCCGCTGACTTCCGACATTCTGGCTTCCGAGATCGCGCGCCTTCTCGGAACGGACTACCTCTACTTCTACGACTCGATCGCCCCGGTCGTTTCGGCGCAGTCGCTCGACTTCGCCAAGATGTTCGCGGCTTCGCGTTATGGAAAAGGGGACGGCGCGGATTACTGGAACTGTCCCCTGACGCGCGCGGAATACGAGTCCTTTCTCGACCTGCTGCTCGCGGGAGAAACGGTCCCGGTCCACGACTTCGAGAAGGGGATCTACTTCGAGGGATGTCTTCCCATCGAGGTCATGGCCGAGCGGGGGCGCGAGACGCTGCGCCACGGTCCCATGAAGCCGATGGGCCTTCCCGATCCCCGAACGGGAAAGAATGCCTACGCTGTCGTGCAGCTGCGCCAGGACGACCTCGCGCGCGAGCACTACAACCTGGTCGGCTTCCAGACAAAGCTCAAAGTCGGCGAGCAGCAGAGAATTTTCCGGACGATCCCGGGGCTCGAGAATGCCGCCTTCGTCCGCTACGGGATGCTGCACCGGAACACCTACATCCACTCTCCGGCCCACCTCGACCACTTCTGGCGGTGGAAGCGCGACCCGCGGATTTTCTTTGCCGGCCAGCTCACGGGGGTCGAAGGCTACGTCGAGAGCGCGGCGACCGGACTCGCGGTTGGGCGCACCATCGCGCAACTGCTCGAAGGACGCGAGCCGGCCCCGATCCCCTCGACGAGCGCGATCGGCTCGCTCGCCCGGCACTGCTCGGAGCGTCCGCCCGACCAGAAGTTCGAGCCGATGAATGTCACCTTCGGCCTGATCGAGGATACGTCCCACTCGCCGATCCGCGACAAGGCGGAGCGCCGCCGACAGATGGTCGAGCGCGCGCTCGCCGCTATTCGGGAATGGCGCGAGGCGACGGCGCCGGAAACAGTCGGCGTGAAGTGAGCTCCGTCTCTTTCGCTCGCCCCTCACCCCGACCCTCTCCCGGAGGGAGAGGGAGGAAGACTCCATGCTGACCTGGGACGACATCGCAGAGGCTCGCCGCCGCATCGGGGGGGCCGCGGTCCGCACGCCGGTGCTCCACTCGCGGCAGTTCGACGAGGAGGCGGGCGCGAGCGTTTTTTTCAAGGCCGAGAACTTTCAGCGCGCGGGTGCATTCAAATTCCGCGGGGCCTACAACAAGATTCGCTCGCTCTTGGAGGCCGGGCCCGTGCCCGAGATCGTGGCGTACTCCTCCGGCAACCACGCACAGGCGGTCGCGCTCGTCTCCAAGCTCCTCGGAGTGAAGGCGACGATCGTGATGCCCAACGACGCGCCTGCGGCCAAGCTCGCCGCGACTCGCGGCTACGGCGCGGAGGTCGTCCTCTACGACCGGTACGGGGAGAGCCGCGACGAGATCGGAAAGCGGCTGGTCGAAGAACGGGGAGCCTTCCTCGTCCCCCCTTTCGACGACGAAAAGATCATGGCGGGAGCCGGCACCGCGGCGGCCGAGCTCTTGGACGACGTGCCGGAGCTCGATTTCCTGCTCGTTCCGGTTTCCGGCGCCGGCCTGATCGCGGGCTCCGCGACGGCGGCCAAACACCTGCGCCCTTCCATCCGGGTCTTCGGCGTGGAGCCGGAGACCGCCAACGACACGGCCCTGTCACTCGCACAGGGCAAACGCGTCTCGATTCCCGTGCCCCGAACGATCGCCGATGGGCTGCAGGTGCCTTCACCCGGAGAGCTGACCTTTCCGATCCTTCAGAAAACCGTCGAGGGGGTTCTGCTCGTATCCGACGACGAGATGATCGAGACGCTTTCCTGGATGCTCGAGCGGATGAAGGTGCTGGTGGAGCCGTCGGGGGTGGCCGGCGCCGCGGCCGTGCGCCACAAGAAGGCAGACTTTTCCGGCAAGCGCGTGGGCGTGATCCTCTCGGGGGGAAACGTGGATCGCGAGAAGCTCGCCGGGTACTTGAAGAGATCGGCCTCCCTCACATGAGTCATCGCTGCCGACTGCCGACTGTCGACTGTCGACCGATTCGTGCCTTCGCGTCAGGAATTCTTCTCACAGCGCTCGGCCTGTCGCCGGCAGTGGCGCACGATTTCTGGATCGAACCTTCCACATTTCGTCCTCCGGTTCCCTCGCAGTTGACCGTTGCGCTGCGCGTCGGCCAGGACTTTCGCGGCGACCCGGTTCCGCGCGACGATCGAAAGATCGACCGCTTCGTGTTGGCTGGCCCGGCGGGGGAGTCCGTCATTCCAGGGCTGCCCGGAACGGATCCCGCGGGTTTTGCCCGCATCGAGCATCCGGGTCTGGCTGTCATCGGATACCGCAGCCGCCGCACCTCGATCGAGCTCGAGGCGGAGAAATTCGAGAAGTACCTGGCCGAGGAGGGGCTCGAGCGCGTTTCGAAGGCGCGCGCCGAGCGCGGCGAGACGGGCAAGCCCGGCAAGGAGGTCTACTCGCGCTGCGCCAAGTCGCTCGTTCTGGCCGGAGGCGGGCCCACCTCCGGTTTCGACCGACCTCTCGGATTCACCCTGGAGCTCGTGCCCGAGAAGCTCGTCGAGAGGCCGGGCGAGTTTCCGGTTCGACTTCTTTACGACGGTCATCCGCTCGAAGGAGCGCTCGTCGTCGCCATCCCTCACGACGAGCCCGAGAAGAAGATCTCCTCCCGAACCGGGCGGGATGGGCGGGCGAGGTTGCTCCTTGCGCGCGCCGGCACCTGGCTCGTGAAGGCGGTCCACATGGTCCCGGCCCCGAAAGATACGGGAGCAGACTGGGAGAGCCTCTGGGCTTCGCTCACCTTCGAATTCCCGTAAGAAACTCACCCCGATTCTCAAGGGCGCGTTAAACCTGGAATTAGCCGGGCGATGCCCTGCGTATTACAGGACGCCGTGAAGACGCTCTTGAGACTGGCGCTGCCAGCGGTCCTGCTGATCTGCGCTTCCTGCGGGCGCCAGGAAAAGCCTTCGCCGGCAGCCCCTGCCCGCCGTTACACCCTGAAAGGGGTCATCGAAGCCGTCGACGCGACCCGCCCGTCGGTCACCGTCGTGCACGAGAGCGTGCCCGGCTTCATGGAAGCCATGACGATGGCCTTTCCGGTTCACGACGATCCGCGGGTCGTCGCGATCCTGCGCGCCGGCGACAAGATCGAAGCGACGCTCGTCGTCGACGGGGATCGTTACTGGCTCGAAAGGATCGTGACCAGGGGCTTCGTTCCCACTCCGGCTTCGGGACTCGCCTCCGCGAATCCGCCGGCGGGCGCAGCGACTCCCGCGCCCAATCACGCGGTCGGCGTGGGAGATCTCTTTCCGGATTTCGCGCTCACCGATCAGACCGGCCACACGGTGCGCCTCTCGCAGTTTCGCGGAGAGCCGGTGGCGGTCACGTTTCTCTACACGCGCTGTCCGATCGCGACCGCCTGCCCGATGACCACGGCCAAGTTCTCGAAGCTCGACGCGATGCTCGCGGAGAAGAAGTTCGGCGAGCTCCTGACGGTGACAGTGGACCCGGAGCACGACACGCCGCAAGTCCTCGCCGACTACGCCAGGAAGGCCGGTGCCGATCCCAGGCGCTGGAAGTTCTTGACGGGAGATCCGAAAGCGGTTGCCGAGGTCGCATCGCGCTTCGGGATCCTCTACTACCCCGATCACGGGCAGATCGTCCACGGCCAGGGAGTCGCTGTGATCGATCCCAGGGGTCGAGTCGCGACGGCCTACTTTGGCAACGACTGGCAGCCGGAACACATCCTCCGAGATCTCGAAGCGGCGAGAAAAACGGCTTCCTGAGCGAAAAAGGACGAGACGGATGAAACGGACGAGGCTCCTGGCGGCAGCGGTGTTCGGCGTGATCGCTGCGATGGGACTGGCGCTCTTCGCGGCGCAGGGGGAGCATCCTTCCGCGCTCTTCAAGGAGTACTGTGCCAAGTGCCACGGCGAGGACGGACGCGGACAGACCGCCAAAGGCAAGCAGTTGAACGCGCGCAACTTCACGGATGCGCAGTTTCAGTCTGACAAGAGCGACGCGGACCTGATAAAGACCGTCACCAAGGGGGGCGAAGACATGCCCGCCTTCGGCAAGAAGTTGACGAAGGAACAGATCGAGAGCCTGGTGAAGGACGATGTGAGGGGGTTTGGAAAGAAAAACAGTCGGTAGTCGATAGTCGATAGTCGGTAGTGACGGAGGCCTCGGACTACCGACTACCGACTACGGACTACCGACTCGTCAATACACCGCATCCTCGAAGGCGAATCCCAATACTCCCGCCAGCGTCTCCGGCAGCTTGCGGGGCTCCCCGACGGATCGCTCGTCGACGATCGCGCAGAGCTTGAACTTCGCGCCGGGCAGCCTGGCCGCCGCCGGCGAAATGGAAAAGGTGCGCGCGGCTTCCCAGAGCTCGCGCCCCCCGGCGAGCTCCGCCTCGGCGTTCTTGACGAGCCCCTGAAGCTCGACGTGCCGCGCGTATTCGGGCATGCGGAACAAGTCGTGCCGCACGCCCCCAGCGTCGGTCATGACCTCGTCGGGCGGCCGGGATGTCGCGAGGGCCGCCTCGAGCGGCGCGCGTGTGACGAGGAGGCACGGCTCCGCGTCCGCCTTGACCGAGACTAAGGCGCCGACTCGCCGCGCCACCGCGTCGGCAGCTGCCCCGTCGCTTCCAAGCACGATCTCTTTCTCGGCCACTCGCACCAGCCCGATCAGCAGCGGCACCACCGTCGTACTGCCATCGGAATGAGAGAAGACCTGGCGGTCGATCCAGAGAGCCGGGCGCCGCTCCTTGTAGGGGGGCTCGCGATGAACCGCTCGGAAAGGGCGTAGCTCCATGGCGCCGGCATTCTAGGCCGGAAGCCGGACCCCGATCATCCCCGGAGTTACACTGTTCGGCGGGTGATCTCCCTCTCTCAATCGATCGACCGCTTCGAGTCCTACCTGGCCGATGAGCGCCGCTTCTCGCCCGCGACGGTGACGGCCTATCGCGCGGACCTCGATCGTTTCGCGGGCTTCTGGGAAACCGAGTTTGCGCACGAGCGAGCCGAGAAAACCCCGCTTTCCAAGATCGACTCGCTCGCCTTGCGCTCGCACCTGGCCTTCCTCCATCGCGGCCGCCTCTCCAACCGTTCGCTGTCGCGCCATCTTTCCACGCTGCGAGCTTTTTTTCGGTGGGCTTGCCGGGAAGGGCTCGTGGAGAAGAACCCGACGCGCGGATTGCCGGCGCCGCGGGTTGCCCGCACCCTGCCGCGCGCGATGACGCTGCCAGCGACCGAGCAGCTTCTCGCGGCCGATGACGAGACCGGAGCGTTGCCCGAGAGGGAGCTCGCGCTCTTCGAGCTGCTCTACGCGACGGGGCTGCGCGTCTCCGAGGCGGCGGGGCTGGACCTCGAAGACATCGATTTCGCCTCGCGCCTGGTTCGGGTCACCGGCAAAGGCCGCAAAGAACGCATCGTCCCCTTCGGCGAGCCGGCAGAGGCGGCGCTCTCGGAATACCTGCCGTCGCGCGCGGCGGTGTTGGCCGCGCATCCGGATGCGCGGGTCGCCGAGCCGGGGGAACCCCTGTTCGTCAACGCTCGGGGAGGCCGGCTCACGACTCGATCCATGGCGCGTTTGCTCAAGAGGCGCTTGCGCGCCGCCGGGTTGCCGGCGAACTTGAGCCCTCATGCGCTGCGCCATACCTTCGCCACCCACCTCCTGCAGGCAGGGGCGGACCTGCGCGCCATCCAGGAGCTGCTCGGCCACGCCTCCCTTTCGACCACCCAGAAGTACACGCACTTAGACGCCGCGCGTCTGGCCGAGGTCTATCGGCGCGCGCACCCGAGAGCCTAGGCCATTTGTGATTGGCGATTTGTGATTTGCGATTTGGGACTCGCGGCCCGTCGGCTGAAATCACAAATCACAAATCTCAAATTACAAATCTTGATCTTCTTGCTGTCGAGCGGCTTGCTTGCGGCCTCGCCTGTCAAGCCGACCCCGACTTCCCTGCCGCTCCCCCCGGTGCTCGCCGAGGTCGACCGCATCGTGCGCGAGAGGTTCTGGGATCCCAAGCTCAACGGCGTCAATTGGAAGACGGCCGTCGAGCGCGCCGAGCGGGAGCTCGCGGCCGCCCGAACCCCCGCCGAGCGCGACGCGGTCTACGACACGTTGCTCGCCGGCCTGAAGGACTCCCATACCTTTCGGGTGCCGGCGGGAAGAATTCCGCCGCGAGGCTGGGGAACCGCCGGGCTTCGCATCGGCGCGCAAGCCGACGGATACGTCATCACGGGCGTGATTCCCGGCTCCCCGGCGGACCGAGCCGGCCTGCGCCTGGCTGACCGCGTACTCGCCGTCGATGGAAAGTCCTACGGCCGGGAGCGCGTCAACTTCCGTGATCTCTTTCTGGTCTTCGAGGGCCCCGTCGGCTCGACGCTGCGCTTGTCCTGGTCGCGCCCACCCGACCCGCAGCCACACGATGCCGTTCTCACGCGAACCCTCGAGGAACCGGGAGACTCACTCGTCTGGAAGAGCGCGCGGATCATCCGGCGCGATGGAAAGGCGTATGGCTACGCGCACCTGTGGGGGCTCTCGGCGGAGACCGCGCTCGCCGTCGTGGATCTCCTGCTCAACCGCGAGGAGTCTGCGGGCGCCAAGCCCGAGTTGAAGGGCTGGGGAGAGATCGAGGGGTTTCTCCTGGACGTGCGCGCCAACAGCGGAGGCTATGACCCGAACATTCTCGCGACCTTTCTGCGCGGGCGCTGGTCGAGCGGCGACTACTGGTTGATGACTCGCCAGGGGCGCCGTCTGACGCCTCCCGAGTACCGTGCGCTTCCCGTGGTGCTGCTCGTCAACTCCGGCACCGCCAGCGCCGGCGAGATCCTGACTCTTCAGTTTCGCCGCCACGGAATCGGTCCCATCGTCGGGGAGCGCACGGCCGGGATGGCGAGCGGGGGAGCGATCCCTCACGCCCTGTCGGACGGCTCGACGCTCTGGCTCTCCTCGGGCTTGCTCGAGGACACGCAGGGTGTCTCCTACGAGGGGAGAGGCATCGCTCCCGACCTGACCGTTCCCGATCGGCCCCCGGCCGCGGCAGGCGAGGAGGACGCGGTCATCGAAGCCGCGATCCGCGCCCTTGCGGGCGCCGTGAAGCGTTAGGCGTAAGGCGTCAGGGAACGAGACTCTGGCTCCCGAGCGGCGCCTCACGTCTCACGCCTTACGCCTCACGATTCTCTGCGGTATTCTCGGCGGCGATGGCTCCCAAAGAGGAATGGCACTCGACCACCGTCGTCTGTGTGCGTCACAACGATCGAGTGGCGATGGCCTCCGACGGGCAGGTCACCCTGGGCACGACGGTGATGAAGCAGACCGCCGCCAAAATCCGCCGGTTGAAGGGAGGGGAGGTTCTCGCGGGGTTCGCCGGTTCTTCGGCGGACGCCTTCGCGCTCTTCTCCCGCTTCGAGTCGAAAATCGAAGAGCACCGCGGGAACCTGGAGCGCGCCGCGATCGAGCTCGCCAAGGACTGGCGCACGGACAAGATGCTGCGCCAGCTCGAGGCCCTCCTGATCGTGGCCGACAAGACGACTTCCCTTCTGCTCTCCGGCACCGGAGACCTGATTTCCCCGGAAGAGGGGATCCTGGCCGTCGGCTCGGGCGGGCCCTACGCGCTCGCGGCCGCTCGAGCCTTGATGAAGCACCGCGCCGATTTGACCGCCGCCCAGATCGCCCGCGAGGCCCTGCTCGTCGCCTCCACCATCGACATCTACACCAACGACCGCATCACGCTGGAGGAGCTCTAGGGGGAAGAAGTCGATAGTCGGTAGTCGATAGTCGGTAGTGGAGGAGGGCCTTTTCCGGACTACCGACTACCGACTACTGACTACCGACTCGTTGAGCCGCCGTCTGCTATTCTCGCCAAGGAATGAGCAGCCAGTGAGCACTTCATGGTCTTCCTGATGCCCGGAGAGCGAACGGCGGAGGCCGACAAGGCGGTGGCGGGCTCGCGCACGCCGCGCGAAATCGTCGTCGAGTTGGACAAGTACATCATTGGCCAGAAGCGGGCCAAGAAGGCGGTCGCCGTCGCCTTGCGCAACCGCTGGAGGCGTCAGCAGCTCTCGGCAGAGATGGCGCGCGAGATCCTGCCCAAGAACATCCTGATGATCGGGCCGACGGGAGTCGGCAAGACCGAGATCGCCCGCCGCCTCGCGCGGCTGGCGGACGCGCCGTTCATCAAGGTCGAGGCCTCCAAGTTCACGGAGGTCGGCTACGTGGGCCGCGACGTCGAGTCGATCGTGCGCGACTTGACCGAGGTCGCCGTCCAGATGGTTCGCGAAGAGCGGACTCTCCAGATCCGCGATCGCGCCAAGCTCCGCACGGAGCAGCGCCTCTTGGAGCTCCTGCTGCCGGCGCTGCCCGACAGCGAGGCCGAGGAGACGCGCGCGAAGCTGCGCGTCCTGCTGCGCGAGGGGAAGCTCGAGGAGCGATTGGTCGAGGTCGAGGTGGCCGACAAGGCCTTTCCCTCTTTCGAGATCGTGACGAATCAGGGCGTCGAAGAGATGGACATCAACGTCAAGGAGATGCTCCCCGGTCTCTTCGGCTCGAAGAAGAAGCGACGCAAGGCGACCGTTGCCGAAGCCCGCGAGATTCTCCAGATGGAGGAAGAAGGGCGGCTGATCGACCAGGGACAGGTCGCCCGCGAGGCGGTCGAACGGGCCCAGTCCTCGGGCATCGTGTTCCTGGACGAGATCGACAAGGTCGCGGGGCGCGAAGCGGGCGGCCGCGGGCCGGACGTCTCGCGCGAGGGAGTTCAGCGCGACCTCCTGCCGATCGTCGAGGGCACCTCCGTCAACACGAAGTACGGCTTCGTCAAGACCGATCATGTGCTCTTCATCGCGGCCGGCGCCTTCCACGTCTCGAAGCCTTCGGACCTGATCCCGGAGCTCCAGGGCCGATTTCCGATTCGCGTCGAACTCGACTCGCTGACGGAAGAGGACTTCGTCCGCATCCTGACGGAGCCCGAGAACGCGCTCGTCAAGCAGTACCGGGCGCTGATGGGGGCCGAGCAGGTCGACCTGGAGTTCTCCGAAGACTCGATTCGCGAGATCGCGCGCGACGCCGAGCGCGTGAATCGGGCGCTCGAGAACATCGGCGCGCGCCGCCTGCACACCATTCTCGAGCGCCTGCTCGAGGACATCTCCTTTGCCGGCCCCGAGAATGCCGGCAAGTCCATCCGGATCGAGATCGAGGACGTCCGCGCCGCGCTCGCCGATCTGGTCAAGGACGAGGACCTGTCGCGCTACGTACTCTAAGCGATTGGGCGACAGGCGAAAGAGAAAAGGCGAAAGGCGATCGACGGAGATCGAGCTTCGATTCTCTTGCGCCCTTCGCCCTTCGCCCTACGCCGTTCGCCTACTTCTCCTTCTTGTTCTGATTGCGTCCACCTCCTGCGGCAAAAGAGGGGATCCGCAGCCGCCGTTGCCGCGCGGGCCGCGGGCCATGTCGGATCTGGCGGTCGAGCAGGAAGGGCTGGACGCAGCGCTCACCTTCTCCTATCCCGACCGCCTCCTGACGGGACTGCCCTTGACGGATCTGGCTGCCGTCGAGATCTACCGCCTGGTCGATCCTTCGCCCACGCTGGTCAGTCCTCCGCCAGCCGCCTCGGGCGGGACTCCGCGCACCGATGACGCTCCCGGGGCGGCGGCGCGCCGCAGGGCCATGAGCGCGCGAACAGCGGAAGAGGCGTTCTACAAGGAAGCCAGGAAGATCGATACGCTTCCGCTTCCCGCCCTCGCACAGCGGACCCGGGGCGCCTCGATCGTGTACCGCGATCCGCTCGGGCCTCTGCTGGCGGCGACAAAGCCTCCGTCCCAATTGGGCTATGCCGTCGTCGCGGTGCGCCGAGGAGGGGAGCGGAGCCCTCTCTCCAACATCGCGACGCTCGCGGCCGACATTCCGCCGGGCCCCCCGACAATCCTCCAGGTGACGGCCGAGGAAGGGCGCATCTGTCTCGAGTGGAAAGAGCCCGATTCCGACGCGCTCGGCCGCCGCCCGGCGAAGGTGGGCGGCTACTTCGTGTACCGGCGCCTGCTCGAAGAGGAGGACTACGGCAAGCCGCTCAACAATAAACCTATTGTAGGAACGTCCTACGTCGACGTCTCGCCTCCGTACGGGAAGCTCGTCTACACGGTGCGCGCCACGCTTGCCGACAAGCCGAAAGTCGATGGGCCGCCCGCGGTCGAGACCGGGGTCGACTACCGCGACGTCTTTCCGCCCGCGGCTCCGGCGCGTCTGGACGCGCTCTCGGAAGGCCGGCTCGTGCGATTGGTCTGGGATCCGGTGGCCGCGGCTGATCTGGCCGGATACGCGGTCTTTCGGGCGGAAGGATCGGCGCCGCTTACCCGCCTGACCCCGGATCTGATCAAAGAAAGCTTTTTCAACGACTCGACCGCGCAGCCTGGCCACCGGTACCGTTACGTCGTCCGCGCCGTCGACACGGCGGGGAACCAGAGTCCGCCGAGCCCCGAGGCAACGGCGGAGCCGTTCTAACCGTCGCTTCCGCCTACTCGGGCCCTGCGCCCTCGGCGCACCGGCTCGCGGCTCGCCCAAAGGGACTCGACCGCGAGCCTGGTCCCTCGCGCGCTCACGCTCCCGCGGCGCGCGCCTTTCCCTCTGGGAGACTTCGCGCGCCGCGACCCGGACTGTTACCGGGTCGGCTAACCGAGAGAAGTTTTGGCTAATGCAGCAGACGTCGATAGCTGAAAGCTGATAGCTGAAAGCTCTAGACTCTCGCCGTGAGCCTACCCACGCGTTTCGTCAAAATGGCCGGGGGAGGAAACGACTTTCTCGTTTTCGAGGCGGACGGCCGGCGGTTGACGGGGCAGGATCGGGAGCGGATCGCGATGCTATGCCGTCGCGGGCTCTCGGTCGGGGCGGACGGAACGTTGTTGCTGTCGGGCGGGGAAGCCGGCCGCGTGCGTGTCGACTACTTCAACGCCGACGGAGGCTTGGCGGCCTTCTGCGCCAACGGCACGCGGTGCGCCGCACGCTACGCCGTGACGCGGCGGCTCGTCTCCGGCGAATCGCCGGTGCTTGAGACGGGCTGGGGGCCGGTCACGGCTCGCGTCGCCGGGGAGACGGTAACGCTCTGGCTCCAGCCGCTGCCGGCGCCGGGGGATCCGATCGCGATCTCCGGAGAAGGCCTGCCGGCGACGGGCACCCCGATGCATGTCGGCGTGCCGCACCTGGTGATCTTCGTCTCGGGCGATCTCGACGATCTCCCGGTAAAGAAGCTCGCTCCGCCGCTGCGCTCGCATCCCGCGATGCCGGACGGGGCCAACGTCAACTTCGTCCAGGTCATCGGGCCGGACCGCATCCGCGTGCGGACATACGAACGCGGCGTGGAGGGCGAGACGCTCGCCTGCGGATCTGGCGTCGTCGCCTCGGCGATCGTCGCGGCACGCGAGGGGCGCGTCCGGCCCACGGTCGCCTGCGGAACCAGGAGCGGCGTCGATTTTTCCGTCACGTTTCGCGAAGCGGACGGATTCATCGTCGACGCGACTCTGACGGGCGACGCGCGCGAGATTTTCACGGCGACCCTGGCGGAGGAAGCGTGGAAGGCTTAGGACGGGGGGACGGGGGGACAGGGAGACGGGGGGAATGAAGCGAATTCCGTTCGGTTCGGCCGGGGCGCCGCCGCCGTCGAAGATCGTCGCGATCGGACGCAACTACCGTGAGCACGCGGCGG
Source organism: Acidobacteriota bacterium (assembly GCA_046728075.1). Classification (GTDB taxonomy): domain Bacteria; phylum Acidobacteriota; class Thermoanaerobaculia; order UBA5066; family Gp7-AA6; genus JBKPDV01. The sequence continues at coordinate 1,954 of JBKPDV010000119.1, read as the reverse complement.
AGCTCGGAAACGTCGCGCCGGATCAGGAGCCGCTACTGTTTCTCAAGGCACCTTCGGCGCTCGTTATCGGAGGCGGAGAGATCGTCCTTCCGCCCGAGTCCTCCCGCGTGGACTACGAAGGGGAGCTCGCGCTCGTCATCGGACGCACCGCCAAGAGCTGGCCGCAGGACCGCTGGCTGGAAGCGTTGGCGGGAGTCTGCTGCGCCAACGACGTCACGGCGCGCGACCTCCAGAAGAAGGATGGCCAGTGGGCGCGGGCGAAGTCCTTCGACACGTTCTGCCCCATCGGCCCCGAGATCGTGGCGGAGCTCGATCCCTCCGACCTTTCGATCGAGACGCGCGTCAACGGCTCCGTGAAGCAGTCCGGCCGAACCTCTCAGATGGTCTTCTCGCCCGCGTTCCTGGTGGCCTACGTCTCGCGCATGATGACGCTACTGCCCGGCGATCTGATCCTGACCGGAACGCCGGCGGGCATCGGCCCGCTCGCATCGGGGGATGTCGTCGAGGTGGAGATCGAACAGATCGGGGTCCTGAAGAATCGGGTCCGGTGAGCGGCTCTGCGATTCCCGCCTGGCGCCGGATCCTTGCTGGTTGCACACTCGCGCTGCTGGCGGCGTTCGAGGTCCGCGCCCTCCGGATGGACGACGTGAGCCGCCGTTTGAGGAAGATCGCGCAGCAGATTCACGGTGAAGACATCCCACGCTCGCTGACCACGGGTTTCTATTTCGATCCGGGCTATGCCGATTTCTTGATCGAGATCGCGCGCCGAACGCCGCGGGATGCCACCGTGGTTGTCCTCGTGCCCACGCGGCCGGACCTCTATCGCTACCAGGCGGTCTATCTGCTCGCGCCGCGCCGCGTGGTGGCAAGTGAGATTCCCGAGGCCGCCTACGTGGCGATCTACGGCCGGCGCTGGGAATCCGGGAACGCGGGCCAGCCTCTTCCGAACGGAACCCTCCTGTCTCGATGAGCGTTTCGAGCGCGCTCGCGCTGGTCCTGGCGCTCGCCATGACGTATGTGGTGGGTTGGTCGCTCACTCTCTTCTGCGCCGGCGGCCTTCGCCGAGCCGACAGGTGGGCCTGGAGCTTCGCCGCGGGGTTGCTCGCGCAATCCGTTCTTCTCCTTGCAGCCGCGGCCGCCGGCCTCCCCCCTCGCCGCGGTTTCTTCCTCGCGGCGGACCTGATCGTCATCGCGCTCTGCGCCTGGCTCGGCCGGAATCGCGGGCGCCCGGAGATCGCGTCTCCTTCCGACCGGACCGGGCCGCTCGTCGCGCTGCTGCTCACCGCCGCCGGCGCCGCGTGGCTTCTCTTCCTTCTTCTGGCGGTGTCCGAGCCGATGTGGGCGACCGATTACCTGGCGATCTGGGGTTTGAAAGGAAAAACGATCTACGAAACTCTGGCGCTGCCCTCCCGGCTTTTCCGCGACAGTTCCCTCTACTGGGCGCACCGCGAATACCCTGTGCTGGTTCCGCTGATACTGGCGGCGCTGGCCGGAATCGCGGGAGAGTGGAATGATCAGGCTCTCGCCCTGCTTTTCCCGGCGGTCTCGCTCGCTACTCTCGCTCTTCTGTACGGTTTCTTGAGCCGGCGGGTGTCCAGGACCGCGGGCGCCGTCGCGACCTGCCTCGCGGCTTTCTGCTTTCGCCTCTACAACCCGGTCAATGCCGGTACCGCCGAGGTGCCCTTCGCGCTGGGCGCCGTGCTCGCCGCCTGCGCCCTTCTCGATGTTCTGGAGGTGAACTCGTCGCAGACCCGGCTCCGTCTCGCCCTGGCTGCCCTTTTCTGCGCATCAGTCAAGCAGGAGGGAACGCTCTGGATCGCGTTGCTCGGAGTCATTTTCCTGGCGGCCCGCGGTCTGCGTGGATGGAAGCGCGAGGAATGGTCGGCGGCGGCCGCCTTCGCGGTGCCACCGACCGGGCATTGGGTGCTTCTGTTTCTGCTTCGCGGGCCGCAGA
>JBKPDV010000118.1:0-11694 GCA_046728075.1 Acidobacteriota bacterium | reverse complement strand
GAGACGCTCGTTCTGGGTCTCGCGCTTGGCGCGGCGTTGCTCACCAAGCAAAACTTCAGCTACGTCCTCTTCGGCTTGCCGATCCTCGCTCTTGCGCTGCGTCCCCGGCAAGACGTCCAGCCGATGTTTCGCCGGTACGCGCTCGGGTTTCTCGGAACCCTCGCTCTCTCGATTCTTCTCTTCCTTCCGTACCTGGTCGTGCAGCCGGGTCCGCCGCTTCGCGATCGGCTCTTCTACAGGGCGACTCACGGGGGCTTCTCGGGCGGGATCGCGTCTCACGCCCGCATCGCCTGGGACAACTGGCGCTACGTCTTTTTCCCAACGACGATGACGCCGATCTCGCCAATCCAATACGAAGGCTTCCGAGCGCCGGCCGAAGGCGGATGGCTCTGGATCTATCTGACGCCTCCGATTTTTCTTCTGGCGCTGGCGGGACTCGGGGCGCTCGCGTGGCTCAAGGAGTATCGCCTGCTTTGTTTTCTCGGCGTCTGGACGCTGCTGGCGCTGCTTCCCTTTGTTCCCTTCGCGACAGTCGCCGTGCCGCGCTACGCGCTCGCGGCGGTGCCGCCCCTTCTTCTCGCCGCCGCCTTCCTGCTCGATCGGGTGGTGCAACGCATCCGGAGACTCGTGGGCGGAGGATTTCCGGGCAGAGCGGCAGCCGCCGTCGTCATCCTGGCGCTTCTGGCCTGGCCACTCGTTTCCATCGCGGATCAGGACACCCGCTGGGATCGCCAGCGGCTCGTCCGCGCGGACCGCTGGCAGTACGTCTCCGGCTGGCCGTGCGGACTGGCCTCGCGAAGGGTCGCTGACTTCCTGCGCGCGCGCGCGGCGACCGGCCCGATCGTCGTCATCACAACGGAATCGCTTGGAACTCCCAATGACGTCGTCTGGACGTACCTGGATCGGACGCGCAACGTGTCGCTATTTTTCGCGCCGTGGGCGCTCGGAGCGCCGATCCTGCGCCCCGTCCCCGGCCAGCCGGATCGCTTCCTTCTGAATGCGGACCTGCACGATCTCTGGTACCGCAAAGAGGTCGTGTCCGTCCGGCCGGACGTGCCGATCCTTTTCGTGTCCATGGATCCCTACCCCATGCCCGACGGAAAGACGACTTCCGCCGAGAGCCTTCTGCGGCCCCAGAATCCCCAAATGCGGGAGGTCGCGCGGTTCGAGAACATTCCGATGGGACTCCCGCATCCGCCCGATAGCGTCGTCGTCTATTGGTTGAGGCCTTAGGCGAAGGGCGAAAATATCAGATCTGATATCAAGGCTGTCCACTGTCGACTGTCGACTGTCAACTTTTTTGACTACCGACTACCGACTACCGACTACTCCTACCTAGCGATTCTTCCGTCCCGTATCTCGACGATGCGTTCCGCGCGCGAGGCGGCGGCCTGCGAGTGTGTCGCCAGAAGTAGCGTGACTCCCCGCTCGCGTCGGATCTCGTCTAAGAGAGTGAGAACCTGGTCTCCGTTTCGGCTGTCCAGATTGCCGGTGGGCTCGTCGGCCAGCAACAACCGCGCGCCGGTGACGAGGGCCCGCGCGATGGCGACACGCTGCATCTCTCCCCCCGAGAGCTCGTAGGGATGCGCGGCCGCGCGCGCGCGGAGGCCCACGCGCTCGAGCAATTCCTTCGCCCGGCGCGCGGAGTCGGCTTTCCCGTCCAAGGCGCGGGGCAGCTCGACGTTCTCCAGAACGGTGATGTGGGAAAGCAGGTTGAAGAACTGGAATACCATCCCGACTTCGCGGCGGCGGTAGAGGGTGCGCTGACTTTCGTTGAGCGCGCCGAGGTCCCGCCCGCCCACCTCGATCGATCCCGACGTCGGCCGATCGATAGCGCCGAGCAGATGGAGCAGCGTCGATTTGCCGCCGCCGGAAGGGCCCACCACCGCGGTGAACTCACCGGGAGCAAACTCGAGATCCACCCCATCGAGCGCAACGACGGGCTCCGCCCCTTCGTAGACCTTGCGCACGGCCCGGCACGAAACGGCGGGCGCGGAGGAGAGATCTTCCAGCGGCACGGCGTCGGAGAATATCGGATACATTCGGCGGCTGTGATTTCTCCTCTCCAGCGCGCCTGGCGCCAGCGCGCTCTGATCGTCGCGCTGACCCGCCGCGAGCTCCAGGCGCGGTATCGCAATGGAGTCCTCGGCTACTTCTGGTCGCTCGCCAACCCGCTTCTTCTGCTGCTCGTGTACGCGACCGTCTTCCGTCTGGTGTTCAAGCCGAGGGCGGATGTGCATCCGTACGCGCTCTTCCTTTTTGCCGGAGTCCTGACCTGGGGATTCGTCTCCGCCGCGCTCCTGGATGCCGCGGAAACCTTTCGGGTCAACGGCCCTCTCTTGCGCAAGACGACCGTGGCGCCCGAGGTCTTCCCGGCGGTTGCCGTCGGTGCGCGGCTTTCGCACCTCCTGCTCGCCCTTCCGGTCCTGGCCGCGGCGATTCTCGTCGCGGCAGTTCTGGGCGCCGTGAGGCCCGGTCTCGAAGCACTTGCGTTTCCGGCGGTGGTTTTTCTCCTGACGCTCGCGGTCTTCGGGATCGCGCTCGCGGTTTCTTCGCTGGCCGTTCACTTCGGAGACGTGCGCGATCTGGTGGCCAACCTGCTGACGCTCGCCTTTTTCCTGACGCCGATCCTCTATCCGATCGACTCGGTTCCGGACCGATTCCGCCCGTGGCTGCGCGCAAATCCTTTCGCCACGTTCTTCGCGGCGATTCACGACAGCGCGTTCTTCTTCCGACCGATTCCTGCCGCCGACTGGCTCTGGATGACCGGAACAGCGCTGGTCTGTCTGGGAGTCGGCGCCGCGATCTTCGAGAGGCTCCGCGATTCGATCGCGGAGGAAGCGTGATGGCCGGACGGGGGGACGGGGAATTCGATGAGTGAGACCTCGGCTAGCCGAGCTGTCGTTGTCGACCATGTGACGAAGCTTTACCGCCGATATGGGCGGAAGCACACGGTCGGCACGTTGAAGTCCGCCTTCCTCGCCGGCCGCGCTCGGCAGTCGCTTTCGCCGGATTCGGCGGTCCCGGCGCTGGTGGACGTCTCCTTCGAGGTGGCTCCCGGCGAGACGTTGGGAATCGTCGGGCCCAACGGATCCGGCAAGTCGACTTTGCTGAAGCTGCTCGCCGGCATTGTCCGTCCGACGCAGGGGAGCGTGACGGTCGAGGGAAGGTTGGGGGCTCTTCTGGAGCTCGGCGCGGGTTTTCATCCGGAGATCTCGGGGCGCGAGAACATCGAGATCAACGGCCTCCTTCTCGGTTTGACTCGCCGCCAGATCGCGCAGCGGTTCGACGAGATCGTGCGCTTCGCCGAGCTCGAAGAGTTCCTCGACGCGCCGCTCAAGACCTACTCCTCGGGCATGGCGGTGCGCCTGGGCTTCTCGATCGCGGCCCACAGCGATCCGGACGTGCTTCTCGTCGACGAAGTTCTGGCAGTGGGAGACGAGCGCTTCGCCCACCGGTGCCTGGAGAAGTTCGCCGAGTTCGAGCGGGCCGGCAAAACGCTCCTGCTGGTCTCGCACGATCTGCCCCTCGTTGCGGAGCATTGCCGCCGCGCTCTGTGGCTCGACAGCGGGCGGCTGCTCGCCGACGGACCCGCCGCGGAAACCGTGGCGCGCTACCGGGAAAGAGTCGCGCAGGAGGAGGGAAAGGGGAGACTCGAAGAGGGGGAAAGACGTGGGGAGGCGGGGACTCGTACTTCGCAGCGAAGCGCTGCTTCGCAGAGTAGTACGCGAGGACGGGGGGAACGAATCGGATCGGGAGCCGCGACGATCGAGCAGGTCCGGTTGCTCGATGGGGCAGGCAGGCCGGCGGGGAGGGTTCGGTCGGGAGAGATGGCGCGGCTGGAGATGGAAGTGGACGCGCCGTCTCCTCTGTCGGACTTCGTGTTCGGTTTCGCGCTGACGACCGTGGCGGGGTCCGTCGTCTTTGGAACGAACACCGACCTGGAAGGGTTCCAGCCAGCGCAGTTTGCGGGACGGGCCGTTGTCGGCCTGGAGATTCCCTCTCTGACACTCGCCCCCGGCGTCTATTGCGTCGACACCGCCATCCACGCCCGCGACGGCGCGCCCTACGACTACCGCCGCGATGTGCTGCGCTTCGAGGTGACGGCCGACCGAGGGACAGCCGGCGTCTGGAGTCCCCCGCGGCGGTGGAGCTTCGGCGGCCCGATTCGCTGGAAAACGTGACGACGGGCAAGACTCCCATTCCGGCGAGTCCCTCCAGGCTCCGCGCGTTCCTGCGCAGGCGATTCTCCCGGGAAGAGACTCTGGGGCTCTATCTGACCGTCGGCTTTTTCGCCAGCGCTCTGCTCGTCGCGCTCTTCGGGATCCTGGCCGACGAGGTCTTCGAGGTGCACGGAGAAAACCCGGTCGACCGGCGGATCACGCTCGCGGTCCGGGCTCTGCACGCGCCCGGGCGGGACGCTCTCGCCCGCGCGATCACGGACCTGGGAGATGTGCGATTCCTGCTGCTGGCGGCCCTCGCCGCGGTCGCGGCTCTCTATGCCAAGGGCCTGCGAGTCTCGGCGCTGCTCTTCGCGGGCTCCGTCGTCGGAGGCTGGCTGCTCGAAACGGTGCTCAAGATCTCGTTTCACCGCACCCGGCCCGACCTGTGGCCGGCGCTCGTGGCCGAGAAGACCGCGAGCTTTCCCTCCGGCCATGCCACCATGACGACCGTCTTCTTCGGCGGGATCGTGGCGCTGGTGTTCCATCTGACGAAGAACCTGCGGGCCAGAGCGGGAGCGCTTTTCGGAGGAGCGGTGATCGTGCTCGCCGTCGGGTTCACGCGCATCTACCTTGGGGCTCACTGGCTGACGGACGTCCTCGCGGGTTATCTCGTCGGCCTGTTGTGGGTCGTGCTGTGCGCGACCGGGACCGAGTTCTTTGCTCGGCGAGCGACGAAAAGCCGTTGAATCGTGTCAACTGTTGACTGTCGACTGTCGACTGTCGACTGTCGACTCCCTATAAACTTCCCCTGCCCATGCGAGACACCTTTCTTCCCTTTGCGCGGCCGAGCCTCGGCGAGGACGAAATATCGGAGGTGGCCGATACGCTGCGTTCGGGATGGATCACGACCGGTCCGAAGGTCGAGAAGTTCACCGCGGCCTTCGCCGATTACGTCGGCGGCCGCTTCGCCGTTCCCGTCTCTTCCGCCACGGCCGGGCTCCACGTCGCGCTGATGGCCTTGGACGTCGGCCCGGGGGACGAAGTGATCACGACGCCGATGACATTCGTCGCCACGCTGAACACGATCGTCCACTGCGGAGCCGTTCCCGTTCTCGCCGACATCGACGCCTCGACTCTGAACATCCGCGTGGAGGAGGTCGAAAGAAAGATCACTGCCCGCACGAAGGCGATCGTCCCGGTCCACTACGTCGGCCAACCCGTGGATCTCGATCCGATCCTCGGGCTTGCGGCCTCCCGCGGCCTCGCGGTCCTCGAGGACGCCGCCCACGCGGTCGGGGCCGAGTACAAGGGGCGCCGCATCGGATCTTTTCCGACGACGTCGGTCTTCTCCTTCCACCCCAACAAGAACATGACGACCGGAGAGGGGGGCATGGTGGTCACGGAGGAGGAGTCCGTCTTCGAGAAGGCCTCGCTCCTGAAGTTCCATGGGATGGACAAGGAATCCTGGAAACGCTTCGCGAAGACCGGGAGCCCGCGCTACGACGTCGCCATCCCGGGTTACAAGTACAACATGATGGACATCCAGGCGGCGCTCGGTCTGCATCAACTGCCGCGGCTCGACGGCTTCCTCGCGGAACGGGAGCGCCTGGCCTCCCGGTACGACGCGGCCCTCTCGGCAACGGTCGGCCTGATCCTTCCCCAGCGGGTCCCTTATCCGGTCCGGCATGCCTGGCACCTCTACACGCCGCTCGTGGACGTGGACCGGCTCACGATCGACCGCGACCGCTTCATGGAGGAGCTCAAGGCGCGCAACATCGGGACGGGGCTCCACTACACGGCGGCGCACGAGTTTTCTTATTACGCGGACCGGTTCGGATGGCGGCCGGAGGACTTTCCGGAAGCGCACTTCGTCTCGGAGCGGATCGTCTCCTTGCCGCTTTTTCCCGGCCTGACGGACTCGGATCAGAACGACGTCGTCGAAGCGATCCGAGAAGTGCTCTCCGAATTCCGCAAATGAAGATCTCGGTCGTCGTCCCGGTCTTCAACGAAGAGGCGAACCTGGAGGAGTTCCTGCGACGCGTGACCGCCGTGATGGACGCTTCCGGGCGCGCCTACGAGATCATCCTGATCGACGACGGAAGCCGCGATCGGTCGCTGGACGTTCTCAAGGCGTGGGCCGTTCGGCGTCCCGACGTCTTGCGGGTGCTGGAGCTTTCCCGCAACTTCGGACAGCACCCGGCGATCCTGGCCGGCTTCCGGGACGTCACGGGAGACGTCGTCGTCACGCTCGACGCGGACCTGCAGAACCCTCCCGAGGAGATTCCCAAGCTGCTCGCGAAGATCGAGCAAGGCTACGACGTCGTCGGCGGAGTCCGGCAGCTGCGCCGGGACTCCGTGGCGCGGCGCCTCGCCTCCGCGATCGTCAACCGGGTGACGGCATCGATCACGCGGATGAAGCTGACGGACTTCGGCTGCATGCTGCGGGCCTATTCGCGCGACGTCGTGGAAGAGATCAATCGGTGCGACGAGGCCTCGACGTTCATTCCGGCGCTCGCCCAGACCTTCGCTCGAAAGCCGACGGAGGTCGACGTCGCTCACGCGCCGCGGACCGGCGGGGAGTCCGCATACTCCTTCTACCGGCTGCTGCGGCTCAACTTCGATCTCATGACCGGCTTTTCATCGGTCCCGATCCAGGTTTTCGGAATGCTCGGAACGGCCGTCGCCCTCGGCGGGATCGGCTTCGGCATCTTTCTCTTCGTCCGGCGGCTCATCGTGGGAGCCGAGGTCGAAGGGGTCTTCACCCTCTTCGCGATCCTCTTCACGCTGCTGGGGATCGCGATGGCGGGGCTGGGAATCGTCGGCGAGTATGTCGGTCGAATCTATGAGCAGGTCCGGGGAAGGCCGCGCTTCTCGGTGAGGCGAACCTATGGTTTAAGGGCGGACGCGCCGGCGCGGCCTGTTGAGGTCGAATCGAAGTGAGAGGTAAGAGCCGATCGTTTGCGGTGCCTGAATTCGACTGTCGACTGTCGACTGTCGACTGTCGACTGACCGAAACGAAAAACAATATAAATATTGTAGACACTTCCCGTGCCTGAGCCGCGCTCGTCCTCGATTCCCATCGCCGTCTTCGCGTACTCGGACACCGGGCACGCGTGCCTCGAACGCCTGATCTCCCGGGGGGAGAACATCGTGCTCGTCGCGACGCACGAAGACTCCGCCGGCGAGCCGCGCTGGTTTCCGAGCGTCGCAGAGCTGGCTCGGTCCCAGGGAATCGAGCCGGTGGTCTTCGAGCAGGACGCGTCGCCGGAGGCGATCGCCCGGGTGCGGGCCGCCGCGCCGGAGCTGCTCTTCTCTTTTTACTACCGCGGCGTCCTTCCCGAGGAGATCCTCGCGATCCCGCGTCTGGGCGCCTACAACGTGCACGGCTCCCTGCTCCCGAAATACAGGGGGCGCGCGCCGGTCAACTGGGCGGTGCTCAAGGGAGAGACCGAGACGGGCGCCACGCTGCACGTCATGACGGCTCGGCCCGACGCCGGCGACATCGTGGACCAGGAGGCCGTTCCCATCGGCCCGGACGACACGGCGGCCGACGTCCAGCGTCGGGTCACCGAGGCCGCGGTCCGGGTTCTCGAGCGGCGCCTGGAAGATCTGAAAGCCGGCCGCGCGCCGCGGCGGCCGCAGGAGGAGTCGGCCGCGACGCGGTTCGGGAAGCGTCGCCCGGAAGATGGCCGGATCGACTGGTCGCGGACGGCGAGCGAGATCCATGACCTCGTGCGCGCCGTCACACATCCGTACCCCGGAGCCTTCACCGATGTCTTTGGAGGCGGAAAGACCTACGTCTGGCGGACCCGGCTGCCGAATCTCGGCGCCCACGACAACTTTCCCGGCCAGGTGCGCCGCGAAGAGGGCCGGCTGTACGTCGCATGCGGCGACGACTACTACGTGGAGATTCTCTCGCTCCAGCGCAGTGGCGAAGACGAGGTCGAGGCGAGCCGTTTTTCGTTGAACCTGAGGGACACGCGATGAGAGTCCTGATCCTGGGGGTCAACGGCTTCATCGGCAACGCTCTGACCGCGCGGATCCTCGAGACGACCGACTGGACGGTCGCGGGACTGGACATCGGCAGCGACAAGATCGCCCCTTTCCTTCCGGAGCCGCGCTTCACCTACCTGGAAGGGGACATCGCGATCAACAAGGAGTGGATCGAGTACCAGATCAAGAAGTGCGACGTCGTGCTGCCCCTGGTCGCGATCGCGAATCCTTCGCTCTATGTCAAGCAGCCGCTCGCGGTCTTCCAGCTCGACTTCGAGGAAAACCTGCGGATCGTCAAGCAGGCCTTGCAGTACAAGAAGCGCGTCGTCTTCCCGTCGACCTCCGAGGTCTACGGAATGTGTCCCGATCCGGAGTTCGACGAAGAGGCCTCGCCGCTCGTCTACGGTCCCATCCGCAAGCAGCGCTGGATCTACTCCTGCTCCAAGCAACTGCTCGACCGCGTCATCTACGCCTACGGGGAAGGAGAAGGTCTCTCTTACTCTCTCTTTCGTCCGTTCAACTGGATCGGCCCGCACTTGGACGACGTGGACTCTCCCAAAGAGGGCTCGAGCCGCGTCCTGACGCAGTTTCTTCACAACATCCTTTATGGCCTGCCGATCAAGCTGGTCGACGGCGGGACGCAGAGGCGGTCCTTCACCTACATCTCCGACGGGATCGACTGTCTGATGAAAATCCTGGAGAACGAAGGGGGGCGGGCCGATCGCGGCATCTTCAACATCGGCAATCCCGCCAACGACGTTTCCGTGGCGGAGCTCGCCCGCAAGCTGATCGACGCCGTGGCGTCGCATCCGGCCTGGACCGAGAAGGCGCGGGCGACGCCGATCGTCGAGGTCTCTTCCGGCGACTACTATGGAGAGGGATACCAGGACATCATGACGCGCGTTCCCTCCATCCGGCGGGCGCGCCAGTTCCTCGGGTGGGAGCCGAAGGTCGGCCTGGCTGAAGCGATGCGAAAGACGGTCGATTTCTATCTGCGAAAGAGGGAGACGAGGCCCTGAGGGCCGATTTGCGATTGGTGATTTGTGATTGGTGATTTGGAATCCGCGGAGAATGCCGTCAATCGCAAATCGCAAATCGCAAATCACAAATCCCGAAGGATCGCCCTCAAGGTCGACTGCGACACCTACGTCGGAACACGTGACGGGATCCCGCGGCTGCTCGAGATCCTCGCTGCCCGTAAGATCCGAGCGACCTTTTTCTTCACGTTTGGACCGGACCGCTCCGGCGTCGCGGCCCGGCGCTTTTTTACGACGCCGGGCTTTCTCCAGAAGATGCTCCGCAGCGGCGCGGCTTCGCTCTACGGCTTCCCGACGGTTCTTTACGGCACGCTGCTTCCCGCGCCCGTGATCGGCGAGAAGTGCGGGGACGCGATTCGGTCCGTGGCGCAGGCGGGTCACGAGACGGGCGTGCATGCCTGGGATCATGTGGCCTGGCACGATCATCTGGACCGGTGGCCGGAGGAGAAGATCGCCGAGCAGAACGGCTTCGCACACGCGGCTTACGAGCGGATTCTCGGAAAGCCGGCGGCGGCGTCGGCGGCGGCCGGTTGGGCCGCCAACGCGCGCTCGCTTGCAATCGAGGAGGAGCGCAATCTCTTGTACACCTCCAACTCCCGACTCGGCGCTCCGTTCTTCCCGAAATCCAACGGCCGGATCTTTCATACACTCGAAATTCCCACGACTCTCGCGACTCTGGACGAGACGCTCTCCTGGCCGCAGCTGAATGGGGACGAGTCGCAGCGCCGTTTCTTTCGGGAGGCGCCCGGAGGGACTCAGGTGCATACCGTCCACACGGAAGTCGAGGGTCGGTCGAAGGCGGACCTCTTTGAAAGGATTCTCGACGACTGGATCGCGGACGGAACCTCGTTCGTGCTCCTCTCGCAGCTCGCGCGCGAAGCGCTCTCGCGGCGAGAGGAGGTCCCTGTTCGCGATCTCGCGCGGGCCCGGCTGCCGGGACGCGGCGGCACCGTCGCGAGCGGCTGGGCGGAAGCCGGATGAGCTCCGAGGAAGTCCCGCCGCGCGCCCCGGCCGTCCGGCCGGAGATCTGGGTCGTCCTCGCTTCGGTGGGAGGGTCCTTCCTGGTTTATCTCCCGTTTCTCGGGCGAATGGAGACGGTGTATCGGTTCTGGGACGGTCCGAATTATCTGACCGTGGCGCGCACCCTTTATTCGGTTCGCCCCGACAATCCGCTGCTCCGCTACGTTCAGACCCCCACTTACTTTCTGACCCACCTGCCTCTCTACCCGCTCCTGGTTCGCGCTTTCTCCTTCTTCGGTTACCAGCCCGCGCTGCTCGTCGTATCCGTGGCCGCGACGGCGGCGGGGGCCTGCCTCTTCTTCCGCCTCGCCCGCGACATCTGGCAGGTCCCCTCCCCGCTCTTCCTGACCATCGTCATGCTCTTCCTGCCGCCGCGATGGCTTCTCTATCGGTCCACCGGCGCGACCGAGGGCCTCTATCTCGTTCTCGCACTGGCATCACTCTTCTTCTTCGAACGGGAACGGTACGGGCGCGCCTCTCTCTTCGCGGCGCTCGCCGCGGTGACGCGCATCACGGGCCTCGTGTTCCTGCCCGCTTACGCGGTGGTGCTCATCCGCCGAAAGCAATGGCGCAGCCTCGCCTGGCTCGCGCTGATCCCGAGCGGTCTCCTGGCCTATTTCGTGTTTTGCGCGGTGCGCTTCGGAAATTTCTTTGCGTACTTTGCCCCGCACGGCGAGAAGCTCGCGATGTTCCGCCCGTTCGGTTTCCTCCCCGTCCTGTTTCAAAAGGGGGATTACCACCAGGCGGAATTTCACATTCTTCTCGCGCTGGTTTACGCCGTGGGGATTTCCCGGTTGAAGAAATACCCGGCCCTCTTCTGGTACTGCGTCTTTGCCTTCCTGCTTCTCATCTGCGTTTCCACAGAAGACTGGAGCCGCTATTTCCTCGCGATGGCGCCTCTGGCGATCGTGATCGGCTATCGCGAGGTCCTCGACGCGCGGCCGATGGCCTGGATCCTTCTTCTCTACGTGCCTCTGGCTCTCTATTACGCCTGGAGCGTCATTCCCCTGAACGGCTGTCGCCCCGACATCTACCAGGACCTTCTCGAGCACCTGGGCCTGGTGCCGCGCTAGCTGTCAATTCTCAAGACGTTGTTCCCACTCTTTCGGCCGCCCCGGCCCTGCGGCATTCCCCTCGGGACCACGCGGCGGGCCTTCTGTGACGAGAGGGAAATCCTGCAGGCCCGCCGCTCGCGAAATCGCCGCAAGGGGGAGGGGTGGCGATAGTCTCCTTACGGCCGGTGCGGACCAACGCGATTTCGAGGGTCCCAGCGGGGAACGCCTCCGGGCCGGGGCTCAGAGGGAGGCTTCTGTCACGCTGCGAGCCCCGGCGGCGGGTCCGGCTCCCGCTGGCGGCGATGAGCGAGGAGCAAGGAAGAGAGTGTCCTCCGGCTCTTATAAGACTGCGACGAGCGCCCCAGCGACGGTCCGGTTCTGACTTCTCGCGGCCGGGCCCGAGCGTGCCGACGAGGAAGGCGGACC
>JBKPDV010000117.1:0-8628 GCA_046728075.1 Acidobacteriota bacterium | reverse complement strand
TCGGAGCGGCCGATCCAGTTTCGCTGCATCGTCTTGACCCGCTCAGGCCACTCCAGACCGTCCAGCGCGCCGAGCAGCCTCTCGGCGTAGTCGGTGATCCGGAAGAACCACTGCGTCAGATCGCGGACTTCCACGAGATCGCCGGACCGATCGCAGCGGCCGTCGATGACCTGCTCGTTGGCCAGAACGGTCCGGCACCCGGGGCACCAGTTGACGGGCGCCGTCTTGCGGTACGCGAGGCCGCGCTCCCACATTCTTAGAAAAAGCCACTGGTTCCAGCGGTAGTACGCCGGATCGCAGGAGGCGAACTCCTTGGACCAGTCGTACAGGAGCCCGAGGCTCGCCAGCTGTTCCTTCATTCGCGCGATGTTGGCCAGCGTGTACTCCCGCGGGTGAACGCCGCTCGCGATGGCGGCGTTCTCCGCCGGGAGTCCGAAGGCGTCCCACCCCATGGGGTTGAAGGCGCGCAGCCCCGCCATGCGTTCGCGCCGGTAAATGGCGTCTCCCAGAATGTAATTCCGCCCGTGACCGACGTGCAGCCGGCTCGCCGAGGGATAGGGAAACATGTTCAGAAAGTAGAACTTGTTTCCGCCCTGGCTGGTGTCGACGTAGGCGACGCGGGCCTCCTCCCAGCGGCGCTGCCACTTTCGATCGATCGCGGAGGGGTCCGGTCTTTCCGGCATGGAACGGCGATCCTAACCGATGAGGCGGACAGCTATCAGCTGTCAGCTCTCAGCTGTCAGCCAGAGGAGTCTGCCTTCGTTAGCTGAAAGCTGAGAGCTGAAAGCTGACAGCTTCCTACCGGCGCACCCGCATCGTCGCATCACCGGCGCGGACAGACTCGTAGGAGAGGACGCCTGAGGACGACACGGCCGAGAGCTCGAGCGAGCGAGGCTTTGTCCACGAGCGGCGCCCGAACGGAAGATAGCGGGCATCCACGCCGTTGATCGAGGCGGAGGGGTCGGAGAAGACCCACCCGCGGTCCGGGTAGTACACCTCGATCCATCGGTGATACGCCCCCCCGATGGACTGCTCGTAACCGTCGTCATCGGGGGCGCAGACGAAGATCCCCTGGACGGTGCGCGCCGAGATCCCCACGCGCCGGAGCAGATCGACGGCGAGCTCCGCAAATCCCACGCAGTAGGCGCGGCGGGATGCGAAGACCGCCGCGGGGTCCTGCCGGCGCAGCCGGTCCGCGTCGTAAGTCACCTCGGCGGCGATGCCGAGCAGAATCCGCCTCACGGCCTCGCTCTGGTTCCGACACCTCTTCACCAGCCCCCGCGCAAAGACGTCCCGATCGGCAGCCGGAGCGAGGGAGGAATCTCGGGGGTTTGCCGTCGGGAATCCCGCCCCGCTGACCAGTGGGGAGTCGGAGACACGGACAGCGAGCTCCAAAGATCCGTCCGGCGCGGGCGTCACCGAGAGGGAATAGCCGTCGTTGTCGTACTGGTCGAAGAGCCGGGCGTCCTGCCCGGCCGCTCGGTAGACGGCTCGTTCTTCCGCCGCGCGAGCGCTCGCGGCGATCAGAAGAGTCAGCAGCGCTGCCGCGCCGCGTCTCACGAGTCGGCCTGCGGCGGGCGGGCCTTGAGCACCCCATCCAGAATGCCGTTGATGAACTGCGATGATCGGGGCGTCGAAAACCGCTTCGCGATCTCGAGAGCCTCGTCGATGACGACCGGCCGGGGGGTCGAGGGCTCGTGGAGCAGCTCGAAGAGCGCGAGTCGAAGAATGTTGCGATCGACCACGGGCATTCGCACGAGCCTCCAATGGTCGGCCTGCCTGGAGATGATCGCGTCCAGATCGTCGCGATTGGCGACGGTGCCCTCGACCAGACGGCAGGTGAAGTCCCGCAGGGAGGGGGCGGCCTTGCGCAGATCCTCGGACCGCTGGAACATCTCCCCCGGAGCCGTCCCGGAGACGTCGTTCTCATACAGCATCTGGAGGGCGAGCTCCCTCGCCTTGCGCCGGGCCCCCATCAGTTCTTCCGCGGCGCGACGCGCAAACTCTTCCCGGTTTCTTCGCCCTTCGCCCTTCGCCGTTCGCCCTTCGCCCCGGGCTGCAGCGCGCGGGTGAGCCGCGCCATCTCGATCGCCGCCTCCGCCGCTTCTCGCCCCTTGCCGGTGCGGGCCCGCGCCTGCTCCATCGTGTCGCACGTCAGCAGGCCGAAACCGATCGGGCAGCCGCGGCTCGAGAGCGCGGCCAGAGCCGACGCGACCGCGTGGCCCAGGACCTCGTGGTGCGTCGTCTCGCCGCGGACGATCGCGCCGAGCGCGACGACGGCGTCCGGCTGACGCCGCCCTGTCAGCACCGCGTGCGCGGCGGCGGGCAGCTCGAAGGCGCCGGGCACGCGGATGACCTCGACATCCTCGGATCGCGCGCCCCGTTGCTCCAGCGCGGCCAGCGCGGACCTCAAGAGCGCGTCCGTCACGGTGGGGTTCCAGCGCGAGCAGATCACCGTCAATCGCAGGCCGGCGGCGTTGGTGCTGCCCTCCCGCTCCTTCGGAAGGAAGGCGGGATCCGCGCGGCGCAGGACACGGCGATTGCTCAAGGAACAACTCCAGCTTAAGAGAGGTCATTGTAACCGAGTCGAAGACTCCGGCCCGGCTACAGACTATCGACGACCGCCTGCTCTGAGTCTCTCCAGCGCCGGCTCTTCCCCGAAGTTCCGCTCATACCGCGCGATGAAATCGGCTATCGAATAACGGGGCGGCTGCGGCCCCTCCGCTTCGAGCGTGAAGATCGCCGCGACGCTGCCCATCCGGCCCGCCACGGGCCACGGGGCACCGACGCGAAGCCCGCGGATCAAGCCGGCTCGGAAGGAGTCTCCCACGCCGGTGGGATCGACCGCCTCTCTCTCGAGGAGAGCCGCCGGAATCGGATGCGTTTCGCGCCGGTCCAGGGCGCGGGACCGGATGGTCGATCCGTCCGCGCCGTGGGTGACGATCAGGGCCCCGACTCTCCGCTCCATCTCCTCGCGTGGCAGGTCGGTCTTTTGCGCCAGGATTCCGAACTCATAGTCGTTGACGATCAGGATCGCCGCTCCCGCCAGTCCCCCCAGGAGCTCCTCGCCCGTCAGACGGGCGACCTGCTGACTCGGATCGTAAAGAAAGGGCAACCCCGCCTCGCGGCACTCGCGGCAATACCGGTCCATGGCCGCCGGATCGTTGGGCGAGATGACGACGAGCGCGACACCGGCCGGATCCAGGGAAAGGATCGAGAGCTCGCGGGCGCGCGCCATCGCGCCCGTGTAGAAGGACGCGAGCTGATTCTGGTCCCGATCGGTCGAGACAAAAAAGGAGGCGGTGAAGACATCGTCGCAGAGCCGCACGCCAGATACATCGATCCCCTCGCGTTCGAGGGTCGTTCTGTATTCCGCGGCGTCGCGGCCGGCGGTCGCAAAGAGCAGAGGCTTCTCCCCCAGGAGAGCCAGCGTGTAAGCGATGTTCGGGCCGCAGCCTCCCGGCACTCGCCGCATGTGGTCGACCAGAAACGAGACGGAAAGCCTGGACATCTGATCGGGAATCAAGTGCTCCACGAAGCTCCCCGGGAAACGCATCAAGTAGTCGAAGGCGACGGAGCCGGTGACGACGACCTGACCCGACTCGAGGCCGGAACTCGGGACTCGGGGCCCGGAACTTGGCTCTTTGGCGGCCCCGCGTCGCTTCGACGGCAGCTTTCCCGACGTCGGTCTGACTCTTTGTTTCACGGTAGAACGATTAGGTCTTGAGGTCTTGTGTCTTACGCACGTCCAGATACCGGCCCGCGATCGGCTCGAGGCGCTTCTTCGCCGCCTCCGAGATGGCCTTCCGGTCGGTCAAAATCGCGTACTGGAGCGCGCGGCGGCAGCCACAAGTCCGCGCCGGGTCGACTCGCGCAACGGCCGCCCGCATGGTCGTTCGCGCGGCGGTGGCGTTCTCCGAAAGGACCGCCAGCACCGCCTCGACCGAGACAGCGGCTGTTTCCTCGCGCCAGCAGTCGTAGTCGGTCACCAGGGCGAGCGAGGCGTAGCAAATCTCCGCCTCCCGCGCGAGCTTTGCCTCCGTCAGGTTGGTCATGCCGATGACGTCCGCGCCCCAGGATCGATAGAGGTTCGACTCGGCGCGCGTCGAGAATTGAGGGCCCTCCATGCAGACGTAGACGCCTTTGCGGTGCACCGTCAGTCCGGTGTCCTCGGCGCTCTGAGCCAGCGCCTCGGCGAGAGAAGGACAGATCGGCTCGGCGAAAGCGACGTGCGCCACGATGCCCTCTCCGAAGAACGTGTCCGCGCGGTGGCGCGTCCTGTCGATGAACTGATCCGGAATGACGGCGTGGCGCGGAGCGTACTCTTCCTTCAAGCTGCCCACCGCGGACGCCGCGAGCAGGGCGTCGCAGCCGAGCATCTTGAAACCGCAGATGTTGGCCCGGTAGTTGATCTCCGAAGGAAGAGTCCGGTGCCCGCGGCCGTGGCGCGAGAAGAACACGACCGGCAGGCCGCCCAGGGTTCCGGTGTAATAGGGTCCCGTCGGCGCGCCGAAGGGTGTTTCCAGCTTCTCCTGCTTCAGGTCCTCGATGCCGGAGAGGTCGTAGACCCCGCTTCCCCCGATCAATCCGATGCGCTTGCGCTTGCCAGCCATCTTCTCAACCCTCCACGGCTCGACGGTGCTCGGCAATCGCTTCGCGGACGCCGTGCGCCAGAGCCAGCGCGGAGCGAGCGTTCTCTCCGGACACGAGCGGCGGGCGCCGCTCTCGGACCGATTCCGCGAAGTCGGAAAGCTCCCGGACCAGCGGCTCCTCTTTCTCGACCTTCATCTCGCTGGAGGCGATTCGCGGCGCCGGGCCGTCGCGATCGAGGCGCGAGAGGTGGACGGTTTGCGCCTGCATGTCGATCGAAACGTACAGGGACGGCGCGAAGATCCGACACTTCCTGATCTTCTCTGCGGAGACGCGCGAGGCCGTCAGGTTCGCGACCAGGCCGCGCGGGAAGGCGAGCCTGGCATTGGCGATGTCGATCTGCGGCGTCAGGACCGCCATCCCGACGGCGCGGATCTCGACGGGATCTTCCTGCGCAAGATCCCGCAGGATCTGGAGGTCGTGGATCATCAGATCCAGGACGACATCGATATCGAGACTGCGAGAGCTGAAAATGCCGAGCCGGTGAACCTCTACGAAGCGGGGAGCGGTGACCATCGCGAGGCCGACGGCCACGGCGGGGTTGTGGCGCTCGACGTGGCCCACAGCGACCTGCCTGCCGCGCCGGCGCGCGAGAGCCAGCAGCTCGTCCGCCTCCGCCAGAGAGGCGGTGATGGGCTTCTCGATCAGCACGTCGAGGCCGGAGTCGAGGAGCCGCGAGGCAATTTCCGCATGACTGGAAGTCGGCGTCGCGATGACGGCGGCCTGGGCGGCGCTCGCGACGGACTCCAGAGTGGGCAGAACAGAAAGCCCGAACTCCCGAGCGACCTCCTCTGCCCGACCCTCGTGGTGATCGTGAACGCCCACGCACTGGATCCCGGGAAGCGATGCGGCAACTCGCGCGTGGTGACGGCCCAGGTGGCCCACTCCCACCACCGCGATGCGGACGGGTTCTGGCTGAGTCATCCGCGCGGCCGAAACGGGCGAAGGGCGAAGGGCGAAGGGCGTAGGGCGAAGCCCAAGCACTGCCGGCGGGACGAGGAGAAACGATGCCTTGCCTTCGTTCGCCTTTCGCCTTTCGCCGTTCGCCGTTCGCCGTTCGTCTTCATCGGTGAAAGCCCCTCTTGCTCGACCGGATGAACTCCACGAGATACTGCACGTCCGGCTGGTCAGGCAGCTCGGCATCGATGCGGTCGAGCGCCTGGGTGGTATTGAGCTTCGACTTGATCAGGAGCCGGTATGCCCGTTCCAGCGCCTGCAGCCTTTCCCGCGAGAATCCGTTTCGGGCCAGGCCGATCCGATTCAGGCCATAGGTCTTCGCATCGATGCCGTCGGTCTTACAGAATGGGAGCACGTCCTGGCGCAGCTGGGCGTAAGCCCCGGCGAACGCGAAACGCCCGATCCGGATGAACTGATGAGCGGCGACAAAGGCGTTCAAGATCGCGTTGTCGCCGACGTCGACGTGCCCCGCCAGCGACGCGCAGTTGGCGAACACCGTGCGCGACCCGATGCGGCAATCGTGCGCGACGTGGCTGTAGGCCATGAAATAATTGTCGTCGCCCACGACGGTCTCCCCGCGTCCGGCCACCGTTCCGCGGTGGATCGTGGAGAATTCCCGGAAGACATTGCGGGAGCCGACGACCAGACGGGTCTCTTCCCCCTTGTATTTCAAGTCTTGCGGCTCGAGACCGAGGACCGCGTGCGGGAAGATCCGGTTGCCGTCGCCGAAGGTCGCGGGGCCCGAGATTTGCGCATGAGCGCCGACGACGGTTCCCGCCCCCAAGGTGACGCCTTCCCCGACGACCGCGTACGGCCCGACCTCAACTCCTTGCGCGAGGCGGGCGCTCTCGGCCACCACCGCCGTTTCGTGCACCTGCTTCATGGTCGATCCATGACCGCCGACATGAGCTCCGCCTCGGCGCAGAGCGCCCCGTCCACTGTTGCCTTCGCGCGGCACTTGCAGAGCCTCGACTTCGCGGCAACGATCTCCGCTTCGATGCGGAGCTGGTCGCCCGGGACGACGGGTCGCCGGAACTTGCACCGGTCGACGCCCGTCAGATAGAGGAGCTTCCGCTCGAGCTCGGGAACCGCGCCCAGCAGACCGACTCCGGCCACCTGCGCCATCGCTTCGACGATGAGCACTCCGGGCATCACCGGGTTGCCCGGGAAATGGCCCTGAAAAAACTCTTCGTTGTAGGTCACGTTCTTGATTCCGACGACCCGAACCCCGGGCTCGAGCTCCACGATCCGATCGACCAGCAGGAACGGGTACCGGTGGGGAAGAATCTTCAGGATCTCGGTGATTCCCATCGGCAAGATCATCTTTCCTCCGAGGACCGGGCGTCCTTTTCCAGCGCCTCGAGGCGTCGAGCGAGCTCGGGCAGCCGGGCGACCCATGCGGCTCGCCGCAAGAAATCTCTGTGCGGCGCCGTCGGCATGCCGGAGACGACGCTGCCTGGAGGAACCAGGGCGCCGCGTACGACGCCCCCCTGCCCCGTGACGGTCGCGCCCTCACCGACCTCGGCGTGGTCGCTGATCCCAACCTGGCCCGCCAGGACCGCGCCACGCCCGATGCGCGAGGAGCCTCCGATCCCGGTTTGCCCGCAGAGGATGGCGTGCTCGCCGACCACGACGTTGTGTCCGATCTGGACCAGGTTGTCGATCTTGCTTCCCCGACCGATGACCGTTTCGCCGAAGGTCGCCCGGTCGATCGCGGCGTTGGCCCCGATCTCCACGTCCTCCTCCACCCGCACGATGCCGAGCTGGGGGATCTTGCGATGCGCGGTTCCGTCCCACACGTAGCCGAACCCGTCAGATCCCACGATCGCTCCCGAGTGAAGAACGCAACGCGCTCCGATCCGGCAGCCTTCGAGGACGGCGGCAAGCGGATAGAGCCGGCAGTTCTCGCCGATCTCGACGTTGCGGCCAACGTAGGCTCCCGCCTCGACCACCGTGCCGGCTCCCACCCGAGCGCCCGACTCGATCGTCGCGCCCGCCGCCACGGAAACGCCCGCTCCCAGCCGGGCGCGGGGATCGACATGGGCACCCCGCGAGATGCCCGGGGCGGGCCGGTGGGGAGGATGGAGGTGCGCGAGCCAGATCGCGACGGCCACGGCCGGATTCGCGACGACGATCGAGGGCCGCCCCCCCGCCGCGCTCTCGTCCGATACGAAGAATGCACCGGCGCGGCTTGCGGCCGCCTGCTCCGCCCGCCCGGAATCGGCGATCCAGGAGAGGTCCTTCGGGCCCGCGCGCTCGAGCGACTCGACCTCGATCAGCCTCAGGCCCGGGGAACCGGCAACGCGGCCGCCCACGGCCCGGGCCGCTTCGGCCAGCGTGAAGGAGCGCACGGAAGAGCCGTTGCGGGCGCTCCGGCTGCGCGGGACCGGCGTCTTCCTCTTGCTGGCTTTCACCGGGGAGGGATACTACTAAACGAAGCCGCAGGCGGCTCGGCTTCGACGCCGGGCTCGCTGCCAGCCCCTCTTGCCGGAACGGCTCCTACGACTTCTTGGGCGTCGTCTTGGCGGCGGGCGGCGCACCCTTCTCGGCAGAGGGTTTCGTCGGTGCGGACTTCTCCGCCGCGGGCTTGGCCGGGGGCAGCGAAACGGTCGTGTTGACGCGTTTCAGGACGTCGTCGGTCACGTCCACGAGATCGTCGCGATAGACGATTCCACCGCGCGAGTCGAGCACAACGGCGTAATGCTTCTCCCGGAAGTACTCGTTGACGACCGGCGCGATGCGGCCCTCGAGCGCCGACATCTCCTTGCGCTCGGCCTCCTGGAGGTCGCGCTGGGCATCCTCTTGCATCCGCTTCCAGGCTTTCTGCTTGTCGTCGGCCTGTTTGGCCAGAGCATCCCGCTTGTCTTCCGGCATCGAGCTGCCCTGGTCGTTGAGCTTCTGCACGAGGTCCCGGGCGTCCTTCTCGAGCTTGTCGAGCTCGTCCTTCCTCTGGTCCGCCAGCTTTTTCAGCCTTCCGTAAGCTTCTTTGCCGGGCGCGGACTCCAGAGCGAGCCGCTGCGA
>JBKPDV010000116.1:0-10653 GCA_046728075.1 Acidobacteriota bacterium | reverse complement strand
CCTGGCCAAGGACATCATCCGGCTTCTGCTGCAGCGCGGCGTGTACGCAACCGTCAACCAGAACCTCGATGCCGCAACCGCGATCCAGATCGCCAAGGAGGTCGGAGTCGACGCGGCGGTCGTCTCCTTCGAGGAAGAGATGGAGCTTTCGCGAGCTTCCCGCGAAGGCGCGCCGGCGGAAGCGGAAGAACAGAAGACTCCCGCCCTTCCGCGCTCGACACGCGCTCCCGTCGTCACCGTCATGGGCCACGTCGATCACGGGAAGACCTCGCTCTTGGACGCCATCCGCTCGACCAAGGTCGCCGCGGGCGAGGCCGGCGGGATCACCCAGCACATCGGGGCCTACCGCGTCGATGTCCACGGGCGGCCCATCGTGTTCCTGGACACGCCCGGCCACGAAGCCTTCACCTCCATGCGCTCCCGCGGGGCCAAGGCGACGGACATCGTCGTGCTCGTCGTGGCGGCCGACGACGGCGTCATGCCGCAGACGGTCGAAGCGATCGATCACGCCCGCGCCGCTAAAGTCCCGATCGTCGTCGCCGTGAACAAGATCGACAAGGCCAACGCCAATCCCGATCGCGTCAAGAAGGAGCTCGCCGACCGCAACGTCCTGCTCGAGGCCTGGGGAGGCGACGTGCCGTCTGCCGAGATCTCCGCCCTGAAGAACCAGGGCATCGACCATCTTCTCGAGCTCATCCTGCTCGTCGCCGACATGCAGGAGCTGTCCGCGCCGGTCGGCGGCGATGCTCGCGGGGTTGTTCTCGAGGCTCGCCGGGAAGCGGGCCGCGGCAACGTCTCGACCGTTCTGGTGCAGTCGGGCACTCTTCGAGTCGGAGACGTGTTCTTCGCCGGTTCCGTGTTCGGCCGCGTGCGGTCCATGCAGGATGACCAGGGGCGCAAGGTCGACGAGGCGCCTCCCGCCACACCCATCGAAGTCACGGGCTTCGAGGAGCTCCCCCAGGCCGGCGACCTCTTTCAGGTGGTCGAGGACGAGGCCAAGGCCCGCTCGATCGCCGCCTTTCGGCAGCAGAAGGACCGCGACAAGGCCATGGCGGCGACCTCCCGCCTCTCTCTGGATCAGCTGTTCTCCAAGATCCAGGAAGGCCGGATCAAAGACCTGCCTCTGATCCTGAAGACCGACGTGGCGGGATCGCTCGAAGTCCTGTCCCAGTCCCTGAAGAACCTCTCCAACGAGAAAGTCAAAGTCTCCCTGCTCCACGCGGGCGTGGGCGCGATCAACATCAATGACGTCTTACTCGCATCGGCTTCCGGAGCGATCATAATCGGCTTCAATGTCCGGCCTGAGAAGAAGGCCGCCGACGAAGCGGAGAAACAGGGGGTCGAGATCCGACTCCACACGGTCATCTACCACGTGACCGACGAAATCGTGGCCGCGATGGAGGGTCTGCTCGACCCGACGTTGAAGGAGGTCGCGAAAGGACGCGCCGAGGTCCGCAACACCTTCAAGGTTCCGAAGTTCGGTGTCGTCGCGGGGTGTTACGTGACCGAGGGATCCATCGCCCGCAGCTCGAATCTGCGACTTCTTCGGGACAACCGGGTCATCTACGAAGGAAAGGTCGGCTCCCTCCGTCGCTTCAAGGATGACGTCTCGGAGGTCAAGCAGGGTTTCGAGTGCGGCATCGGCCTGGACAGGTATCAGGACATCAAGGTCGGGGACATCATTGAGGCCTATCAGGTGGAGAAGGTGGCCGGGGTGATGAATGCCTGAGAGCGGCCGGTAGTCCGTAGTCCGTAGTCAGTAGGGAGAACGCGCTACCGACTATCGACTACCGACTACCGACTCGTTTCATGGTCATCGCCTACGCCCTCTTCGATCTCCACTTGCCGGGATGCCGGGGCCTGAAGGAGAAGCGCATGATCGTGCGCAGCCTGAAGAGCCGGATCCGCAATGACTTCGAGGTCTCGGTCGCGGAAGTCGATGGTCAGGACCTCTTGCAGCGCGCTCAGATCGGAGTCGGCGTCGTCGGGCCGGATCAGGAGCCTCTCGACGCCCTCCTGCAGCGCATTCTCCACTTCGTCGAGAGCAATCTGGATGGAGAGGTTTTGGATTACAGGAACGAGTTCATACATGTGTGACACGAGGGCGACGGGCGAAGGGCGAACGGCGAATGGCGGGGTCGCACAGACGGCCATCAGCCGACTCGCGATTGCGAAGCCTCGTCGCCTTTCACCCTTCGCCTTTCGCCTTTCGCCATGAAAAAAGAGTCTCGCAGAAGCCAAAGGGTCGCCGACCTGGTCCGGGCAGAGCTGTCCAGCCTGATCCTGATGGAGGCCCACGATCCGGAGTTGAAGCGCGTCACGATCACGGAGGTCTCGATGCCGGCGGACCTGCGGTCGGCCCGGATCTACTTCTCCGTGCTCGGGGGGGAAGAGGAGCAGCAGATCGCGACAGACGCTCTGGATCGAGCCGCGGGATATCTGCGCCGGGAAGTGGGACAGCGCTGCGGCCTGCGCTTCGCGCCGGAGCTCCATTTCTTCCTGGATCGGTCTCTCGAGCGGGGAGCCCGTGTCGAGGAGCTGCTCGCCAAAGTCCTGCCGCCGCGGGAGGAGTAGCCCTCATGAATGCTCGCGAGCTCCTTGCCCGGGGCGTTCTCTTTCTCATCGACAAGCCCGCCGGCCTGACCTCCCACGACGTGGTCGAACGAGCGCGGCGGGCGACCGGAATGGCCCGGATCGGTCACAGCGGAACTCTCGATCCGCTGGCGACGGGCCTGTTGTTGCTGTGCGCGGGAGGCGCCGCTCGACTGCAAGGCTTTTTCACGGGAATGGACAAATCCTATGAAGGCGTGATCCGCCTGGGGCAAGCGACCGCGACTTACGATCGCGATGGCGAGCCGGCCGGTCCGTTGCGCGACTGCGCGGGAGCGGGCTCCGAGGAGATCGAGCGAGCGGCCGAAGGCTTTCGCGGCGAGTTTCTCCAGTCTCCGCCCCCCTATTCGGCCAAGAAGGTCGCCGGGCGGAGGTTCTACGAGATGGCGCGCAAGGGGGAGACCGTGCCGGTCGTTCCGAAGAAAGTGCGCGTATCGGAGTTCTCGCTCGGACCGCTCGATCAAGCCCGCCTCCCCTTCACGATTCGGTGCTCCTCGGGCACCTACGTCCGGTCGATTGCCAACGACCTGGGGGAAAAACTCGGCTGCGGCGCGCACCTAGAGACCCTCCGACGGACCAGCATCGGCTCTTTCCGGGTGGAGGACGCGGTTCCTCTCGAGAGCTTCGAGGCGCTCGGAACGGAAGAGCGGCTCCAGGGCTCTCACGCCGTGCCGTTGTCGCAGGTTCCGTTCCCCTTCGAGCGGGTGCGGCTGGCATCGCTCGAGGCCTGGAAGATCCGCAAAGGCCAGGCGATTCCGGCGCGCGGAGTCGGCGCGAAGGAAGGAGAATGGGTCGCCCTGCTCGGCCCCTCCGACGAAATCGTCGCTTTGGGACAGGTGACTCCGATCGGCCATGGGCCGGTGTCGTTGATCAAGCCGAAGATCGTTTTGTCGAATTGAGTCCGTGGTCAAGGGATTGTTCCGTGGTATTCTCGGGGTTTATATAAAAGTAGTGTGGATAGAGTGATTTGGAGGACTCAGTGAACGTTACGGATTATCGGGCCGAGAAGCCGAACCTGGTTCGGCAGTATCGAGCCCACGACAAGGACACGGGCTCGCCCGAGGTCCAGGTGGCCCTTCTCACCAACCGGATCGCGTACCTGACCGATCATTTCAAGGGGCACGCCAAGGACCACCATTCCCGCCGCGGGCTGTTGAAGCTCGTCTCGCGGCGCCGGCGTCTGCTCGACTATCTGAAGAGAGAGTCGGCCGATCGCTATCACAAGTTGATCGAGCGTCTCGAAATTCGCAAGTAACAGGGGGCGGCTGCCCGCGCGTCGAGCCCCGTCGGACGGCAGAACGCCGGCCGAGATTCCGACTTTCCCGCGCGGCGCCTCCCCAATTTGAGGAAAACTTATGGCACAACATCAAGTCTCCATACCCCTGGGATCCCTGACGCTCGAGATCGAGATCGGCAAGCTCGCCAAACAGGCCGACGGCGCCGCGGTCGTGCGATACGGCGAAACGGTGGTGCTCGCGACCGCCGTCTTCAACAAGGAGCCGAAAGAGAACGCCGACTTCTTCCCCTTGACCGTCGACTACCGCGAGAACACCTATGCCGCCGGGCGCATCCCGGGAGGGTGGTTCAAACGGGAAGGGCGGCCGACCGAGAAAGAGATTCTGACCTCGCGGGTCATTCACCGTCCGCTGCGTCCGCTCTTCCCCAAGGGCTTCAACCACGAGACTCAGGTCATCGCATTCGTGCTGTCGGCCGACGGCCAGAACGACCCCGACATCCTCGCCTTGAACGCGGCTTCCGTCGCCCTCACCTGCTCGCTGATTCCCTTTTATTCGCCGATCGGCGCCGTTCGCGTCGGCCGCCTCGACGGCAAGCTCGTTCTCAATCCGAGCAACGCGGACCGCGCCAAGTGCGACATCGACCTCGTCGTCGCCGGAACGGAAGACGCGATCGTCATGGTGGAAGGGGGCGCTCGCGAGGTGCCCGAGAACGCCCTGATCGACGCGATCTTCTTCGGGCACGACGCGGTGCGCAAGATCGTGGCGGCTCAAAAAGAGCTGCAGCACCGGGGCGGGTACCAGAAGCCCGACTGGCAATCCCCCGAAGCCTTCCCGGCGTCGCTCTTCGCGCAGGTGCGTACGCAGTGGGAGACCCCGATGATGGCGGCTCTCACGACGCCCAACAAGATCGCCTCGTATGCGGAGATCAAGGCTCTCAAGAAGGCCGCGGTTTCGCTCGTTCCCGAGGGCGAAGAGGAAAAGCGAGCCCAGACCGGTAAGGCCGTCGAGAATCTCGTCCAGACGCTCACGCGCGAGACGATTCTCGGCAAGGAGCAGAGGCTGGACGGCCGCCGCTTCGACCAGGTTCGCCCGATCACGTGCGAAGTCGGGCTGCTGCCGCGCACGCATGGATCCGCGCTTTTCACGCGAGGAGAGACACAGGCTCTCGTGACATCGACGCTGGGCACTTCCGATGACGCCCAGATCATCGAGGAGTACGAGGGGGAGAGCGAGCACACGTTCCTGCTCCACTACAACTTTCCGCCTTTCTCCGTGGGAGAGGTCAAGTTCCTCCGCGGCCCGTCGCGCCGCGACATCGGGCACGGAAGCCTGGCGCGCCGGGCTCTTTCGCCGGTCCTTCCCTCCGAGGACTCTTTCCCTTACACGATCCGCGTCGTCTCCGACATTCTCGAGTCCAACGGCTCCTCTTCGATGGCGACCGTCTGCGGCGGCACGCTCGCGCTGATGGACGCCGGCGTTCCGATCAAGGCGCCCGTCGCCGGGGTCGCGATGGGTCTGGTGACCGACGGCGATCGTTTCGCGATCCTGACGGACATCGCCGGCCAGGAGGACCACTACGGCGACATGGACTTCAAGGTCGCGGGCTCGCGCGACGGCATCACCGCTCTCCAGATGGACATCAAGATCAAGGGGCTCCGCCGGGAGATCGTCGAGCGCGCCCTCGAGCAGGCGCGGCAGGGACGCCTTCACATCCTCGAGAGGATGGCGGCGGCCCTCGACAAGCCGCGGCCGAATATTTCCCGTTACGCGCCGAGAATTTTCACGATGCAGATCCCGAGAGACCGGATCCGGGACGTGATCGGCTCGGGAGGCAAGACGATTCGCTCCATCATCGAGGCCACCGGGTGCAAGATTGACGTCGAGGATTCCGGCAAAGTCTCCATCGCCTCCGCCGACGAAGCGGCGGCCCTGAAGGCCATGGAGATCATCGAAGGCCTCACGCAGGAGCCCGAGATCGGGAAGGTCTATCGCGGCAAAGTCCGCAGGGTCGAGCCCTACGGGGCCTTCGTCGAGATCCTCCCCGGCCAGGACGGCCTGGTCCACATCTCGGAGCTCGCTCCTTACCGCGTTCGACAGACCACCGATGTCGTGAAGGAAGGCGACGAAGTCACCGTCAAGATCATCGCCGTCGATCCGATGGGAAAGATCAAGCTTTCGCGTAAACAGGCTCTCTCCAAGGAGGAGCTGGAGGCCGAGATGGCTCTGGCGCCCGTCGGCGCGGCCGGCGAGGACGAGGGACGGGATGAGTTCCCGCGAGGAGGCCGCGGTCCCGGCGAGCACCACGGCCATCCCAATCGGGGCCGCCGCCCACCCCGCGGCTGAGAGGACGGGTCCATTGATGTGAGAGATGGACAGGGTTCGAAACGGAGCGCGGCGAAAGCCGCGCTTTTCTTTTGATCACCCGCCGGCCCTCACACGCCCGATCCGATGTGCAAGAGAGGAGTAAGAATCTGCCGCCGGCATTCAGCGCCTCGCTAGTACGGCATCTCCTCGTCGCCGAGCCCTAACATGTGGCCGATCTCATGGACGACAGTGTCCCGGATCTCTCGGACGGCCTCGCCCCGGGTGCCGCAACTGCGGAGAATCGGGCCTCGAAAGATTGCGATCTGGGCGGGCAGATGGGAGGTCACGGCTCCTCGCTCGAAGTACGGAACGCCGCGAAAGATGCCGAAGAGCTCCTCCTCATCCGGAGTGTCCGTCTCGTCATAGTCCTCGTCGGCCGGCTCGTCCTCAACCACGACCACGATGTTCTCGAGATACTTGCGAAAACTCGCCGGAACGCCGGACAAGGCTTCTTCGACGTAGGTTTCGAAGTCGCGGGGAGAGATGCGGGAGGAGCTCATCGAAGAGTCGACAGTCTACAGTCGACAGTCCACAGAGGAGAGCCGGTTCAGTCGATAGTCGATAGTCGGTAGTCAGGAAAAGGCTGCCTCGCTCACTTAACGGCGGCACTCACTTCTGTTGTCATCTGCGAGCGAAGCGAAGGATCTACTTTCGTCCTCCCTCGCGGGCCCGCCAGAGTAGATCCTTCGTCATTTCGCTCCAGGATCGGCTCTCAGCTCGTTGCGGCCGCGCTCCTCGTGACCGCCTCGAACAAACTCTCAAAATTGAGAGTGGTCGTCTCCGCGATTTTCGCGAGATCTACGGCTTTGAGCTCCGCCAGTTTCTTCGCCGTTTCGATGACGAACGACGGCTCGTTTGTCTTTCCGCGATGGGGCACCGGCGCGAGAAACGGGGCGTCGGTCTCGATCAGCATCGCCTCGAGCGGGAGCCCGCGCGCGGCGTCACGAATGTTCTCGGCCGCCCGGAACGTGAGCATTCCGGAAAAGGAGATCGCATAACCCAGATCGATCGCCTTTGCTCCGAAATCGGCATTTTCCGTGAAGGAGTGAAAAACTCCCGGCCGTTCGCGGTGAGGAAGGCGCGTGAGGATCTCCAGCATCTCCTTCCCGCTCTCGCGGTTGTGAAGAATCGCCGGGAGCGAGAGGCGTCGGGCGAGATCGAGCATCCATTCCAGGACGTCGATCTGTTTCGGTCGCGGAGAGTGATCGTAGTAAAAGTCGAGGCCGACCTCACCGATCGCAACGACCTTGCGCTCCCTCGCCAGCTCCTCGAGCCGCGCCCCGTCGCGGGCGGCGTCGAAGTCCTTCGCCTCGTGCGGATGGATCCCCACGGCCGCGAACACCCCTTCGTGCTCCTGCGCAATCGCGACGGCGCGCGCGGAATCCTCGAGGGTCGTCCCGGGAACGAGCAGCCGAGTCACGCCGACCGCCCGCGCGCGCTCGAGCCAGCCCGCCGGGTTCTCCGCCATGTAGAGGTGGCAGTGGGAGTCCGAATGGGTCATCGAAGCGTCAGCTCACGACGGGGGAGACGGGGGGGACTGGGAGACGGGGTGATGCGCCTTCTCTTCTCCCCGTCACCCCGTCACCCCGTCACCCCGTCTCCCCGTCTGATTTCATTTGACCCGGCTGCCCGGCGGGACTTCCGCCGGCACGTCGAGCAATACCGGATCTCCCGCTTCGCCAACCGTCGCGGCGAGCACCATTCCGTCGGACTCGACCCCCATCAGTTTGGCCGGCTTCAGGTTGGTGACCACGACGACGTTCCGGCCGAGGAGCTCCTCCGGCGCGTACCGTTTTCCAATCCCGGCCACGATCTGGCGCTGCTCCGTGCCGATATCGACCCGCATCCGAATCAGCTTGTTCGACTTCGGCACGCGCTCGGCCTCCAGAACCTTCGCCGTCACGAGCCGGACCTTGCCAAACTCCTCGATGCCGATGCGAGTGTCCGATGGTGTCGCCGCTTGAGTCGTCTCGATCGGCGGTGGTGCCGTCGGATTCGGGGAAGCCGGTTTTTCATCCATTCTTCCTTCCTTTGCTGCTCCAAGGTAGAGAGCGCCGTCGACTCGGGGGAACAGGGGCGGCTGTTCCGAGAGGGGAACGTTCAAAGGCAGCCTTCCCCACTCGAGGTCTGCCGGGAGCGGGTCGCGCGGCGGAAGCCCCAGCGTCTGAAAGATCCGCCGCGCCGTTCCCGGCACAAATGGGAA
This sequence comes from Acidobacteriota bacterium, assembly GCA_046728075.1. GTDB lineage: Bacteria > Acidobacteriota > Thermoanaerobaculia > UBA5066 > Gp7-AA6 > JBKPDV01. Next base: position 2,238 of record JBKPDV010000116.1, on the reverse strand, counting down.
GAGCAAAACGCCCACGATCCTCATCCCCTCCGCCGCGGCCGAGAGCACGCGGTGCAGCCGGTCGGAGGTTCCCTCCTCTTTTCGGATCTTCCACGGCTCACGCGCGACGATATAGCCGTTGATCATGGCGAGCAGACGCCAGACGGAGTCGAGCGCGCGGTTGAATGCGAACTCCTCCATCGCTCCACGCCACTCGGGCACGGTCGCGAAAAACGCGGTCCGGACCTCGTTGTCCGTGCAGACCTCGCGCGGGGTCGCGCCGAAGCTCTGGCGGCAGAGCGCGGCCACTCGCGAGAGGGTGTTGCCCAGATCGTTGGCGAGATCCGCGTTGTAACGCGTCAGGAACGCCTCATCGGAAAAGCTGGCGTCCTGGCCGAAGGTCATCTCTCGAAGGAGAAAATAACGCAGCGCGTCCGGCCCGAAGTCGCGGACCAGGTTGTCGGGCCGCACGACGTTGCCCACCGACTTGGAGACCTTCTTCTCGTCGCGGAGCCACCAACCGTGAGCCCACACCGTCGTGGGCAGCGGCAGCCCGGCGGAGAGAAGAAACGCCGGCCAATAGACCGAATGGAATCGCAGGATGTCCTTGCCGATCAGATGGACCCGGGCCCCCTCGCCGTTCTCCCAGAACTCACGATAGAGGCCGTCATCCGGGCCGCCGAATCCGAGCGCGGTGATGTAGTTGGCGAGCGCATCGAGCCAGACGTAAACGACCTGGCCGGGCCGCCCGGGGAACGGAATTCCCCAGCGAACCTTCGACCGAGAAACCGAAAGGTCGTTCAAGCCGCGCCGGACGAACGAGACCACCTCCGCGCGCCGTGTTTCCGGCCGAAGGAAGTCCGGATGCGCCTCGTAATGCGCGAGCAGCCGCCCTCCGTAACGGGACAGACGAAAAAAGACGTTCTCCTCCGATTCCCGAGAGCACGGGGTTCCATGGACGGGGCATCGGTGCTCTTCGTCGAGCTCCTTCTCCGTGTAGAAGGCCTCGCAGCTGGCGCAGTACCAGCCTTCGTGCCGGTCGACGTAGAGATCCCCGCTCTGCTCGATCCGGGCGATCAGGGCTTCCACGCCCGCGCGGTGGCGCGGCTCGGTCGTTCGGATGAAGTCGTCGTTGGAGATCTCGAATGTGCGGTAGAGATCGTGATAGCGCGAGACCACGCGGTTCGCGAGCTCGATGGGTGCGATCTCCTGTGCGGCCGCCGCCTTCTCGATGTTTTGTCCGTGCTCGTCGGTGCCTGTGAGAAAGCGCGTCCGGTCCCCGATCATCCGGTGGAAGCGGGCCGCCACGTCGCACACGACCGTCGAATAGACGTGCCCGATGTGGGGCAGATCGTTGACGTAGTAGATCGGCGTCGTGATGTAGAAGGTCTTCATGAAAAAGAGTCGACAGTCTACAGTCGACAGTCAACAGTCTGGCTACCGCCCCTGTCGGCCGCGGACCGTCGACGGTTGACTTTTGACTGTCGACTTCTTACATGAGGCCGGACTCCCGGAACGACACCGCTCCGGACGTCCCCACGACGAGATGGTCCAGGAGCCGAATCCCGACGGCTTCGGCCGCGGAGGCCAGGCGTCGCGTGAATTCCCGGTCTTCCCTCGACGGCGTCGGGTCTCCGGAAGGATGGTTGTGGTAGAGGATGATCGCCGCCGCGTTGGCCAGAAGCGCGCGCTTCAGGATCTCCCGCGGCTCGACGACCGCGCGGTCGAGGGTGCCTCGATAGATCTCGGGATCATCCCGGATCAACCGATTCCGGGCGTTCAGGTAAAGCGCTCCCGTGCGCTCCTGCGTCCCCTCGCCTCGCGCCCGGCGCAGATAGTCTTTGACCAGCGACGGCTCGTTCAGCAGGTCTCGCGAGCAGAGCGTCTCCGCTGCAAGACGGCGTCCAATCTCCAGAGCCGCCGCGATCGTACAGGCCCGCGCGCCCTTGATTCCCCGCTCCCGCTGCAGCTCGGGTCCCGAAAGGGAGGCCAGGCCCGGCAGGCCTCCGTGCGAGGCGAGGATTTTTCGAGCGCGATCCAGTGCACTCTCGCCCCGCGTCCCCGATCCCAGAAGCAATGCCAGCAGCTCTTCGCTTGAGAGGGCGGCGGCTCCCAGTCGCGCGAGACGCTCTCGCGGACGCTCGTCCTGCGGAAGGTCGCGGATACGGAAAATGGATCCGGAAAATGGTTCGGTCATGGGAATGGCCGGGAGAACGGACCGGACGGCCCGAAGAGGACGGGAAGAGACTGTCACAGCAC
>JBKPDV010000115.1:0-8527 GCA_046728075.1 Acidobacteriota bacterium | reverse complement strand
CTCTAAGGTTGGGGAACCCTGGCGGGCAGGACGGGCCTTCCGGGCGACTTTACATAATATATCTTATCGGACACTAGCTCTCCGCCGAGCTTGATCCCCGGAGCCCCGTCGCAAGGCCCTACCGCCGTCCGATCTTGATGTCCCCCGCCTCCAGCTGTTTGACGATCTGCCGGAGGGTCTCGATCAGCTCTCCGCGCTCGACACGCGATTTCTGGAACGACAGGTTCAGCCGGAACGGACCGCCCTTCGGCTTGTAGACGAAGGAAAAATGCCGGCCACGGCTCTTTCCCTCGGACTCCTTCTTGCGGCTGCGCAGATCCTCCCGCGTCGACCCGCGGGCCACGGCGGCGATCGCCTCCCGCATCTTTGCGGGATCCTTCACGCGGGCGATCTGGAGAAGCACGCTTCGGGCGTTGATGTCGGCGCGCCGACATGCGTCGCGCAGCTCCTGCGGGATGTCCAGCAGGGTAATTGCTTCGGTGACGGAAACTCGCGACTTCCCGATCGCGTCGGCGATCTGCTGCTGTGTGTATCGGTGACGCGTGGCGAGGGCGTCGTATCCCTCGGCCTCCTCGAACGGATGCAGGTCCCTGCGGTGAAGATTCTCCACGAGCGCGATCTCAAGAACCTCGTTGTCGGGGACGTCGAGCTCGAGGCAGGGAACTTCCGTCAGCCCGGCCTCGATAGCCGCCCGGAAGCGTCTTTCCCCGGCGATGATCCGATAGCGGCCATCCGCCGCCGGCCGCACGAGCAGCGGCTCCAAGATGCCCTTCGCCTCGATCGATCGGGCGAGCTCTTTCAGATCGCCGACGTTGGATCGAGGTTGATCGGGATTGGTCTCGATCTCTTCCACCGAAATCCATCGACCGAGCGATGCCCCGAAGCGCTCGGACAGGGATTCGACGAAATGAGAATCGTGCCGCATCCGTGATTCCATCGGCAAACCTCTGCGTTTGGACATGGCCACCACCTTCGGCTATCAGACACGGGAGAGAACTTCTTCGGACAATGAGTAATACTCCGACGCGCCGCTCGAGCGCGGGGCGAAGGTGAAAATCGATTCGCGGTGCGCCGGGCTCTCCTCGAGCCGGACACTTTTTGAGATCGTTGTCTTGAAAACCTTCTCGCCGAAGACCGCGGCGATTTGTTCGTACACGTCCTTGCCGAGCACGGTTCGTTTGTCGTGGAGCGTGACGACGACTCCGAGGATGCGCAGGTGCGGATTGGGACGCGCCTTGATCTTGTCGATGGTCTCCAGCAGGTCGTCGGTACCCTCGAGCGCGAAATAGGAAGACTGGATCGGGATCAGGATGTGGCTCGAGGCAACCATGGCGTTCACGGTGATCATTCCCAGAGTCGGAGGAGTGTCGATCAGGATCGCGTCATAGGCCCGACGCGCTCCGTCGATCTTGTCGCGGAGCCGGAAGTGACTGTCGATCTCCCCGAGAAGCTTCGACTCGATTTTGGCCAGTGAGATTCGCGCGGGTGCGATGTCGAGCTTCGGGAGCCCGGAAGGCCGCACGATCTCTTTGAGAGTGATCGCGGGATCCGTCAACACGTCGAACATGGATTTCTCGACGGTTCGCCGGTCCACGTAGGACATCGTGCTGTTGCCCTGTGGGTCGAGATCGATCAGGAGGGTCTTCAACCCCTTCTGGGCCAGGGCGGCGGAGAGGTTGATCGCCGTGGTGGTCTTGCCGACTCCCCCTTTTTGATTGGTGATGGAGATGATCACGGTAAGGAAGCTATCAGCTTTCCGCTTGGGACGAGTTAACAGTTGTCAGTTTTCAGTTTTCAGTTTTGTGGGGCCCACCGTCTGATGAAACTGAAAACTGAAAACTGAGAACTCCAAACTACATTTTGTATTTCCCGAGTTCCTCCGGGTTGACTTCTTCCAGCCACTTGCGCAGCCGTTCGGGATCCTGTTCCTCCCCTTCCTCGCGCAGCGTCCGGCTCTTTTCGAGCACTTCCTCCTCGACGAAGATGTCCGCCTTGGACCGCAGCGCCAGGGCGATCGCATCGCTCGGACGGCTGTCGATATTCCACGTGGCGGCGCCGCGGGAAAGGTGGATTCTGGCAAAGAACGTGTTGTCGCGGAGGTCGTTGATGACGATGCGCTCCACCTTGGTCTCGAGCTCTTTCAATACGTTTCTCAAGAGGTCGTGGGTCATTGGCCGGGGTGTCGTCACCTTTTCCATCTCGATCGCGATCGCGTTCGCCTCGAAGATCCCGACCCAGATCGGCAGAAAGATCCCGTCCGCTGAGTCGCGGAGGATCACGACCGGCATGTTCGAAACCGGGTCCATCAACAAGCCTTTGATTTCCATCTTGAGCATCAGGCTGGCTCCGCGAGCAAGGAGTTGGGTAGTCCCTTCGTGATCCGAACCGGCAGGTACGCGCCCGGGGAGAGCTCGAGAGAGCTCGGGACGTGCACGACCCGGTTACAAGGGGTGCGGCCGGTGATCTGGCCGCGTCGGTTGCGTCCTTCGACGAGAATCTCCATGGGAAGCCCGACCAGGCCTTCATTGATCTCTGCCTGGATCTCCTCCTGGAGGGCGAGGAGTCGGGCCAGGCGGTCGGCCGCGACCTCTTCGTCCACCTCGGCCTCGCTCCCCCACCGGGCCGCCGCCGTTCCCGGCCGCGGCGAGTATCGGAAGGCAAAGACGCTGGCGAATCGGACTTCCCGGAGCAATTCCAGGGATTGGCAAAAGTCCTCTTCCGTCTCACCGGGAAAACCCACGATGAAGTCCGAGGACACCGCGATATCAGGGCGCGCGCGCCGCACGGACTCGATGATGTCGAGATACTTCCTGCGGTCGTAGCGCCGCTTCATCCGGTACAGCACACGGTCCGAGCCCGATTGCGCGGGCAGGTGCAGATAGGGGGCAATCGCCCCCTCTTGCGCGAGCGCTTCGATCAATTCCAGGTCCACGAAGGAGGGGTGCGAAGTCAGAAACCGGACCCGGCGGATTCCCGGGACTCCCGCGGCTCGGCGGAGAAGCGAACCCAGACCGATCCCCTCTTCCGGATCGCGGTAGGCGTTGACGGTTTGGCCAAGCAGAGTCACCTCGGTGAATCCCCGACGCGAGAGGTGCTCGACCTCCGCGAGGATATCGCTCGAAGCGCGGCTTCGCTCCCGGCCGCGCGTGAAAGGGACGATGCAGAAAGTACAGAACTGGTCACAGCCCTCGATGATCGTGATGTACGCCTGAAACGCGGAATCCCGGCTGACCTGCTCGAATGGGTAAGTCGGAGAGTCTTGCGGGAGATCCAGGTAGGCCGCCCTCTGCCGCTCTTTGCGGGCAGAGTCGACAAGCTCGCCGATTCGTTCGACCTGGCCGGTTCCCACGACGAAATCCACCCACGGGGCTCGCTCCAGAATCTCCTCTCCCGACACCTGCGCAACGCATCCCGTCACGCCGATCACCATCCGGGGATTCTCCTGTTTCCGGCGCGCGAGAACTCCCAGCGCGCTGTAGACCTTCGCCTCCGCCTTTTCCCGGACCGCGCAGGTGTTCAGGAGGACGACGTCACACGCCTGGGCTTGCGGGGCCGGGTGGTACCCGCGGCTTTCGAGCTGCCCCGCCATGCGCTGGCCATCGAGCACGTTCATCTGGCAGCCCCAGGTTTCGATGTGGAACAGAGGAGCCGGATCACAATCCATAGATTGTACTTTTCGGCCGCCGTCGGCGGACAGCTGGCTCATTCCCGTATCCAGCCGGGCAGGGCGCCCGCCTTTCGGGCCAGCTCCGGCAGATCCGCCAGGTCTTTTTCCGCCGCCGCGAGATCTTTCCGCGCCTCTTCCAGCTCCTGCTTCTTCTTCTCCCATGCCGGCTTGATGACTCCGTCTCGATACTGACCGTCGTCCCACCGATAGAAGTCTTTCTCCAGGGCGGCCGCCTCCCCTTCGAGCTGGTAGACGCGCGCCTTGCCTTCCTCGACCTGGCGCCGAGCGACGCGCGCCCTTTCCCGCCATTCGGCTTCGCTCCCCTCCGAAGGGGCTGCGGGGGGCGGGGCGGGCGTGGGTGTCGCGCCAACGACTGGTTTGCCGGGCGTCGGGGACACGCTCCGGGGCGCCGACGTCGTCAGGCGGCCCTTCTTGGGGTCCGTCACGAGGTTGTCGTTCGTGATCGCCACACTGGGCTTTGGCTCCTTCCGATTTTTCCCCTCGGAGGCAGCCCGAACCACGTCGGAGAAGGCCTGTCCATTTGTCCCGGAGACGATCGGGGTCGCGGCGGGCCGCCCGAAGCCGCCGGTCAATCGCGGCCTCGGCGTGGGCGTCGGGGTCGGTGTCGCGGCATTAGGAAGGGCGGTGAGAGCCATCCCGCTGACCAGTAAGGCGGCTCCGAGGAGGGCCGATTTCGCTTTTCGGTTTCCGGATTCTCGGTTGTGTCGGGCTGGGCCGCCAGAGGTCCCGGCAACGGCATGGCGCCACCCGCGATCGGAAATCGGAGAACTCATCATGGCGTCGTCGTTCCCTCACGGCCATAGGCATCTTCCAGACGAACCACGTCATTCAGCTCCGGAGTCGAAACCTCGACCAGGTCGGCTGAGCGCCCGGCCCGCAGGCGATGGCGAACGCCCGGTCGGATCCGGTAGGTCTCTCCCTCTCGAAGAGTCATCTCTTTCATTTCTCCGTCCACCTCCACCTGGAGCTGGATCTCCCCTCTGAGAACATAGAGGGTCTCATCCTTTCTTTCATGGTACTGGAGAGAGAGGCTGTGGCCCCCCTCGAGATGAAGAATCTTGCCGGCATACCGCTCCGTCTCGGCAAAGATCAGCTCATGCCCCCATGGTTTTGCCACTCGTCTCAACGGGACCTCCTCGGCGATCGTGATTGACGCAAAGTCTTGCTCCGGTTCGGTCTACGAGGCCGAACGGAAGAGCCGCTCGACCTCGGAGGCATCTCCCGCTTCCAACGCCTTCTCCACGAGGATTCGGCTCCGGCCGGAGTCGACCGCCGCGAGATTGTCCTTGACACCCGCGATGGCCACCGGAGTCACGGAAAGCTCGCGGATGCCCAAGCCGACCAGCACGCCGATTCCCAGCGGATCGGCTGCGAGCTCCCCGCAGACGGCGACCGGTTTTTGCATGGACACACCCGCCTCGACCACGAGTTTCATCAGCCGCAGAATCGCGGGATGGAGCGGGCGGTACAGTGCCGACACGTCGGGGTTGGAACGATCCACGGCGAGCGCATATTGCGCGAGATCGTTGGTCCCGATGGAAAAGAAATCCGCCTCGGAGGCGAGCCGGTCGGCCAGAAGAGCCGCTGAGGGGACTTCGATCATAACGCCGAGGGGAGGAATCCCCGCCAGCCCGGCGCGCAACGCGGCCGCAGCGAGACGCTGGCGCGCGGCGCGCAGCTCGGAGAGCGTCGTGACCATCGGAAGCAGAATCTTGAGCTCTCCTTTCCGCGAGGCGAGGCAGAGCGCCGTCAACTGGTCGTCGAAGAGCTCCGGATGGGCGAGACAGTAGCGGAGCCCCCGCAAGCCCAGGGCAGGGTTTTCTCCGGGAGCCGGCCCGATCCCCTTCTCTCCGCCCAGGTCGTAGGTGCGGACGATAACGGGGTGAGGCCGGGAGGCCTCGAGCAGCCGCTCATAGGCGTCCCGTTGTTCCTCGACGCCGGGAGTCTGCGGCGAGGCCTTCAAGTAGAGAAACTCCGACCGAAAGAGGCCGATCCCCTCCGCGTGGTACCGCTCCAGCGCGCTGACTTCCTCGAGCAGCTCCAGATTGGCTCGCAGGATGACGCGCGAACCGTCCCTGGTGGACGCCGCGCCCGCCGTTCGGGCGCGCAAGCGGCGGTTCCGATCGCGAAATTCTCGAACGCGCAGGAGTCCCTTGCGCAGGCGTTCCTTCGAGGGCGTGGGATCGACGACGCCCCGTTCGCCGTCGACGACGATCGGGCGCTCCGGCGAGACCGCTTCGCAGAGTCCCGGGATGCCGACGACGGCGGGTAATCCAAAAGATCGCGCGATGATGCTGGCATGCGACGTCGGCCCGCCGCGCTCCAGAGCCAGGGCCAGCACCCGCCGCGGATCCAGCCGTGCGGCGTCCAGCGGGGAGAGCTCGTCGGCCACGAGGATCGAGCCGCGAGGGAGCTCCTGCGGCAGCGACCGGACGCCGCCGGAAAGGTGCTGGGCGATCTCCCGGGCGACATGGGAAATGTCCGCGGCGCGCTCGCGCATGCCGGATGAGTCGGAAGCGGCGAGTCTTTGCTCGAACTCGCGGGACGCGGCAGCCAGCGCCCACTCGGGATTGACCCGCTCGCGACGCATGCGTTCGAGTATTGCCGAGAGAAAAGTCTCATCGGACGCGATCATCGCGTGCGCGTCGAGAATCGCTGCGAGCTCCGACCCCATTTCTCCCCGAACGGCGCGCGACTGCTGGCGGAAGTCCTCCGCCGCTCGACTCGCCGACTTACGCAGGCGCCTCTCCTCCTCCTCCAGGGCGGCCTGTGGGACGGCTCGGCGAAAGGCGGGCATTCCCCCGAATCGGACGATCACCGCGCGTCCGACCGCGACTCCGGGCGAGACGGGCAGGCCCTGCAGCATACTCATTTGCGATTTGAGATTTGTGATTTGTGATTTGAGCGACGGTCGCCAGCCAATCACAAATCAGAAATCACAAATCACAAATCTCCTCCTCATTCTTCCTCGTCGAAGCTTCGCGTGATCAGGTCTTCCACGGCGGTGATCGCGTCGGCCTCGTCCTCACCGGAAGCGGTCACGACGATCCGCGTGCCTTGCGAAGCAGCGAGCAGCAGGATGCCGAGGATGCTCTTGCCGTCCACCTCCTCGCCGTCCTTGCGGATCTTGACGGACGACTTGAATCGGCTCGCGGTCTGCACGAATTTCGCGGCGGCGCGCGCGTGCAAGCCCAACCGGTTGCGAATCGCGAGCTCCCGCTCGATCATGACTTCTCGGTCCGCGAGAGCTCTTCGGCCGAGGCCGCCTGCTCGTCTGCGAGCAGATCGGACGCCACGCAGATCGATCGTTGCCCCCGGTCGCGGGCGAGGTGGGCCACTTCCGCGACGCTCTTTCCGCTCTTCTGGAGAGAAGCGCACTTGAGCACCATGGGCAGGTTGACGCCCGTCACGATCTCGATCCGGTCTTTCTGAAGGAACGAAAGAGTCAGATTCGTCGGCGTGCCGCCGAACATGTCTGTCAGGATGACTGTGCCATCGCCCTCGTCCGCCTGCGAGATTCCCTGCGCGATCCGGCCCCGGGCGTCCTCGCCGGTCTGATTCCACTCGAGGGCCACGGCCACCATACGGGAGATGTCCGGCTGGATCGTCAGGGCCGCCGCCTTCAACTCTTCGGCGAGGCGGCCGTGGGTCACGAGCAGGATGCCGATCATGGTGGACCGCAGATTCTAGCGTTCATGCGCGCGTGGCGTCTCGATGGGATACCCGCACGGGATACCCCTTCTTCTGCAGGCGTTCGGCAAGCCGTTCGGCGATGTAGACGGATCGGTGTTTGCCTCCCGTGCATCCGACGCCAAGCGAGAGATAGCTCTTCTGCTCCTTCTCGTAGAGCGGCAGTAAATAGTCGAGATATTCGTTTGTCCGGGCCAGGAATCGCGCGGTCTCGGGATCCTGTTCGATAAAAGCGGCGACCGCCGGATCACTCCCCGTCTTGGACCTCAACTCCGGGACGAAGTGGGGATTGGCCAGAAACCGTACGTCGAAGAGCAGATCGATATCGTGCGGGACGCCGAACTTGAAGCCAAAGGAGGTCACCGACAGCGCCGTGCGCAGGAGCGAAGAGTCTCCCACGAAGGTCTTCTGGATGAAGGAACGCAGCTCGTGAACCGTCATCTCGGAGCTGTCGAGGACGACGTCCGCGACCGCGCGCACCTCCTCGAGCATCTGCCGCTCGTTGCGCAGCGCCTCCAACAGCGATTGGTCCGTTGCCAGCGGATGAGGCCGCCGCGTCTCGGAGAAACGGCGGATGAGCGATTCTTCGGATGCGTCGAGGAAGAGCAACCGGGTGCCCGGGACCTGGGCTCGCAACCGAGACAGGATCTCCGGGAATCGGCGTGCGAAGTCCGGGTTTCGGACATCGAGGATGATGCCGACCCGAGGCGCCGAGACCCGGGCGAGCAACGGCTCGACCAGATCGAGCGGGAGGTTGTCGACGCAGGAATACCCCATGTCTTCCAGGCACTTGTTGACCTGGCTCTTGCCCGAGCCCGAGAGGCCTGTCACGATGACCAGGCTCTCCGCCGCGCCCAGCTGTCGCGGCCGCGCGGACGGCTTCGAGGCGGGTGGGCGGCGCCGCGGTGGCCGGGAGCCGGGACGTCGCGGACTCAAGCGGGTCGCCGCGCCGTCGACTGCATGTTCCGCGCGATCTGTTCGTCGACCTTCAGGGCAAATTCTTTCGCAGCGTCGTAGCCCTGCGTCTTCAGGAGCTCGTTGCGGGCGGCGATCTCGATCAGCAGCGCGATATTTCGCCCGGAAGCGACCGGCAGACGCAGGAAGGGGCGCGAACGATCGAGGATCGAGTAGGTTTCGCCGTCCAATCCG
>JBKPDV010000114.1:0-11634 GCA_046728075.1 Acidobacteriota bacterium | reverse complement strand
ATGACCTGGAGCCACGGCCGGGAGCTCCTGAACAAGAGCCTCGCGAGATCGCTGGTCACGGTCGAGAAGTTCCTCGAGGAATGCCGTCACCGCAAGCCTCTGACCGTTCCCGGCACCGCGATCTACCTATCGATGACGCCGGCAGTGATTCCTCCGGCCCTCCGGCACAACCTCGACCACAACAAGGTGCTTCACGAGCGCGTCTGCCTTTTGACCGTGATCACCGAGGAGACGGCTGAGTGGAGAGGGGAGCGAGTCGACGTCGAAAAACTGGACGGGCGCTTCTTCCGAATCCTCATCCATTACGGTTACATGGAAGACCCCGACGTCCCGCCCGTTCTCGAGTCCATTTCCGTGCCCGGACTCTCCTGCGAGCCCGAATCGACCTCTTACTTTCTCGGCAAGGAGGCGATCATTCCGACGCGCAAGAAACGCGGGATGGCGCTCTGGCGGGAGAAGCTCTTCGCGTTTCTCTCAAGAAACGCTTTCTCAGCGATGTCGGCCTTCTGTCTTCCGGCCGAGCGGTCGATCGAGCTGCGAGGCCAGGTCGAGATTTGAGAGTTATTCCCGCGCCCCTGGATCCTCTCGCCCCCTCACCCCTCAGGATACTCGGCTATCCTTCTCTCCATGGACTGTTCGGACCTGAAAGTCGAGTCCCGTCTTTCTTCCGCGGCCACGATCCCGTCCCGGTTCTACACGGATTCGGAGGTTCTCGATCGGGAGAACGAGCTCGTCTTCGGCAAGACCTGGCAGCTCGTCGGCCACGCCTCCCAGGTTGCTCAGACGGGCCGTTATTTCACGGCAACCGTCGCCAATGAGCCTGTCGTGATCGCGCGCGGCGAAGATCGCCTGCGCGCGCTCTCGAACGTCTGCCGGCATCGCGCCGGGCCGGTCGCTGCGGGCGAGGGCTCCTGCCGCGCTTTTCGCTGCGGTTATCACGGTTGGAGCTACGGTCTGGATGGCGCTCTCATGAACACCCCCGAGTTCGATGGCGTCGAGGACTTCGAAAAGAAAGACCACGGCCTTCCGGAATTCCGTATCGAAGAATGGCTCGGCTTGCTGTTCCTCCATCTGGGAACGCCGTCTCAGACCCTCTCCGGCGAGCTCGAAGATCTGCCGGGCAAGCTACGCGATCGCGGTCTCGAGTCGATGAGCCTGGCTCATCGCAAGCAGTGGGAGGTCGGCTGCAACTGGAAGGTCTACGTCGACAACTATCTGGAGGGGTACCACATCCCGATCGTGCATCCCGGCCTGATGAAGGAGATCGACTACGCGCGCTACGAAACCGAGACGCGCCAGATCTACTCGATCCAGCACTCTCCCATCAAGAAAACGGCGGAAGACAAATTGCGCGGCGGCGCCGGCGGCGAGGCGATGTTCTACTGGATCTACCCGAACCTGATGTTGAACGTCTATCCGGACAACTTCTCGACCAACCTGATCGTGCCGCTGTCCTATGACCGGACGCTCACACTCTTCGAGTGGTACTTCCGCGATCCGGAGAACCCGGCGACGCGACATCTGGTCGATGAGACCGTGTCTTTTTCCGACGAGATCCAGCGCGAGGACATCGCGATCTGCGAGGCAGTGCAGCGAGGCCTGAAGTCCCGCACGTACGACCGGGGCAGATACTCCGTCCGCCGCGAGAACGGCGTGCACCATTTCCACAGGTTGTATGCGGCCGCAATGAACGGGGGCGACGGGCGAACGGCGAAGGGCGAAGGGCGGGAGAGAGACTAACCGACGTTTTCGCCTTTCGCCTTACGCCTCCTCCACATCGCGTACGCCGGCAGCCCCAGCGCCAGCAGCCCCATCCCCCAAAGCGCCTGCACCGGCCTCTCGCGCAGGGTGTTCACGACCAGGAAAGCAGTCGCCAGGATGAAGATCGCCGGCACCCACGGATAGCCCCAGGTGCGGTAAGGGCGCGCGACCTCCGGCAGCCGGTGCCGCAGAACGTAGAGCGCCGCTCCGGTCGCGGCGTAGAAGACCACCTCGATCGCCACGACGTAGGTATAGAGCTGCTCGAAGGTTCCCGACAGCACGAGCACGCCCGACCAGACTCCCTGCGCGACGAGGCTGCCGACCGGCACGTGGAAGCGCGGATGAATTCGGGCGAGCGCGGGGAAGAAAAGGCCGTCCTGCGCCATCGGCTGATAGATGCGGGAACAGGTCAGGATGTTGGCGGAGAGACATCCGAAGATCGAGACCAGGATCGCAGCCGAGGCGAGCCGGCCCGCCGCGGGGCCGAAAAGCACCCGCATGGCCGCTTCTCCGACACGCTCGCTCGCGGCCATGTCGGGAAGCGGCAGAGCTCGCAGATAGACCAGATTCGTCACGGCGTAGATGGCGACGATGGCGAGCGTCCCGTAGATCAAGCCCCTAGGGAGATTGCGGCCCGGGTCCCGCACCTCGCCGGCCGAGAGCGCGAAGCAGTACCAGCCGTCATAGGCCCAGAGCACGGCGATCATCGCGACGCCGAAGCCGGCGAGAAATCCGTTCGGGAGCGCCGCGGTCCATTGGGGAAAGACCGGCGCGGTCACGAAGAGACCCACGCCCGCAAGCGCCACGAGCGCGCCGATCTTCGCGACCGTCACGACGTTTTGAACCAGGGCTCCCTGGCGCACGCCGAAGACGTTGACCGCGGTCAGCATTGCGATGGCGAGAAGTCCCGCCAGCTGGGCGCCCGAGACCGTCCAGGTCCATCGCGCCAGCGGGACCGAAAAGAGAACGTGGCGCGTCGAGAAGAAAGGAAGGAAGGCCCCCAGGTACTCGCCGAATCCCGCTGCGAGAGCGGCGATTCCTCCGGACATGATCACCAGGAACGACGCCCACCCGAACAGAAAGCCGGGCAGCGGCCCATAGGCCTCTTTGAGGAAGTGGTACATGCCGCCCGCGCGGGGGAACATCGCCCCCATCTCGGCGTAGGTCAGCGCGCCCGCGAGCGTCAGGAGCCCTCCCGCGATCCAGACCGCGAGGATCAAACCCGCGTGGGGAAGGACGCGTGCGATATCCGAAGGCGTCAGGAAGATCGCCGTGCCGAGGACGGAGCCGATCGTGATGAGCGCTCCGTCCCACGCCCCCAGGGCTCGGCGGAGCTGGGGATGTTCAACGTTCAAGGTTCAATGTTCAACGTTATCCCGAGAACCTGGAACCTTGAACTTTGAACTTTGAACTTTGAACCCTGTCTCTTAGAGTGCGCCGGTGGACCGCCAACCCTCTCACGACCGCGCCGACCTGCAAGACATCGCCCGCCAGGCCATGATTGACCGCGACCTCTGGCCCGACTTCTCCAGCGAGGTCGAGCGGCAGCTCGCGGCCACAGCCGGCCCGGCGGCGCCGGCCGCCGCGGCGGGCGCTCGGGACCTGCGGAGCCTTCTCTGGTGTTCGATCGACAACGACGACTCGCTCGACCTCGATCAGCTGACGGTCTCGGAATCTCTGCCGGGCGGCGCCGTCCGGATCCTGGTCGCCATCGCCGACGTGGATGCCCTCGTTCCCAGGACTTCCGCGGTTGATGAGCACGCGAGCCACAACACGACGTCCGTCTACACGGCGGCGGAGATCTTCCCGATGCTGCCCGAAAAGTTTTCGACGGATTGGACGTCGCTCGCGGCCGGGGAGGATCGACTGGCCGTCGTCGTGGATTTCACGGTCGATTCCACCGGCACCCTCACCGAATCCGCCGTGTACCGCGCGAGCGTGCGTAATCAGTCGAAGCTCGCCTACAACGGCGTGGGAGCGTGGCTCGAGGGCGCCGGTTCGCTGCCTCCGGCCGCGGCGGAAGTTCCTGGAATGGACGCGCAGCTGAAGACGCAGGACGCCGTGGCCCAGAAGCTGCGCGGGCGGCGGCAGGAAGAGGGCGCGCTCGACCTCGAGACGCTCGAGCCGCGAGCCGTCTTCGACGGAGACGCGGTCGTGGATCTGAGGGTCGAGCGGGCCAACCGGGCGAGGCAGCTGATCGAGGACTTCATGATCGCGGCCAACGGCGTGACCGCGCGGTTTCTCGCGGCGAAGGGGTTGCCATCGCTCCGCCGGGTCGTGCGCTCCCCCGAGCGGTGGCAGAGGATCGTCGCGGTCGCCAAGGAGACCGGGGACGCCCTCCCTCCGGAGCCGGACTCACGAGCGCTTGCGGAGTTTCTGGCGCGCCGGCGCAAGGCCGATCCGCTTCGCTTTCCCGATCTGTCTCTCGTCATCGTCAAGCTGATGGGAGCGGGGGAGTACGTCGTCGAGAGGCCCGGTTCGGCGCCGATCGGCCACTTCGGGCTCGCCGTGCGCGACTACACGCATTCGACCGCGCCCAACCGCCGGTTCCCCGATCTCATCACACAGCGGGTGTTGAAGGCGGCGCTGGCGGGGCAGCCGCCCGCCTACGGCGCGGCGGATCTCGAAGCGCTCGCATCGCATTGCACCGAAAAGGAGGACGACGCCGACAAGGTGGAGCGGCAGGTTCGCAAGTCCGCCGCGGCCCTCCTGCTCGAGCGGCGCATCGGCGAGCGGTTCGACGCCGTCGTGACGGGCGCCTCGGAGAAGGGGACCTGGGTGCGCCTTCTTCAGCCTCCGGTGGAAGGAAAGCTCGTCCACGGTTTCGACGGCGTGAACGTCGGCCAGAAGCTCCGAGTCAAGTTGATCGGCACCGACTTCGAACAGGGCTTCATCGATTTCGTGAGGACGGGATGAGGAGCTTTCAGCTCTCAGCTCACAGCTTTCAGCCCGAGCTTTGGTGCCCTGTTTGGCTGAGAGCTGACAGCTGCAAGCTAATAGCTTGTTTCGGAGAGCCGGAGTGAAAAATGAAATCCCATTCTCTCGCTGTTGTCGGACTGCTTCTTTGGACACCTCTTTTCTCTACGGCCATGCCCGCTAAGAAAATCGCGCCGAAGCCCGCGACCGCCGCCGAGGCGGAAAAGTTCATCGAAGAGGTGGAGACGAAGCTTTTTTCTCTTGCCGCCGACGCGTCGCGGGCGGGATGGGTCCAATCGACCTACATCACCGACGACACGGAGATCCTGGCCGCGCAGGCGTCGGAACGGCTGATCTCCGCGACGGCGCGGTGGGCCAAGGAAGCGGCTCGCTTCGACCGCGTGAAGCTGCCGCCGGATCTGACCCGGAAAATCCTGCTCCTGAAGCTCGCGCTCACGCTCGCCGCGCCCGAGAACCCGAAGGAGGCCGAAGAGCTGACGCGCATCACCGCGGCCATGGAAGGGATGTACGGAAAAGCGAAGTACTGCCCGGAAGGAAAGGACAAGTGTCTCGACCTCGAGGAGATCACGCGGATCATGGCGGCGAGCCGCGACGAGAAGGAGCTTCTGGACGTCTGGCGCGGCTGGCATGCGACCGCAATCCCGATGCGCAAAGACTTCGTCCGCTACGTCGAGCTCGCCAACAAGGGGGCGCGCGAGCTCCACTTCGCCGACACGGGCGCGATGTGGCGCTCCAAGTACGACATGCCGCCCGACGCCTTCGCCAGGGAGCTCGACCGTCTCTGGGAGCAGGTCAAGCCCTTCTATCTCTCCCTCCACGCCTACGTGCGCGCGAGGCTGCGCGAGAAATACGGCAGCGTCGTCCCGGAAAAAGGCCCGATTCCCGCGCACCTCCTCGGCAACATGTGGGCGCAGGACTGGTCGAACATCTATCCCCTCGTCTCCCCGAAGGACGCCGATCCCGGCTACGACCTGACCGAGATCCTGAAGGGAAGGAAGACCGACCCCCAGCAGATGGTCCGCTACGGCGAGGGCTTCTTCACGTCGCTCGGGTTCGCCCCGCTGCCGAAGACGTTCTGGGAGCGCTCGCTTTTCACCAAGCCCCGCGACCGCGACGTCGTCTGCCACGCCAGCGCCTGGGACATCGACAACGTCGAGGACCTTCGCATCAAGATGTGCATCGACATCACGGCCGAGGACTTCACGACGATCCACCACGAGCTCGGCCACAACTTCTACCAGCGGTCCTACTCGAAGCTCCCTTTCCTCTTCCGCGACAGCGCCAATGACGGGTTCCACGAAGCGGTCGGAGACACGATCGCGCTCTCGATCACGCCGGAATACCTGGTCAAGCTCGGATTCCTGACAAAGGCTCCCGACGAGTCCAAAGACATCGGGCTCTTGCTGCGAAAAGCTCTCGAGAAGATCGCCTTCCTTCCTTTCGGCGTCGTCATCGACCAGTGGCGCTGGAAGGTCTTCTCCGGGCAGGTGACCCCCGAGAACTACAACCGTGTCTGGTGGGAGCTGCGCGAGAAGTATCAGGGGATCGCGCCGCCGGTCGCCCGGACCGAAAAAGACTTCGATCCCGGCGCGAAGTATCACGTCGCCGCCAACGTCCCCTACATGCGCTACTTCCTGGCCGACATCCTCCAGTTCCAGTTCCACCGAGCGGTCGCGAAGGCCTCCGGCTGCGCTGGCGCGCTCAACCGTTGCTCGATTTACGGCAACCGGGAAGCCGGCGCGCGCCTGGCAAAAATGCTCGAGATGGGCCAGAGCCGCCCATGGCCAGACGCCCTAGAAGCCTTGACCGGCCAGCGACAGATGGACGCCACCGCCATCCGCGACTACTTCGCCCCGCTCCAGAGGTGGTTGGACGAGCAAAACAAAGGCAAAGCGACCGGCTGGTAATCGGGCTCAGTTTCCGTCCTTACCGAACTCCCTCTCCCGCCCGGAGAGAGTCGGGGTGAGGGCAGGCTTTCACTCTCGGGAGAGACGGCGGCGCTGGAAGACCTGGGGCAGTAAGAACAAGTACCGACAAGTGACTTTGTCTCAATCACTTCCAAGGATTCGCCTTTCCCCGGTGCGATCTCAAACGGGCCTTTCGCGCGATCGAAAGTTTTGCAAGATTTACAAGAATTTACTGTATACTCCGTCTCCCTTTTTTTGCCTGAACCGGTACGCCGGTCTGGCGTCCCGGAACCCCCACAAGAAATAGGAGCAGAGGAATGCCCGTCACGTATCAGATCGACAAGAACGAGAGTTTGATTCGGACCTGGTGTTCTGGAACGGTGACTCTTCCCGAGGTTTTGGGCCACTTCCGGGAGCTCGAGATCGACGACGACTGCCCGAGCGAGCTCGACGTCCTGCTTGATCTGAGCCAGCAGGCCACCGTTCCGACGAGCGATCAACTCAGAGCCGTCAGCAAAGAGATTCTTCGGCTCCGCCCCAGCATCAAGTTTGGCGCCTGCGCCATCGTCGCAAAAAGCGACGCCGTCTTCGGCTCCGCGCTCGTGTTCGAGGTCTTCGCCGCGAGAGGATTCCGCGCGACCAAAGTCTTCTGGCAGGCCAGCACGGCCGAGGCGTGGCTGTCCTCGAAGCGAAGACCCAACTGACGCGACGCCCGTTCCGAGCCGGCCGCGACTTATCTCGTCCGACTCGTCCCCGAATTCGTGAAGACCTCGCCGGCGGCGAGGCCCGCTAAACGAACGCCTTTCGGGCGACGATGACCGGAGCGCCTCCGGCCATCATTCCCAGAGCGAGACCCGCAAAGCCCATCAGGCCAACGGCCTGCTGCGGGCCGAGCCGGGCGCCGGCCGCGCGCTACTCGAAGTATCCGGTCACGTCCAGGATGAAGTGGACCGTGCCGGAGGACTGGAAGCAGCGCACGAGCAGGTCGCCGGAGCTTCCCAGGCCAACGATGACGTTGTTGGCCCGCGTCTGGCCCGCCCGATAGTTGATCGCTGAGACGGACGGCACGATGGAGCCGGTGGGATAGAGGGTCAAGAAGCCGGCGGCGGTTCCCGCCGTGGTCGTGATGTTAGTGGCAACCGCCTTGGCCGTCGCGGGAATTCCACAGCGCCCAGTCAGAACAAAAGAGCGAGTGTTGGTGGCGAACAGGAAGGGACCCCCGTAGGTTCCGAAGGCATTTCGCGTGTCGATGACGCGGCAGGGCGTCAGAGTGTAGAAGGAAGTCGCCAGGGCCGGCGAGACGGTGACGGTCTGCGTCGCCGAGGTGGACCCGGATCCGTTGGATGCGGTCAACTGCACAGTGTAGGTCCCGGCGAGCGTGTAGACGTGCGTGGGGTTCTGGGCGCTCGAACTCGTTCCGTCGCCGAAGTCCCACGACCATCCGCTCGGCAATCCGATGGACGTATCGGTGAATGCCATCGCCTGGCCCGCTCGAGGAGAGGCTGGAGAGAAGGTGAAGCTCGCCGTCGGCGGCGTGAGCCCGAAACGGACCTGGACGGAGAGTGTCGCCCCGGTCTTCGAGAGAATCGTCACGCCCATGTTCGCGGCCGGGTCCGTGAAGGAATTGCCCACGGTGAGCGCGGCGTCTCCGAAGTTATCCGTGGCGGGAGTCATGTCCAGCAGATCCGCGCCGCCGACGTCGCTTGGCCCGAGATGCACGAGCACGCCGTTGACGACGTTGGAGTTCGAGGCCAGGCCGGCGTCGAAGCCGAAGCCCTGCCGGAACTCCAACCAATAAGTTCGCCCGGCAATCGTCGGCAGCTGCACCGCGCGTGTGCCGCTCGAAGATTCCAGCGGAGACATGGTGTACGTCACCGTTCCGAGCCCTTGCGTCGCGACGCTCGAGCCCGTCAACCAGCCCAGGTAGTTCTTGAAATAGGCGTTCATGTGGCGCAGGTCCCCTCCCATCACGTCGAAGGGGTCGCCGTACTCGCTGCGGCTGCAGGACGGACCGATGGACACGGCGCCACAATCGAGAGAGTGCGCGTGCAGAACTCCATAGTTGTGGCCGATCTCGTGGGTGGTGACGTAGCCCGAGAGGGCCTCGTTGATCCAGGCGCCTCCTCCACCGACGCTCGCGAGTCCCGCCCAGCCACAGGGGATCGACGGGAAGACATAAACGGGAAAATCGTAGTTGGAGGGGGGAAACCCGGCCGCCGTGGCCGCGTCGTTCGCCAGCGTGGTGATCTGACCGATGTCGCAAGTGGTCGGCTTGCTCATCGGAAGCGTGTACCACCCGGCCACGCCTCCGGAGAGCCCCGTCACGCCGTAGGAGACTTCGGTGTAATACGCCGCCACGCTGCCGCTGGCGGCAAAGAGCGTGTTTTGGGCCTGCGTGGGGGTGTAGGGCTGGGACGTGTCGTCCTGAAAGTTGACGAGCATCACCAGCACCCGCTTCGTTCCGGATGCCGCGGCAAGCTGTGCGGCCCGGTCTTCCGCGGGCGACGACAGGCTCTCCACGCGATCCGCGGTGAAGACGCCGCTTTGACGGTGACCCGTCACGCGCACCCGAGCGCCAGTCCGTCTCGGAAGCTCGGCGCCGAAAGGTGGATGAAGCTCTAGGGATTCTCCCGAGCTCGTTCGCAGCCGATAGACGGTCTGGCTCGCGCGGATTGCGAAGTCGTCCGAGATGAAGACCTCGAGCGTCCCTTCCTCGACGACTTGTGGTGGTCCCCCCAGTTGCGCAAGAAGAGGGTGCGCGAGGGAGGCGACAGCGAGAGCCGCGGCGAGAAGAAAACAGCGCCGAATTTGCCTGCCGGCGTTCTTGACTTCCCGCCGCCATGCGGCGGCGTTGTTCATTTTTGCGTGGAAAGAGCTTAGGGCAATCGCCTTCTCCTCGCAAGCACGGAGATATCGGCGGACGCGGCGTCTGGAGGCTTCCTGGAACGCGATTTCGCCAGTTAGTCCTTGCGAATCATCCAGATGACGCGGGCCAAAAAGCTGTCTGTCTTGTTTAGCCCGCGTCGGTTTGTTCAGCACCGCGAGAGTGCGAGAGAGAGCCCGTCAGGACGACGAGCGCCAGAGCCGCGTAGGCGGCAGCGAGGTGGAAGGGAATCTCGGAACCGGCCCGCCACGGGAGAAAGAGCGTGCCTTGCGCGGCGGGTGAGTGGATGACGCCGAAGAGGCAGAGGAGCGAAGCGACGAAGAGATAGGCCGCGCTCTGCCGGAAACGGCGATCGATGAGGGCGGCCGCCGCGGCCCCCCAGAGAACGGCGGTCACGATGAAGCCGCTCGACAGGAGCTTCAACGTTCGAACCGTCTCGCCTGTTTCGCCCGAGAGAGCGGACAGACCTCCCGACGGCAAGAGGGGACTGATTTCCAGAGCCACGACGAACGCGAGCGACGGCAGCACGGCAAAAGCGACGGCCGGGGCGTGGCGCGCGGGCGTGGCGGTGAAGGCCTGGGCCATCACTTCGATTCCGATGTAGAGGAGGATCGGCGCGACGGCGGCAGCCGGGATCCAGTCGACCAGGAAGGGGAGAAGCCCAAGGATTCCGCCCAGGCCCACGAAGAGACCGGTCGCGATCGCATAGCCCGCTCCCGCCCCCATCTTCTTGTATGCGGGGTGTCCGATGTAAGGCGTGCTCTCAACGACTCCGCCGCAGAGGCCGGCAGCCAGCGTCGCGAGGCCTTCCGTCGCCAGAATGGCTCGGGTGTCGTACTCGTCTCCCGCCGCGGCCGCGCTCTCGGTGTTGTCCACTCCGCCCACGACCGTCGCCAGCGCGAAGGGGAGCGCGATGGGCAGATAACCCAGGGCGAGTGACAGGCCGCCCAGGAACGCGAGACTCGGCCAGGGGAAGGAGACACGAACCTCTCCCAGGGCGGAGGCGGAAGTCGACGCGAGAGGACTGGCGATACCGAAGCCTCGAAGCGCATAGAAAATCGCGACGGCAAGAATCACGGAGACGAAAACGCCGGGCAATCCCCAGGGCAGCCGCACGCGGCCCAGGAGCGTGACGAGGATCACTCCGAGCGCGACGAATCCGACGATTGGATGCGAGAAGACCTTGAGCAGCGGCAGGAGGCCGATCAACGCGAGCCCCGCGCCGCCGATCGAGCCGAGGAGAGCGGCCCGTGGAACGGCAGCCCGCACCGCATTGCCGGCCAGAGCCAGTCCGAGCTTGAAGAGGCCCACCAAGACCGTGACCGCCATGCCCATCTTCCAGCAGAGCATCGCGTCGCCCGTGACGAGATACGCCGGGCCCAGGACCGCGAAGGACATTCCGAAGACGCTCGGCGCGTTCAAGCCGAGCGGCATTGCCGTGACGTCGCCGCGCCCGGTCTTTCGCGCGAGCCTCCGCGCCATCGCCGCATAGATCAGATCCCCGACGAGCACGCCGACGGCCGTGCCCGGCACCATGCGGTAGAGCACGATCTCCCGGGGAAAGTGGAAAGCGCCCACGAGGATCGCCGTCAGGATCACCAGGTTCGCCACGTTGTCGAACATCAGGGCGAAGAAAGCGTTCAAGTCCCCGGCGCGAAACCAGCGATAGCCGTTCATTCCGGAACTTTCGGTCCCCTGTCGTAATCGAGCAGGCCCGTGTGGGCGATGAGCTTCCACTCCTGCCCGACTCTCGTGTAGATCTTGCAGGCGCGTCCCTTCCAGTGGAAGTCGCGGTTCTGAGAATCCCGCCAGAGAGTGTCCACGTCGACAACGGCAAACCCGGCGTCCCCTTCTTCCGAGAGCTGGATACGGACGATTTCGCGCCGGTTGTGGACGAGCGCGTGCGTGTCGAAGAGCTCCTGCCAGCTCCGCCGCCAGCGAGAGGCGTCAAAGCGGCCGAACGGCAGGATCCAGAGGGCGGGGTCGTGATCCTGATTCGTCGGGGGCCAGGGCCAGACCATGTCCGGATGGAAGACTGTCAAGAGGAGGTCGGGGTTCTTGGTGTCCCAGGCGCGCGTCTCGCGCGCGACGATCTCGCGGATCTCTTCCTCGGGAGTCGTCATCGAAAAAAAGAAGGGCGGCCGA
>JBKPDV010000113.1:0-9456 GCA_046728075.1 Acidobacteriota bacterium | reverse complement strand
CCTTCGGATCGTACGAGCGCAGGGCCACGGCGCGATAGGCGCCGTAGCGTGCGTTGATCGAGTGCTCCTCTATGTTCGCCCCACCGCCCATGAGCGCGCGGTGGCTCGCTGTCCCATCGACGTCCAGCCACTCGCGGCTGTAGTCCTTCACGCGAAGGTAACGATGTTGGACGCGCCAATCACCGACGAGAAAATCGAAATCGTGCACGTCAGCCCGTTCCGCGGCAGCTTGCGTGAGCTTGCGGATATCGCGCTGGAAAGTCATGATCCAGTTCGCTGACCACGTCTTTCCCCCATCGGATGAGGACGACTGTTCCCAGCGCGCGGATGTGGGCGTGATGTTCGACCAGAGGAACCGTCCGCGCATCGGTTTCCCGTCCTGAGTGTAGTCGGCATAGAAGCTGCCGATACCCTTCTCGAAACGGCCTTTTACCGGCGGACCGAGGGGACCAGAGGGATAGCGCCCGTCGAGCCACCAGATGGCCCATTGCCCGGTCTTCGAATCGTACGAGCGCAGCGCGATGGCGCGATAGGCGCCGCTCGGTGCGTTCAGCGCGTGCTCCTCCATGTTGGCTCCGCCGCCCATGAGCGTGCGATTGCTGCACGTGCCCTCGAAATCCACCCAATCATGACTGTCGGGTTTCAGGCGACGATGGTGCACGCACCATTCGCCGACGAGAAAATCGAAATCGTGCGCGCCGG
This sequence comes from Acidobacteriota bacterium, assembly GCA_046728075.1. Lineage (GTDB taxonomy): Bacteria > Acidobacteriota > Thermoanaerobaculia > UBA5066 > Gp7-AA6 > JBKPDV01. The sequence goes on along the minus strand of JBKPDV010000113.1, from coordinate 8,754 downwards.
TGGCCAAAGGCGAGGGTGTCTCCTGAGCGTGCGCAGGAGCGACCGAGCTCATCGCCGTGGCAACGAAGCCGGCAGCGAGGAAGATGCGCGGGCAGCTGATCATGGTCGCGTGAACGTCATGATCCAATTCGTTTCCCATGTCTTCCCGCCGTCGTCCGAGAATGCTTGCTCCCATTGCGGTGAGCTCGGGTTGGTTCGCGTCCAGAGAAACCGGCACAGGACCTTCCTGCCGTCGAGCATCTCGTCGCCGAAGAATTGACCGGCGTCGCCGTCGAACCTCCCGACCATCGGCGGGAGCAGAATCCCAGGGCGAACGGTATCGGCCCAGTGGATGGACCACTCGCCGGTTGCCGGATTGAACAGGCGCAGCGTGACGCCTTCGACGGATTCTCCGGCACGCATCGCGCTGTAACGATCCATGTTCCCGAGGCCATTCAGCACAGGCTGCACATCTGAACGGGCCTCGAACTCGCTCCACTCCACTGAATGCCGCAGTCTGTCTTTCAAATATCGGTTATGGACCTTCCAGGATCCGAAAAGGAAATCGAAATCGTGCTTCGTCGCGCGCGCCGCTTTGGGACCATTGCCCAATGCCGAGCGCGACGATGGCTCGAGGTCCAGTAACGACACGGTCATGGAACCGAGAGCACTCATGCTCGCGAGCTGCTCCAGCCTTGCGGGAGACATGTCACGACTCTCCGCGGTTCCGAACCAGACCAGCACGTTTGCGCCTTCGCGGACCGGCAATCTCGTAAAGGTGTTACGCGATGACTCCGTGACGAAAATCCCCTCGACATGGACACCATTCGCCTGTAGTGCCGGCGCGACCCGCTGCTCGAACTGTGATACGAGCGCTGCATCAATCGGCTGAGGCGCGTCATACATGCCTGCCAGCACGGTGAGGGGACCGTGGGACTTCGACGGAACACCGCTCGGCCTCACGCGAAATGCGGTTTCCGGCCGAAGAGGCCTGAGGAGCAGGACATCGTCGGAGTTCAGCATCGTGGCGTTCGCGGCGGCCCTGTGAGCGGCCCAAATGGGACCGTCATAGAAGGCCGTGAGCGCTTTGTAGCGGCTATCCATATCCGTGAAGCCGCGAAGCCACACGAAGTAGTCCGGGCGGCGGCGGTCGCGAAATTGCCCGATGATTGTCATGCCGGCCGACTCCTGACTCTCAACGAAGTGACGATCGAAGATGTCGATCAGGGCATCGCGTTGCCCAGGTTTGAGCGTGTACTGCCGCAATTCAATGACGGCGCAGCAGCGAGTTTCGGCGGCGGCGTGAAGGTTCATCAAGGATCCGATCGCACAGGCAAGGAGCACCACGATAGAGCGCACAGGCATGACCGTACGCGATCGGGCGGCCGAAGTCATGGACCAGTTCCAAAAACTTGCACGGGCCAGATGGACCATTAAACTGAGCAAGATCGGCTATTGTTGGTAGACCAGCACAGCGGCTGGTGGGGGATGCCTGTGGCCGGTTGGGAATTTGTCCTGGAGTTAGACCGCACCGGCGGAACGCCGGTCTGTCAGCAGATCGCGAGAGCGCTCGCGGCCGAGATTCAGCGCGGCCGCCTTCGGCCCGGTGATGGGCTTCCAGGATCTCGAACGCTCGCCAGGACGTTGCAGGTGCACCGCCAAACGGTCGTCTCTGCCATCGACGAGCTGATTGCCGAGGGTTGGCTGGTCAGCAAGCCTGCGTCGGGCACATTTGTGGCTGAAGGACTGCCGGAGCAGTCAACCAGGCGGCTGGGGCGAGCTGCGCGTGTTCGGGAGCCGGCACCGCCGCGATTCCCACTCCCGCTCGCCTCGGCGCCAAATCCTGAGTTGCCCCGAACGGTGCCGCCGCGAGCGATTCTGATGTCCGGCACGCGCCCTGATGTTCGACTCGTACCCGCGGATCTGATCGGCAGAGCCTATCGGCGTGCTCTCCGCACGTTTGGATCGGACTTGCTGTCGTACACGCACCCGGCTGGTCTGCCGCGCCTCCGTCAGAGCCTGGCGGCGATGCTGTCTGCGACGCGGGGCGTAGCCGTCCATCCGGACTGTCTTCTTGTGACACGGGGCAGCCAGATGGCGCTGTCACTGACCGCGCGCGCGCTCATACGGCCGGGCGACGCCGTCGCCGTTGAACATCCTGGCTATCGGCCGGCATGGGAAGCGTTCCGCCTGGCCGGCGCCGAAATTGTGCCAGTTCCGATCGACGAGCACGGCGTCGATGTTCGGGCGCTGCAGCGGATTCTCCACCGGCGGCCCATCCGCGCGGTGTACGTCACACCTCACCACCAGTTTCCAACAACGGTCACGCTTTCCGGCCCTCGCCGCTTGAAGATTTTGCAGCTTGCGGCGCAGGAACGTTTCGCGGTGATCGAAGACGATTACGACCACGAGTTTCACTACAGCGGCAGGCCTGTCTTGCCGATGGCGAGCATTGACGCCGAGGGCCTCGTCATCTACATCGGAACATTGTCAAAAGTTCTGGCACCAGGATTGAGGCTTGGGTTCGTCGTAGGGGCGCGTGATTTCATAGAGCAGCTGGTTGCGTACCGATCATTTGTCGACTTGCAAGGAGACGCGGCTCTGGAATGCGCAATTGCCGAACTGCTGGATGACGGACTGCTCCAGAGGCACGTGCGGAAGACGCGCCGAATCTATCGCTCACGATTGCAGATATTCGCGACCGGGCTCCGGCGGCAACTCGGGGATTTCCTAACGTTTCGGAATCCTTCCGGCGGAACGGCCATCTGGGTCAGAACCCGAGATGCTCGTACGACGACGGCCTGGGCGGAAGCGGCTCAACGCTGTGGCGTGATCTTCGATCACGGCAGCGCGTTCACGCTGAACGGCGCTCCGACGCCGGGTGCCCGCCTTGGCTTTGCCTGCCTCACCGACGATGAACTGATTCACGCCGTGCGGCGGCTTGTCGCAGCCGCGGCAAGCTTACGGCGTCGCCGGTAAGATAAATGGGGAAACGCGGCGGAGATACGGGGTCAAAGCATGATTGACCGCGAGCTTTCTCTGACTTTTGCCGCGGGTGACTCATTTCGTAGGGTGTGGATCGCCCGCGCTAGACTCCTGGAATGGGCCGCTTCCGCTTGGTGCGCCTGACGCTGGTCCTCGCGCTTTTCGCGACACAGGTCGTTGCGCGGGATGCTCGACTCGACATCGATGCAGAGAGGTTGCGGACTGGTTTGTTTCGTTATCGGACCGTCGTGGACGGCAAGGAGGCAGGCCAAAGCCAGATCCAGATTCGGAAGTCTGCCTCGGGCAACTTCGTGTTCACGAACCTTGTCGAAGGAGCCTTCAGCCAATCCTGGGAGGCCGTTGCGACTCGAGCGTTTGGGCCAATTTCCGCGAGGCTGACAATGGGACAGGGAAAGGACGCCCGCATCGCGTTCGACCTTGCCTATCACGGCAGCCGTGTGACCGGGTTTGCCTCTTCAGTCAAGGATCAGCAACCCGTGCGACGGGATGTTGACGAGGCGGTCGCCGCCGACACCGTTGACCAACGGATCGATTGGGCTGCTGTGATGGCCCTGAAGGAATACGCCTCTGGCGGCCAGTTCGCATTTCACGTCTACGATCCGGGAACCGGACACTCGCGCGTCACCGCCCAGGTCCTCGGGCTCGAGACCACTACCGTACCCGCTGGCTCATTTGAGACGGTGCGAGTCGCGTATCGGATCGAGAAGAACCGAGGCACGGAGACGTATGAGGTGCTCATCAAGAAGGAGCTCCCGCGCGTATTGGTGAAAGAACAATTTCCAAACGGAGCAGTAACGGAGCTGCTGGAGGCTAAGCCCTAGCAGCTTGCGCGCTTGGCGCCGTGAAAGAGTTTGGCGGTCCAATCGGCTGTTATCGGAGCAGGCATGCGCGCTGCGTTAGGAGAGAGCAGTGCGCGGCGACGCTGCGGACGTTCGGAATTCCAGAGAAAGCCTGAATCGGGGGACATGTCGAACCGCAGGACTAGAGGCCAACTGGTCTTGGCAACTCGTGGCCGCATGCGGAGGACCTTATGAGAGTTTTCGTCGCCGGCGCCAATGGTGCGCTCGGAACACCGCTGACCCGTCTGCTGATCGCCCGAGGTCACAGTGTCATCGGGCTGATTCGCGACCCGGCGGGTGCCGCCGGCGTGCGCGCGCTGGGGGCCGAGCCGATTGCCGCCGACGCGCTCGATCGCGACGGCTTGGTCCGCGCGGTGACCGGCCTGACGGCCGATGCGGTCATTCACGAACTCACCGCTCTCCGGAAGCCGCCGCTTCGCGCGAGCGGAATGGCTCTGACGAACCGCCTCCGAATCGAGGGCACAGCCAACCTGCTGGCTGCGGCAGATCGCCTGGGTGCGAAGCGGATCGTGACCCAGTCGATCATTTTGGGATACGGATGCCGCGACCATGGCGATCGGATCATCACCGAACGGGACCCGTTCGGTGTTCCGGCCGGCAACGTGACCGACGATGCCATCGCCGCGATCGTCTCGGCGGAGACGCAGACCTTCGGGGCGCCCGAGGGAATCGCCCTTCGGTATGGGTTCCTGTACGGCGGCGACGGCGCGCAGATGCGCCCGATGCTGAAAAAGCGACGCGTTCCCGTTGTGGCTGGTGGACTCCTCGGTTGGGTTCACCATTTCGATGCGGCCGCGGCAACCGTGACAGCACTAGAGACCGGACGACCCGGCCAGGCATACAACATCGTCGACGATCGACCAGCGACATGGCAGGAGGTTTTCACCGCGATGGCCGAAGGGGTCGGCGCCCCGCCGCCTCGTCGACTTCCGCGCTGGCTGACGCGCCTCGTGGCTCCGTACATCGGTTCGATCGCTATCGATATCTCCATGCGAGTGTCGAACGCGAAAGCCAAAAGCGACCTCGACTGGCGGCCGCGGTTCACGACATACCGCGATGGAATCGCAGCCATGGTCTCTGAAACGCGTCCATGAGCCAACCGATCCCTATGTCCCAATCGCGATCTTCAGCTATTGATGCGCGCGACTGCGCGTGTCAGCGGTCGGCTGTCTCGACCTTCGAATCTGGGGTTGGATTGTGGGGTTGGATTGGGTTGGATTGGGGGCGGTCTTGGAAGATGGCAGAATGGTTGCGATATTCCCATCTTCCAAGACCGACCCCAACGGTCTGCCTCCTCGACGCAAGGTTGCGCCTGGAGTCTTGGCTGGGGTCAGGCCGGGTTAGGGGCCTTCGGAAACCCACAATTCCTCCTTGACCGTGCTACGTACACTGTAGTAGCATCGCCGCTATCAGTAGGAGATATGAAGACCGCACGCCTCTCGAAAGCCGAAACGCGGATCCTCGAGCAGTGCTGGAAGCTCGGCACCTGCTCGGTGCGCGAGATCCTCGAGAGCCTGCCCGAGGACGAGCGCGTGGCTTACACGACCGTGCAGACGCTCGTCTACAGGCTCGAGGAGAAAGGCGCTCTACGGAAGGTCAAGAAGATCGGCAACGCGCAGCTCTTCGAGCCCGCGATCAACGAGCGCGAGCACCGGCAGGGCCTGATGCGCGACCTCCTGGATCTGTTCGGCGGCTCCCCGCGGCTCCTTGTCTCCAGCCTGCTCGAGAGCGGCAGGATCACGCTGAAGGACCTGAAGGCGCTCCAGGACGCGGCGCGGACCGCAACCGGCGGGCGCGGCCGCCGTAAGAAAGGTCGAGGGAAGGAACATGCCTGAGCCGCTCCCATTCGCCTTTGCGCTGCGCGCCCTCGAGATCCATCTGACCTTCGCGACTCTCGTCGCGCTCGCCGCCTGGGCGGTGACGTCGCCGCGGCGGGTGAGCGCCACGACGAAGTACTGGATCTGGGTGGCGACCTCGATCAACTTCGTGCTGCCGATCGGAGTCCTCATCGAGAGATTCCGGCCCCCCGACGTCCCCTGGGCACTGCCGCTCGAGGATTTCGGGAACGAGATCGCTCGAAAGGGAGCGATCGGCGCGGCACTCGCGGCCGGCTGGTTGCTCGGCCTTCTCTGGATGCTTTTGCGGTTGTGGCTCCGGATTCGCGCGGGCCGGATCGGGGGGGAAGTCCCCTCGGTCCCACCCGTCTCCGGGCTCCCGGGCGGATTTCTCGCCCGCGGCGTGCCGGTGCGGTTCGAGCCGAGCGGCGGCGTTCCCGCGGTCGATGGGCTCCTGCGGCCGCGGATCGCGCTTCCGGCCGGCATCCATCGCGTGCTGACCGCGCCCGAGCTCGACGCGATCCTCCTTCACGAGCTGACGCACGCCCGCCGTCGCGACAACCTCATCCGTCTCGTCCACGAGGTCGGCCTCTGCGCCTTTTGGTTCCACCCGCTCGTGTGGCTGACGGGCTCGCGGCTCTCGCTCTTCCGCGAGCTTTCGTGCGACGAGGCCGCGATCCGCGGCGCGCGCGGAGAGGACCTCCTCTCCGCCCTGGCGAAGCTGGCGAATCCGGCGGAAACGCTCCTCCTGCAGGCGGGAGCCTCCTCCTTCGTGATGGATCGCGTGGCGGTGCTCGTGGCGCCTCGCCGAACGTCGGCGGTGGTGAATGCCGTACAGGCAGTGATCTTCAGCGTCGTCCTCCTCGCCGCGATCCTCGGCTCCGCGTTTCAATCGAACCTGATGCACCGCGCCGATCTGGGGGAGTTCTGCTCGCGACACGCGGGGAGGTGACGCTGAAGGTCGCCGTCCACGGCCGCCACCCAGGGCAGCATTCAAACTGCGATTGACGGAGAAGCGGATTCTATCGAGCACGGCAACGAGGTAACGGACGAGCAGCTCAAGCAGATGCGGGACAAGGGGATGTTTTTCGACTTCACACCCACTTTCCTATGACGGCTTCTTTACCAGGATTTTCGAGGGAACCATTGCGATGTCTTTAGAGCTGCGACCCAAGCGTCTCGATTCCGATGAGCGTACCCGGCAGCGGTACAACGATCTGGCTCAGCAGCTTCTGAAGGGAGCGAAGGTTGCGGATGAGTCCGATGAACGCGGCAATCGGATATACGACACCCTCATTCAGCGGGTCATGAAGTCGGGCGTGAAGTTCGCGGCTGGGTCCGACATGGGCTGGTTCTATCCGGGAAAAACTCGTGGGCAAGCCTCTGTGTCCAGGTTTCCGACTCTGCACCAGGCCGGGATGCAACCACTTGACGTGATTCGCTCCATTACGACGAACGCTGCGGAGATGCTGGGCTGGCAGGACCGCATCGGCTCGCTGGAGCCAGGGAAGTTCGCCGACCTCGTGGCCGTCGCGGGCGATCCGCTCGAGGATGTCACGGAGCTGGAGCGGGTCGGCTTCGTGATGAAGGGCGGTGCCGTGGTCAAGAACGAGCTCGCCCGGCCGTAGCGCCACACCAACGATTAGAAAGCTGACTCCGACCCCAAAGATCCGCGACTTTCGACTCTACCGGCGGGGCGTCACGTCGCGCGTCGGAGGCTTCTGCGGCGGCCGTTGAACGGGCTCACGATCTGGTGGCTCAGGGACGATGCTGAAGACCCCGCCGCCAGACGTGCCCGCGTAGAGCGTGCCCGGAGCCGAAGGATCGATGGCCAGGGCATAAACATAGGTGTTGGCAAGGCCCGCGTTGATGGCCGTCCAGGTTTCCCCGCCATCGGTGCTCTTGAAGACCCCGCCGCCGAACGTGCCCGCGTAGAGCGTGGCCCGCGCCGAAAGATCGATGGCCAGGGCTTGGATATCGGTGCTGATCAGGCCAGTGTTGATGAGCGTCCAGCTCCCCCCGCCATCGGTGCTCTTGAAGACGCCGGAGTACGTCCCGGCGTAAATCGTTGCGGGGGTCGCGGGATTTATAGCCAGGGAGAGAGCGTCGTCGTAGCCCCACGGATCGTACAGTCCCGTGGCGGCCCAAGTGGCACCGGAGTCGGTGGACTTGAAGGCCCCAGGGCCGGTTGTTCCGGCATAGAGGGTGGCTGGGGTCACCGGGTTGATAGTTAGGGAGTCGACGTACGGCGGCTCCCGCATTCCCGCGTTGGCGGCGATCCACGTGCCGCCCGAGTCGGTGGACTTGAAGATCCCGCCGTAAAATGTTCCTGCGTACAGCGTAGCGGTATTCGCGGGATCGATGACCAGGGCGGAGGCGTAGTACGGATTTGGAATTCCCGCATTGACGGCGGCCCAGGTGCCGCCCGAGTTGGTGGACTTGAAGATCCCGCCGTAAAGTGTCCCTGCGTACAGCGTGGCGGGGTTCGCGGGATCGATGGCCAGGGCGGAGACGTACAGGCTCGTCAGCCCCGTGTTGGTTGCAGCCCAGGTGCCGCCCGAGTCGGTGGACTTGAAGATCCCGCCGCCATTTGTCCCTGCGTACAGGGTGGCGGGGGTCGCGGGATTGATGGCCAGGGCTCTGATGTCTTGGCCGTGTGGCCCGCCGCTCGTCCAGACACCCTGTCCGGCATGAGCGATCGTGGAGAACGATGCGCCGATAGCCAGGAGAAGCCAGACTCCGGTGTAGCGCAGTCGACCGTTTGTGGTTCGCATTTGCTACCTCAGTATTGGGAGTCTAGCAAGCGTATTCCTGAAAGGGGACGCGATTACCATTTTGCTTCGACAGCGGCGGGGTCGCGGTAATTCCATCTTCCAAGACCGACCCCGTCCCGCGATTCACCTACTTCTTGGTGGTATCGCCGCCGGCTCTCCACAGCTCAAGTACCACCTCGGGGATATGAGCGCCCTTACAGCTGCCCTTGCCGCCTGTGATGCCGGCTGCCAAATTAACGGGCAGGGTTTTCGCGGGAAGATTTCGGGTCGCCTTCGACTTGGCCGCATTCTTTTTCATTG
>JBKPDV010000112.1:0-16114 GCA_046728075.1 Acidobacteriota bacterium | reverse complement strand
TTCAGCCAAAAAGTGTACTCGGTGGCTTACCACTTCACGTTGACGCGGGAAGACGCCGAAGAGCTGTCGCAGGAGATCTTCCTGAAGATCTTCGAGAACCTGCACCGCTATGACGGAGGCTTTCCGCTGATCGCCTGGATCGCCTCTCTCTCCCGCAATCTCTGCATCGACCGCTACCGCCGCAGCAAGCGCGAGAAGTCCTTCCGCTTCGTCTCCGACGAGGCGGTGGCGCCGATGCTGACCTCCAGCGACGACCCGGCCGCCGACGCGATCCGCCGGGAGCGGACCAAGATGCTCTTTGCAGCGCTCTCGGAGATTCCGGAGGATCTGGCCGAGATCCTGGTCTTGCGGGATCTCGATGGGCTCGCCTACGAGGAGATCGGGCGGGCGCTCGAGCTGCCCGACGGGACAGTCAAGTCTCGCCTCTTCCGCGCCCGCGCCGAAGTCGCCAAAAAGATTCGCGAGCGCCACGAAAGCCGCGGGCCGGGCGCCTTCGCGTCCGTCGCCATCGCCGCGGGAGCATTCGTATGAGCTGCCAGGAGCTCGAGCGCCTGTTCGTGGCCGGCGCTTCCGATCTTCAGGGTCGCAAGCACGCCGAGTCGTGCCCGGCATGCGCCGCGGCGGATCGGGATCAGCAGTCCGTGCGGCGGCTCGTCTCCGCGCTGCGTCCTCCCGCGGGAACTCCCGCTCTGCGCGAGGCTCTTCTGGCAATTCCCGCCCGGACGGTCGACTGCGAAAACGCCAGCTTGCTCATCGCCGCGGCCATGGACGACGAGATCGAGGCCGCTGCCCGTCAACGGCTCGCGTTTCATCTCTCTCGCTGCAGCGGGTGTGCGTTGGCGAGCGGGACTCTGGGCATCACCCGCGAGCTCGCTCCCCCGCGGGCGGCGCCGTGGTTGGCGGGGCGACTGGCCGCCTCCGCGCGGCCTGCCGCCAAGGCTGTCCCGCGCGTCGGATGGCGCTGGCTGGTCAATCCGAAGTCGGCCATCGCCTTCGCCTACGCGGCCGCTTTGATCGTGATGCTGGCAGGCTTCAATCCCGCGGACCTCGCGCGCAAGGCGCGCACCGAAATCCCCATGGAAGCAAGATCCGTCGCCGGAGCCGCCAGCGTGACTCTGGCCGACCGCGTGGGAGCATTCGGTGAGAAGGCCCTGCGCAGCGGTTTGGTGCTCAAGAGCCGGGTTTTCGGCTACGGCCGCGCCGCCATTTCCAACGCCGTCCAACTGGTCTTGAAATCGGATCCTCCGCCGGCGCGCAACCGCCCGTCGAGCGGCCAGGAGAGAAGCGCCCCCTTCAAGAACGAAACAGATCTGACCGTGGCGAGCTGGAAGAAAGATCTCGCCCTACAGGAGAACGCATGAGCAGCGATAGCCCGATCCATCCCGCGACACCTCAGCCCGTGGCCCCCAGCCCGGAGCCGGCGCCCACGCCCCCGCCGCCCGTGGCGGCCCCGGTCGCGACAGCGTACGTTCCGGTCGTGGAGAGGAAGTCAGCTGCGCTGGCCGGGTTCCTCTCGATGTTCCCGGGGCTCGGACACCTTTATCTCGGCCTCTACCAGCGCGCCTTCGCATTTGGAGGCGCCTTCATTCTCTGCATCAGCCTGACGAGCCACGGGCGGGGTGGGGCGTTCTTCGGTCCGCTGATCGCGTTCATCTGGTTCTTCAGCATCATCGACGCGGTCCGGCAGGCGCATGCGATCAATCGGGGTGCCTTGACGGAAGGGGGCATCGCTCCCTCCCCGCAGATGGCGAAAGCGCGTGAGAGCACCGCCGCTCTGACCTGGGGCGTCATCCTGGTCGGTCTGGGTGCGCTCTGGCTGATCGATCGCTATGTCGACATGGACTGGTTCTGGGAAGTCATGAACAGCTGGGGAGGCCCGGCGGCCTTCATCCTGTTGGGCCTCATCCTGATCATCACCCACGTCAAGCGCAAGCGCGCCGAGCACGACCGGGGTATCGGGATGCCGCCGCGGGCGGGCGTCTAGCCGCCCGACCGGGTGCGGGAAGCAGGAAGCGAGGAGCGAGGAGCGCTTCCGTCTTCCCGCTTCCCGCTTCCTGCTTCCGTCTTCAGATCGTCGCCAGCTCCCCCAGGTACTCCACAAGCGACCGCGTCGCGCCGTCGAAGCCCTGGATCTTCGGATTCGATGACTCGATCACGTAATACTCATCCGGAGCGTGCGCGCCGCCGCCGTGACCGAGCCCGAAGTGACCGGCGGGCAGCTTCAGCGGCTCACCGGTAAAGATATAACCGGGCCAGGAGCCGGCGATTCGAGGCCACAGGATCGGCTCGACACCCGCGGCCCGGTAGACGGCGATCTGCGCGCGGACGAGCGCGGAGTCCGCCGGCGTCGAAGTCGGATCGTAGCCTCCGGTCATGTTGACTTCGATGTCGCCGTACCCTCGCTTGGCGAGATGGCCCTTCAGCGCGGCCAGGGCGTCCGAGGCCTTCATGTCGGGAACAAGACGCAGATCGAGCTTCGCGACCGCCTTGTGGGGAAGAATCGTTTTTCCGCCGGGGCCCGTGTAGCCGCCGACGAGCCCCTCGATGTTCACGGTCGGCCGCGCGACCAAGCGTTCCAGCGATTCAATCCAGCCGGCGTCATTGGCCCACTTCTCGACCCCGAGCTGTTTTTTCAGGAGTCCCTCGTTGAGACGTCGCGCGCCCTCCGCGATCATCGTCTTCTCCCCTGCGGAAAGCGGCCGCACGCGATCGGCAAAGCCGTCGATCGCCGGATCGTTCCCGTCGGCGGTGACCAGTGTCGAGAGAGCCTGCACCAGGTGCCAGGCCGGGCTGTCGACGCGAGCCTTGTTGCTCGAGTGGATGTCGAGTCGGGGACCGCGGCCCCATCGTTCGCCCGTGGAGACCATCTCCAGCTCGATGACCCCTTTTGCGCCGAGATTGATCGTCACGACACCGTCCACTCCCTGTGAGGGCATCGGCATGAAGACACCCACCGAGCGCGACAGAGCGGCGGCGATTTCCGGGCGGCGCACGACCTGCGAAAAGTGGGGAGATCCAATTTCCTCTTCCCCCTCGGCCACAAGAACCAGATTGACCGGCAGCTTGCGGCCCGCCGCGCGGAACGCGTGAAGAGCCGCGAGAAAAGCGGCTTCGGGCCCTTTCTGGTTGACGGCGCCGCGGCCGATCATCACCTTGCCCAGCCCCGGCTTGTCGACGAGCGCCGCGTCCCATGGGGGTGAGGACCACTCTGCCGGATCGACCTGCTTGACGTCGTACATGAAGTAAACGCCCAGAGTTTTCGGGGCACCGGCATCGAGCGTCGCAAAGATCCCCGGCTGTCCGTCGGTTGCGACCTTCTCGGCGCGATCGAACCCGACCTCGCGAAGCATGCGGATCGTCAGCTCACATCCCTCCGACATCCCGCGATTCTCGGCGGCGATGGACGGCTGCTTGATCCACTCTTGCAGTCGGCGGACCGCCTCGTCGTGATGCTTCTCGACTTGCGCGAGCACCGGCGCGAGCCCGGCCGAGGCCGCCGCGCGCGACCGGGTTGGCAGCGCAAGCGTGGCCGCGCCGGCAAGAGTTCCTTGGAGGAAAGTGCGTCTGTTCATGACGCCGAGTCTATATGCGGGACGTGAGCCGGGAGGCGGGAAGCGGGAAGCGGGGAGCAGGGAGCGCTTAGCGGGGACCGCTCCCGTCTTCCTGCTTCCTGCTTCCCGCTTCCTGCTCCCTGACTCCTGATCTGAGCGCCCAGCGCCTAGCGTCTCTTAAAGTACTTCTCCAGCTCTTCCTCGCTCATGGAAAGCACAACCGGCCGGCCGTGCGGGCAGGTGAAGCGGTCCGCGGTGCGCATCCAGTCGCTCAAGAGATGCCGTATCTCCTCGGGAGCGAGGTGATAGCGGATCGTGATGGCGGACCGGCAGGCCAGGCCCGCGCAGAGTCGATCGCGCCGCTCGCTGGCGTCGGCCGTGCCCGCCTCCGCCAGCCGCGCGAGAGCGTCGTGCAGAGTCTCGGCGGGAGAACGGTCGGTGACCTCGGCCGGCAGCGCCGAGATGGAGTAGGACCGCCCGGACATCGGCTCGATCTCGAAACCGGCCGCGGCGAGATCTTCGATTCGGGAAGCGAGCGTCTCGGCTTCTTCGAGAGTCGCCTCGAAGAGCACGTTTAAGAGCAGCCTCTGCGAAAGGATGCGGCCGGAAGCGATCCGGTCGCGCAGGCGCTCGTAGAGCACGCGCTCGTGCGCGGCGTGCTGATCGATGACCAGAAGCCCTTCCGGCCCGGAGGCGACGATGAAGGACTCGCGGTACTGCCCGATCGGCAGGATCTCGGGAGGCTTCTTCTCGACCGGCGGAGTCTCCCGCACGGGCAGCGGGGCGGCGGGGGTCAGGCGCCCGGGAGGGACCGAGAGATTGGCGCTCCCGTAGGGCTCCGGAGTCTCTCCCACCGACGGCGGTTCCGCCGGCACGGATTTCAGGCGGCGCTCCTCCTTGCCCGAGAGGAGCGCCGAGTGAATGGCGTGGTAGACGAGGCGGTACGCGGTTCCCGAGTCGGCGAAACGCACCTGCGTCTTGGCGGGAGAGACATTCACGTCCACCGCCCCGGCCTCCGCGGTGAGAAACAGAAAGAGCGCCGGATGACGGTCGGTCCGGATCGCGTCGCGGGCGGCCTGTCCGATCGCGCGCGAGAGCGCCCGATCCTCGACGGGCCTTCCGTTGACGAAGAGATACTGATAGCGGCGGCTGGCGAACGTGACCGATCCGCGAGTGGCGAATCCGAGGACTCGCAGGGGTCCCGACTTCGCCACGAACTCCTCGAGCTCCCCGAGCGTCTCGCGTCCGAAGAGCTGGACGATCCGGGCCGCCCGGCTCGCGGCGGCCGGTGCGTCGAGCAGCTCGCGGCCGTTGGACCGGAGTGTGAACGCCACGGAGGGATTGGCCAGTCCCGCCCGCGTGACGACGGCAGCTCCCGCTCGGCTCTCGGCTTCCGGAGATGCCAGGAATTTGCGCCGCGCCGGCGTTTTGGAAAACAGGCCCTCGACGAGGACGTCCGTTCCGCGGGGTCGGGCAGCCGGCTCCTCTTTCGCGGCGCCGCCCTGCTCGACCTTGAGCCGGATCGCCTCCGGAGAGGAGCCGTCGGAGGTCGTCAGCGTCAACCTTGACACGGAAGCGATCGACGGAAGGGCCTCGCCTCGGAAGCCGTAGCTCGAGACCCCCTGAAGGTCCGCGTCGGTGGAAATCTTGGAGGTCGCGTGGCGTTCGAGCGCGAGACGCGCGTCCTCGGGAGACATGCCGGACCCGTCGTCGCGCACGAGGATGCGGGTAATCCCGCCTCCGTCGATCTCCACGTCGATGCGCGAGGCGCCCGCATCGAGCGCGTTCTCGACCAGCTCTTTGACGGCGGAGGCCGGCCGCTCGACGACCTCGCCCGCCGCGATCCGGTCGATGACGGGGGAAGGCAGGACATGGATTCGAGGCACGCCGGAAGTCTACTAGCGGGCGGGGGGCGGGCGGGGCGCACCGAGCGCTCGAAGAGCACGACAAGCGGCGGGTTCGCCGCCGCTCACCTCCGCCCCTACGAGCCAGAAGTCATCCGCGGCCATTTCGCGAAAACCCGGCTCAGATTCCTGGTTCGTAGGGGCGGCCCTCGCGGCCGCCCGCGCCGCGCGATTGTCGATGGCCTAGTGCCGCTCGTAAACGACGTGACCCCCCACTACGGTTGCGTCGACCTGTGTTTCCACGATCTGCTCGGGCGGAACCGAAAGGATGTCCCGCGAAAGGAGCACGAAGTCGGCGAGCCGTCCCGGCGCGAGCGTTCCCTTTTCCTTCTCCTCGAAGGCGGCCCAGGCCGCCGTCGCGGTGTAGGCGCGCAACGCTTCCTCGGCGCCGATCCGCTGCTCGGGAAACCAGCCCTTCGGGTTCTTCCCGTCGATCGTGCGACGCGTCACGGCCGCGTCGATGCCGGCAATGGGCGAGAGGGGCGCCACGTCCCAGTCGGATCCGAACGCGAGCTTGCCTCGGGCGTCGAGAAGGGACCGGAAGGCATAGGTTGTCTTGCAACGCTCGCGGCCGATGCGTTTCTCTGCCCAGCGACCGTCGTCGATGGCGTGGTAGGGCTGCATCGAGGCGATGACGCCGAGCGCGCCGAAGCGCGGGATGTCGGCCGGGCGCAGGTGCTGGGCGTGCTCGATGCGGAAACGACGGTCTCTCGGTCCGTTCTGCCCGGCGACGCGTTCGAAGACGTCGAGGATCTCCGCGTTGGCGCGATCCCCGATCGCGTGGATCTCCACCTGCAATCCGGCCTTGTCGGCCGCGAGCACCCGCTCTTCGAGCTTCGACAGAGGGATCGCTTCGGCGGCGTAGACTCCGGATGTCTCCGGATCATCCGCGTACGGCTGGAAAAAGAGAGCCGTCGTCGAACCGAGCGAGCCGTCGGCGTAGCCCTTCACCCCACCGATTCGCAGCCACTCGTCGTTCTTCATCGAAGCCTGCATCTGCCGGGCTCTCTCCCAGTTGGAAAGGGAAGGCCGGTAGTTGACGCGCAGAGTCATTTCCCCCCGGTCGCGCAGGAGCTGCCAGGCGCCGAGGTCGCCGGCGTCTCCGGGAAGATCCTGGACAGAGGTCACGCCAAGGGAGGCCGCGTGCACCATCGCGGCGCGCAATCCCTCGACGAGCTCCTCTCGGGTTCGCGGAGGGCGCACGAGCCCGATGGCGTCCATCGCCGCATCCTTCAGGACGCCCGTCGGCTGTCCCGACGCGTCTCGCACGATCACGCCGCCGGGAGGATCGGGTGTCGCGCGCGTGATGCCGGCCTTCGCGAGCGCGAGGCTGTTGCAGACGATCATGTGACCGTCCTGGCGCGCGAAGCACGCGGGACGATCCCCGGTAGCCGGATCGAGCATCTGCCTGGTGGGCAGCCGCGGCGGGGTCCACTGCTCGTGATCCCAGGCGCCATCGGTCAACCAGTTGCCGGCCGGCCGGGTCTTCGCGAAGGCGGCGAGCTGGCGGGTGAAGTCGGCCGGGTCTTTCGTCTTTCGCAAATCGACGGCGAGCAGATTCAATCCCCCCATCGTCATGTGCGTGTGCGAGTCGATGAACCCGGGCACGACGCGGCGGCCTTTCGCGTCGAGCATCTTCGTGTTCGGTCCGCGCAGCCGGGCGACCTCGGATCTCGATCCGATCGCGACGATGCGGCCGCCGCGGACCGCGAGGGCCTCGGCCGACGCATGTGCTGGATCCCCTGTCCAGATCTTGGCGGAGAGGAGAAGAAGATCGGCCGGAAGTTCCGTTGGCTTCATCAGAAGAGCTATCCAAAGAAAGATCATCCGATTACCGGTCTCCGTTTGGCTGAAAGCTGAAAGCTGACAGCGGACAGCTCCCTACGCCGTCGACGAAATCCCCTCTTTGCCCTCGGAGAGCGCCGCGCGCGCGGCGGCCAGGCGAGCGATGGCCACGCGAAAGGGGGAGCAGGAGACATAGTCGAGGCCGGTCTTGTGGAAGAACTCGATCGAGGCCGGGTCGCCGCCATGTTCGCCGCAGACTCCGACCTTGAGCTTCGGGTTCGCCTTGCGGCCGCGCTCGGTGGCAATCGCGACGAGCTCACCGACTCCGGATTGGTCCAGGCTCGCGAAGGGGTCCTCCGGCAATATACCGGATTCGATATAAGCCGGCAGGAAGGACGCCGCGTCGTCGCGGGAGTACCCGAACGTCATCTGGGTCAGGTCGTTGGTCCCAAAGGAAAAGAAGTCGCATCCCTCGGCGATCTCGCCCGCACGCAGAGCGGCGCGCGGGATCTCGATCATCGTCCCGACCGAGTAGGCGATGGGCTGCCCCGTCTCCCCCTCCACTTTTTTCGCGATCTCGTCGACGAGCTTCTTCAACTTCGTAAACTCCGCCTTCGTGCCGACCAGCGGGATCATGACTTCGGGCCGGGGCTTTCCACCGCCGCGCAACACCTCGACGGCCGCCTCGAAGATCGCCCGGACCTGCGTTTCGTAGATCTCCGGATGGGTGATCCCGAGCCGGCACCCGCGGTGCCCGAGCATCGGATTGGCCTCGTGAAGCTGGCGTAACCGGTCGCGCAGCTTCTCGACGGGAACCTTCAATTCCTTGGCCGTCCGGAGGAGGGCCTCTTCCTCGTTGGGCAGAAACTCGTGGAGGGGAGGATCGAGCAGCCGGATCGTGACGGGCCGCTCTCCCATCTCCCGGAAGATGCCCACGAAATCCTGCCGCTGCATGGGAAGGATCTTCGCGAGAGCTCCGCGGCGGCCATCCGCGTTTTCCGCGAGGATCATCTCGCGCACGGCGAGAATCCGTTTCTCTTCGAAGAACATGTGC
Organism: Acidobacteriota bacterium; assembly: GCA_046728075.1. Taxonomy (GTDB): domain Bacteria; phylum Acidobacteriota; class Thermoanaerobaculia; order UBA5066; family Gp7-AA6; genus JBKPDV01. The sequence goes on along the minus strand of JBKPDV010000112.1, from coordinate 7,820 downwards.
TCGGTCCGGCAGAGACCGATCCCTTCGGCGCCGAAAACCACCGCCACCTGCGCGTCGGTCGGGGTGTCCGCGTTGGCGCGCACACCCAGCCGCCGCCGTTTGTCGGCCCAGCCGAGGATCCTGTTGAACGCCCGAAACCCCGGGGATTTCTCGGGCGGAATACTTTTTTCGAGCGCGACCTGGAGAACCTCGGAAGGGCGCGTGGAAATCCGGCCGAGGAGAACTTCTCCTGTGGTTCCGTCGATGGAAATCCAGTCGCCTTCGGCTGCCTGGAGGTTCTTGGAGCGCACCTGGTTGCCCGCTTCGTCGACGGTGATCTCACCCGCCCCGACCACACAGGTCTTCCCCATGCCGCGCGCGACGACGGCCGCGTGCGAAGTGGCGCCCCCGCGCGTGGTCAGGATGCCCGCCGCCGCGTGCATTCCCGCGATGTCCTCCGGAGACGTCTCTTCCCGAACGAGGACGACCGGCTTGCCTTCGGCCGCCATCGCGACCGCCCTGGCAGCCGTCAGGGCGATCCGCCCGCATGCCGCCCCGGGCCCCGCGGGCAGGCCCTTTCCGAGAAGCATACCTGCGCTGACGGCCGCGGTCTTCTCCTTGAGATCGAAGACGGGCGCGAGAAGCTGCACGAGCTGCTCGGGCTCGACGCGCATCAGAGCCTCGGCCTCGTCGATCAGGCCCTCTTCGACCATGTCGGTCGCGATGCGGACCGAGGCAAAGCCCGTGCGCTTGCCGTTGCGCGTCTGCAGAAGGTAGAGCTTTCCGTCCTCGATCGTGAACTCGAGATCCTGCATGTCGTGAAACCGCTTCTCGAGCAGGTCCCGTACCCGCAGCAGCTCTCGGTGCGCCTGAGGCATCGTTTCTTCCAGCGAGCGGCCGGAGCCGTCGGCGTTCAAGGGACGGGGAGTGCGAATACCGGCGACGACGTCCTCTCCCTGGGCGTTGGGAAGGAACTCGCCGTAGAACTTCTTCTCGCCGGTCGAAGGGTCGCGAGTAAAGGCCACGCCGGTGGCGGAGGTTTCCCCTCGGTTGCCGAAGACCATCGCCTGAACGTTCACTGCCGTTCCCCAGTCGCCGGGGATGTGGTGGAGCCTGCGGTATGTCTTCGCGCGCTCGTTGTCCCAGGAGCGGAAGACCGCTCCGATGGCCCCCCAGAGCTGCGCCTGGGGATCGTCCGGAAAGGGATTTCCCGTCTTCTGGCGGATGATCTGCTCGTAGCGCTTCACGGTGTCGGCGAGGTCGTCGGCCGTCAGCTCCGCGTCCGATTTCGCCCCGCGGTCGCGGCGCTTCTCGGTGAGCACTTTCTCGAACTCGTGCTTGGGGACGTCCAGCACGATGTCTCCATACATCTGGAGAAAACGGCGCCGGCAGTCGAGCGCGAACCGCTGGCCGGAAACCGCCGCGAGGCCGCGGAGAGCCGAGTCCGTGAGACCGAGATTCAGGATCGTGTCCATCATGCCGGGCATCGAGGATCGCGCGCCCGAGCGAACCGAGACCAGGAGCGGGTTGTCACCGTCGCCCAGACGCCTGCCCGCCGACTCCTCGAGACGCTTCAGCGCGGAGCCGACCTCCTCTTTCAAGCCGTCGACGATGCCGGTTCTGGTGTATTCCGCGCAGACCGACGTGTCGATCGTGAATCCCGGCGGCACGGGAATGCCGAGTGCGGTCATCTCCGCGAGGCCCGCCCCTTTGCCACCGAGACGTTCTTTGCCGAGGCCGGCGCCCTCGGCGACTCCGTTTCCGAAAAAAAAGACGCGTTTCACTTTGTTCTCCAGGAGTTCTCGGATTTCGGTCTTCCGTTTTCAGTTTCGGACGCCATCGTCACGCCCGTTACCTGAAGTCCCTAACTGATAACTGATCACTGATCACTGACAACTGATGACTACTTTTCTACAACAATCTCGGAAAAATCCGCGAGGCGCGAAAATTCTTTCTGAATCGAAGACAGCAGGGCAAGGCGGTTGCGTCGCAGATCCTCCTGCGGACAGTTGACCAGGACCTCGACGAAGAACCGGTCGAGTGAGGGGGCGATGGACGCCATCAGCTGCATCGCCTCCTTGTAGCGCCGGGATCCCGCGAGCTCCTCGATGGCCTGTCTGGCCTGGAGAAAGTCGCCGGCGAGCTGGCGCTCGGCGTCTTCCCGGTATAGACCCGGAGACGGCGGCCCGGTCTCTTCGCCCGTCAGGATGTTGCGGATTCGCTTGAAGGCGAGGATCAGAGAACGGAAGTCCATCTGGCGGCGCGCGTCCGACAGCGCGAGCGCGCGATCCGCTGCATCAGCAAAATCCCAAACCCCCACGTTGAGCACCGCCGAGATCTCGTCGTACGAGTGGCCACGCCGTTCGAGAAGGTTTCGCAGCCTTTCCGCGAAGAACCTCTCGAGCTCCGCGATCACGGTCTCCTGCGACACGGTCGCGACGTCCGGCGGGTAGAGCGAGAGGGCCTTGCGCACGACGGGCCTCCAGTCCAACCGCCAGCGCCGACCCGTGATGATCGAGACTGCGCCGAACGCGGCGCGCCGAAGCCCGTACGGGTCGCGCGAGCCGGTCGGGACGAGCCCGATCGAGAACAGGCCGACGAGGCTGTCGAAGCGGTCGGCCAGAGACAGGATCGCGCCGGACGCCTCCCGCGGGGACTCGTCGGTCGTGTGGAGCGGCCGGTATTGATCGTAGACCGCTTTCCAGACGGAATCGGGGTATCCCTCACCGCGCGCGTATATGCCCCCGACGATGCCCTGCAGGTCAGTGAACTCTTTGACCATTCGGGTTGCCAGATCGGCCTTGGCGATCTTGGCGGCCGCAAGAAGCGTATCCACGAGGTCGGGACGGCCCACGACGTGAGCGATGACCTCGGCGAGATCCTGCAGCCGCCCCGTCTTCTGGCGGTAGTCGCCCAGACGGTCCTGGAAGGAGAGGCGCGACAGGTCGGACAACCGCGACTCGAGCTTCTGCCGCGTATCCTCCTGGAAGAAGAACCGGGCGTCGGCCAGCCGGGCGTTCAACACCCATTCGTTTCCCTTGGCAATCAATCCCTTCCGGTCTTCCCGGTTGTCCATCACGGAAATGAAGTAGGGAAGCAGCCCTCCCTTGCCCCGCACGGGCAGATATTTCTGATGAGTTCGCATGGCAGTGGTCGTGATCTCCTCGGGCAGCTCCAGAAACTCGGGTGCGAAGGAGCCGCGCACGGTTCCGGGCCACTCCACGAGATCGGCCAGCACGGTCGCCAGATCCGCGTCGGACTCGACGCCGCCTCCGACTTCCCCCGCCAGACGCCGGGCCGACTCGAGGATGGTCGTCCGCCGCGTCTCGCTGTCCGGCTCGACGGAGGCCGCCCGCATCTTGCTCAGGTAATCATCCGCACTCTCGACGGACAGCTCCCCGTCGGAAAGGATCGGATGGCCAGTCGTTACGCCCCGCGCGGACACACCGAAGAGGCTCAGAGGGACGACCTCTCGCCCGAGAAGCGCCAGGACGCCCCGGATCGGCCGAACGAACACGGAGTCGCCGTTGCCCCAGCGCATGGTCTTGGGAAAAGTCAGGGACGGGACCACGCGAGGGACCGTCTCGCGAAGGACGTCCGCCGTCGGGCGGCCGGGGACCGTGCGCCGGGCAGCCACGGCGCGCCCGCGCGGCGAATCCACGACAACCAGGTCGGAGACCCCCACTTGATGCTTTGCCGCAAATCCCTCGGCGGCCCGCGTCGGCCGGCCCTTCTCGTCGAACGCCGCGGAGGCGGGAGGGCCGACGACTTCCGTCGCCCGGTCTTCCTGCCGCTCCGGGAGTCCACGCAGGATCAGGATCAGACGGCGAGGCGTGGCCAGCGCCTTCGAGCTTTCCGGCACGAGTCCTTCTTGCGCCAGCGCCTCGACGATGACCCGAGAGAGATCGAGCCTGGCCGATCCCAGCGCTGCCGCGGGAATCTCCTCGGTTCGGATTTCGAGAAGGAAGTCGGAGCGATTCATGCCGGGATCGTGAGACGTGAGAGGTGAGATGTGAGACGAACGGAACGCAGAATCAAGAGGGGATTTTTTCGAAGGAACAGCTTGGCCACGTCTTACGTCTTACGTCTCACGTCTTACGTCGTTTTCAAACCGTCGCCGTCTCGGGCTCCGGAGCAGGCTTTTCGGCGCTCTCTCCTCGAGCCACCCAGGCGCGCGCGCAGGCGCACGCGAGGTCGCGCACTCTCCGGATCAGGCCGACCCGATCGGTTGCGGAAACCGCCCCGCGCGCGTCCAGGATGTTGAACTGATGAGAACAGCCGAGGGTAGCCTCGTAGGCGGGAATCACCAGTCCGGCATCCAGGGCTCGCCGAGCCTCCGCCTCGTACCGATCGAGGAACAGTGCCGCCGTCTCCACGTCCGCCGTCTCGAATCCGTACTTGGAAAGCTCCCGCTCTTCTTCCCGGCGCACGTCTCCGTAGGAAAGCGTCTCGTTCCACATCACGTCATAGACGGATTGGACTCGGGACAGGAACATCGCGATGCGCTCCAGCCCGTACGTGATCTCCGCGGAAATCGGCGAGAGATCGATGCCGCCCGCCTGCTGGAAGTAGGTGAACTGCGTAATCTCCATCCCGTCCATTACGACCTGCCAGCCGACACCCCAGGCGCCCAGCGTGGGCGACTCCCAGTTGTCCTCCTCGAAACGGACGTCATGCTCCGGCAGAACGATGCCCAGGCGCTCGAGGCTCTTCAGATAAATCGCCTGAACGTCATCCGGGGAGGGCTTCAGCACGACCTGAAGCTGCAAGTGCTTCCCCAGCCGAAAAGGGTTCTCACCGTACCGCCCGTCCGCGGGACGTCGGGACGGCTGGACGTAAGCGCACCGCCAGGGATCCGGTCCCAGCACCCGCAGGAACGTCGCCGGGTGCATCGTGCCCGCTCCGACCGGCAGGTCGTAAGGCTGTTCGATGAAGCACCCCTGCTCCGCCCAGTAGGCGAGCAGGTCGGCGATGAGGGACTGGAGGGTCAGCACTGCGAAAGTTTACGCTAAGAGTATCGATCGGTTCATCGGATCATCGGTTCATCGGTCCAACACGTCAGGGATGCGGCTGCGGCTCGACGAGAGGCAAATGAACCGATCGACCGATGAACCGATAGACCGATCACCTCAGAGTCTCCTCCCACACCCTCTGGCTCTTCAGCTCGTGTCCCAGGAAGTGGCGGCGCGCCATTCGGGTGACGGCGGAGATTTCCTTCAGAGCGGGAAGGGTCGAGGCCGGATCCAGAGGGGCTGTCAGAATCGCGTGGAGGGTTGCGCGCGCCGCCGGAGAGAGTCGCACCGATTCGCCGCGCTGGCATTCCAGACCCACGAAGCCCGGGCGGCTCTCGTCGAAGAGAAGGGGCTCTCTCCGAGGGACGGGCCTTCCGCAGCCGGCGCATTCCCCCGGGGAGGGGAACAGGCCGGAAAGCTTCAGGATCCAGACATCGAAGTAGGCCGCGACGGAATCGGCCGCGCCTCCCGCGAAAAGCGCATCCAGAGCGTGCCTCGCCAATCGATAGAAGGGCTCAGCCGGATCCGAGTCGGAAACGAACATCTGCAGGCTCTCGGCCAGAGTAGAGAGCAGGAGTGCGCTCTCCAGGCGACCGGCCAGCGGGAACGAAGGTCGCAGCGGATCGATCGATCGAAGCGAGACGAGCTCCTGGCCTTCCTTCTCGAAGTAGAGAATTCGCGCCTCCGTCATCGGCTCCAACGCTCCGGCAAAGGCGCTCTTGGGACTGCGCGCTCCGCGAGCTACTCCCCTTTTCTTTCCCGTCTCGCGGGTGAGGAAAGACACGATTCGGTCTTTCTCGCGCAGAGGATAGGTCGCGAGAATGAAAGCGTGCGCGTCCTGGTGGCCCATGTCGGCGATTATGATCGGAGCAGTTTGGTAACGAGGTGCCGAGACGCCTCAAGCGCATTCCCTAATTAAATTAGATTAAACGCACATATCTCCTAATTTAATATGGCAGCCGAAGACAATCGCTTAGATTCATCTGTCAAGGTTCTCGGCTGGGTTTCGTTCTTGAACGATGTCGCGACAGAGATGATCTATCCCCTGCTGCCCGACTTCCTGACGCGTGTCCTCGGGGCGGGGCCGGAGGCGCTTGGTCTGATCGAAGGGGTCGCTCAGTCGGCGGCTTCCCTCGCCAACATGGGAGCCGGTGCTTTGTCCGATCGGATCCGCCGGCGCAAACCGCTGGTCGTGGCCGGCTATGCGCTGGCCGCGGTGGTCCGTCCTCTCGTCGCCTTCGCGAGCAGGTGGAGTCAGGTGCTCGCGATCCGGTTTGCGGACCGGATCGGAAAGGGAATTCGCAGCTCGCCGCGAGACGCCCTGATCGCGGGGCTCGTTCCGGCGGAGCGGCGGGGTCGCGCCTTCGGGTTCCAGAGAGCGATGGACAATGCCGGCGCCCTCATGGGCCCCCTGATCGCCGCATTCCTCCTGAAGTTCTGGATCCATGAAGAACGAACCGTTTTTCTCCTCGCTTTTATCCCCGGCGTTCTCACGGTTTTCTTGCTGATCGTCGCCGTGCCGGAATCGACCCGTGCCGTCGCCGCCAAGGTGGCCCTTCCGACCAGCACGCGCCGTTTGCCGCGAGCCTTCTGGCTCGCGCTCGCCGTCTTCGTGCTCTTCACTCTTGCCAACTCGACCGATGCCTTCCTTCTCCTTCGGGCGCGCGACAACGGTGTTCCGCTCTGGCAGCTTCCTCTTCTCTGGGGTTTTTTCAACGGCGCCAAGGCCGCGGCCGGCGTGCCCGGCGGCGCTCTGGCGGACCGCATCGGACGTGTTCCGACGGTCGCCCTTGGCTGGGGCGTCTACGCGGCGGCCTACGTCGGCTTCGCATACCTGACGACCTCGCTCGCAACCTGGGGACTCTTTGCGTTCTACGCGCTCTTCTTCGCCTTGACCGAAGGCGCCGAGAAGGCGCTCCTCGCGGATCTCGTCCCCGAGGAAGCCCGAGGCCGGGCATTCGGTTTCTTTTACGCGAGCACGGGCCTGGCTGCCCTTCCTTCTTCCCTGCTCTTCGGGCTCTGGTGGAAGCTTCTTGGTCCGCGGGGCGCATTTCTGATCGGCGCCGCTCTGGCCGTTCTCTCGTTGGCCGGCTTGTTGCTTTTGCGCACCCGCCTTCGCCCGGAGCCCGCGCGGTGAACGGATGACGCGATTGATTCTGAGCACCCGATTGGAACTCCTGCCTGGGTGAAACTGATAGGATCGCAGGACCATGGGTCCAGTTTGGCGTTTGATCAGAGGCGAGAAGGACATGTGCCACCGGTGCGGGCGGGAGATTCTGGATTATCCGGCCGTGGGCCGCGTGGTCGATTTCCAGTTCCGCGCGGAGGAAAAGTACTGCTGGGAGTGCTACAGCTACATCCGCCCCTTCGTGGACGAGGTGGCGCCGGAGGCAGCCGAGCCCTTCCAACCGGTGACAAAACCCGCGATTCCGTGAGCGAAAAGGCGCTTTCGGCGAGCTCGTTTGCGGGATCGGACCTCGCCCCTCTCGCGGAGAAGGTCTTCCAGGCAGAGCGGCTCTCGTTCGAGGACGGAGTCCGCCTCTTTCAAACCCGCGATTTCCTCGGCCTGGGGCGGCTGGCCAACGCGGTCCGCGAAAAACGCCATGGAAACATGGCCTTTTACAACGTCAACCGCTACCTGAACCCGACCAACCTTTGCTGGGTGGACTGCGCTCTCTGCGCATGGGCGCGGAAGGTCAACGAGCCCGGTGGCTACGAAATGGCGATCTCGGAGGTCCTCGAGGAGGCCGGCAAAGGCTATTCCGAGGCGGTCACCGAGTTTCACATCGTCGGAGGCCTCCATCCGTCCTGGCCCTACTCCTACTACAC
>JBKPDV010000111.1:0-14502 GCA_046728075.1 Acidobacteriota bacterium | reverse complement strand
CGACGAGGACAGGTTTCTCGAAGAACGATCCGTCCCTCTGGGCAAGGTCGATGCGGAGCAGATCCTGCCTCACAATCCTACCGGCGCCCAGGTTGAGGTGGCCGACCTCCGAATTGCCCATCATCCCTTCCGGAAGCCCGACCGCTTCCCCCGAGGCCTCGAGCGTCGTGTGCGCGTAGTCTCGCATCCAGCGGTCGAACACGGGCGTGCGGGCGAGCGCGATGGCGTTGCCGGGCGAAGGAGGCGCCACACCCCAGCCGTCGCAGATGACGAGGACGACGGTTTGCACGGGCGAAGTGTACGGTTCAACGTTCAAAGTTCAAGGTTCAAAGTTGGTGAGGCCGGACTCGAACGTTGAACGTTGAACTTTGAACCTTGAACGCGGAACGGCTACGCCTGTGGCTGGACGGCGGAAGAGGACCGAGGGCGCGAGATTCGTCGCTCCAGGTCCGAGACGACATGGGCGAAGGCCATGTAGGCCTCGTAGGGCGACTCATAGGGAGAGAAGTACGCGTGAACTTCTCCGTCGCCGTAAGACTTGGTCGCCATGTAGTAGAAGTGGTCGGAGGTCGTCAGCCTCCGGAAGTCGGTCAGAAGAGGAGGGGAGCCTGCGTTCTTGACCCGACTCTCCAGCGCGAAGAGACGGCGCAGCGAATCCCGCTGCAGCTCGTTGCCCTGCCAGGCCGAGAGATCGCGCGCCTCATCCGCCCAGGAGAGCAGCCGAGGCGCCGAAAGCGCGTCGCGATGGGGCAGCTCGCCGATTGCCTGGGATGGAGTCACGAACCGAGCGTCGGGGTGGGAGAGATGGCGGTCGACCCATGCCTCAAAGAACTGGAAGATCCCGGTCTCTTTCCATTGGTGCTCGCCGAGCGTCTCGAAGTCCATGAAGAGAGAGAGAACGTCTCCCGGCAGTCCCGACACCCAGCGGTCGTACTTTTCCGCCGTCAGCGGGTATTCGCTCCACCGAACGTCGGAGAAACGAAAGGCAATGTCGTCGGACATCCGGTAGTCGCGCAGGAGAAGCGGGAGCGCCCCGGGTGTGGCCGCGCCGTAGACGTGATTGGGGGGCCGGCCTTCCAGCAGAGGATCGACGCCGTCGGCCAGAACCCCGCGATATCCCTTCTCCTCCAGATAAACCGCCAGCTCGTCGGAGTAGATCAGCTCGGTATTGCGGAAGACCACCGGCTCGACGCCGAACTCCTGCGCGATTCGATCGCGGTGCAGAGCGACCTGCGCCGAAAACTCCTCACGGGAAGCCAGCCACGCGAGAGAGTGATGAGAGGTCTCGGCGAGAAACTCGACGCGCCCGGTCGCCGCGAGCCGGCGAAACGCCTCGAGGACGTCGGGAAAGCCGTCGCGGAATTGCTGGAGGAGACATCCCGACAAGGAGAAGGAGACGGCGAACCGTTCGTGTCTCTGGAGCAGCCGTTCGAGCATCGCCGTCGCCGGCCGGTAGCATTTTTCGGCCACTCGGCCGAGGAGCTGGCGGTTCTTTTCCTCGTCGAAGTATCGATGCTCCCGGCCCACATCGAAGTAGTTGTATCGCCGCAGCCGGTAAGGCTGGTGGACCTGGAAGTAAAGGCAGACGGGAATCATCGAACCTATGAGTTTACGCCCGGGACCGAGGACTGCGGACTGAGGACTGAAATGACTTATGCCCAGATGCATCTCGGCATGGGCTTCTTGAGTCCTCAGTCCTCGGTCCTCAGTCCTCAGTCGGGCCGGACGACCTCGCGATAGACCCCGAGGCACCTCTGAGCCGCATCTCCCCACGAGAGCCGCCGCACCTCGGCTCTTCCACCGGAGGAGAGCGCATCCGAAAGGGGAGGCAAGAGCAGGACCGACAGGATCTTGGACGCGAGGTCCTCGACGTCTCCGGATCGGAACGTCAGCACATTGCGAACGACCTCAGAAACGCCCGCCGAGCGCGAAACGATGACGGGGGTGCCGTGCTGGAGGGCCTCCAGGGCCGTCAGCCCGAAGGGCTCCGAGACCGAAGGCATCACGTAGACGTCGGCGCGCGCATAGAGGCGATCGAGCTCCGAGGGGGGGAGGAAGCCGGTGAAGAGGAAGTTCTTCGAGAGTCCGAGCTCCGCCACGCGTTCGATCATCGCCCGCATCCGGTCTCCAGAGCCCGCGACCGCGAACCGGGCGTTCTCGATCTCCCCGGCCACGCGGCCGGCCGCCTCGACGAAATCCTCCGGTCCCTTCTGCCATGTGATTCGGCCCACGAAAAGAATGAGAGGGTCGGTCTCGCCGACGGCCCAGTCCCCGACCGTTTCTTTGGGATCAATCGCGTTGTGCACCACGCGCAGCCGGGAGGCGGGAACGCCATAGGTGCTGGCGACTCGCTGCGCCGTGTAGCGCGAAACGGCGATCACCCGGTCCGCCTGCGTCAGCCCGAGCCTCTCGATATCGGTCACGAAGCGATTGCCTCCGTCTCCCGAACGGTCGAGCTCCGTCGCATGAACGTGGAGAACGAGCGGCCGGCCGCTCGCGCGTCGAGCTTCCAATCCGGCCAGGTAAGTCAGCCAGTCGTGCGCATGAATGACGTCGAATCGCTCGCGCCGCGCGATCCGTCCGGCCACCTCGGCATAACGCACGACCTCCGTGGCCAGATTCGGCCCGTAGTGCCCGACAAAGGTCGTGTGGGTACGAAGCGCGGCCTCTCGCTCCTCGGTGTACTCGATCTCGGTCGCATAGGGGCGCAACAGTGACGGGATGCGGCGGAGCCGAAGAAGAAACCTCTTGCGATGAGGCGGATTGTCGCGCGCCATTGTCTGAGCGGCATCCACGATCGTGAGACGCGGGTGGGGCGACGCGTAGGGGTGGCTCGGCAGAACGAGCACGACCTCCGTGCCGGCCCGCAGGAGCCCTCGCACGAGCCCCTCGGACGCGACCCCCAGCCCTCCGCTGATGACGGGGGGAAACTCCCAGCCGAACATGAGGACGCGCATAAGCTCTCAGCTACGATCGATCAGCCGCCGCTGCGCCGGACCGCCTCTGGCGGTGCAACTCTACTGCTCCCCACGGATCGGAGATCCATTTCGCTACACGGTTCGGGAAAAGCCCCGCCCTCGCTGCCGGCTCGCGGCCGATCCGAGCGAGCGACTCTCCTTCTACAAAAGCTGAGGGTTCTCGGCGTAGTTGATCAGGACCCTCGCGACCTCGGCTCCGCTCGAGGCGTACGCGAAACAGCCGCGAGGCGCGTGGGGAGGGTCGCCATCGAACATCTCCGAAATGAACCCGGCGCCCGCCTCCCGGATGTGAGCCCGCAGGGGGACGAGCCAGGTGCGCATCACCCGACGCGATTCTTCGCTGTCGCCGAGCACGCGCAGATGAGCGTCGGCGAAGGCCCCCAGCAACCAGGGCCACGCGGCACCCTGGTGAGCGGCCAGGTCCCGCTCTCGCAAGGACCCCTGGCCGCGGCCGTGATAGCGAGGGTCGCGCGTGTCGAGGGTGCGGAGTCCGAAGGGGGTCAGCAGCTGCCTTCGGACTGTCCAATAAACCGATCGGGCTCGATGGGGAGGGAGCAGATCGGCCGTCAGAGACACGGCGAAGATCTGGTTCGGCCGGACGCTGGCGTCCGCTCCCTCCTCGTCCACGGTGTCGTAGAGATACTCCTTCTCGGCAAACCAGAAGGTCTCGTTGAAGCGCCGGGCGACGTGCCAGGCCTCCGCTTCGAGCTCTCGCGCGCGCGTGGCTTCTCCCGCCAGCCGCTCCAGGCGCGCGGCGCTTTTCAAGGCAGCGTGCCAGAGGGCATTGACTTCGACGGCTTTCCCCGCACGCGGCGTCACCGGCTGGCCGTCGACCATCGCGTTCATCCAGGTGAGCGGCTTACCCGGGGCGGAGCCGGACAGGAGACCGTCGGAGTCGACCGCGATCCCGAACCGAGTTCCTTCGTGGAAGGCGCTCAGGATCGAGCGCACCGCTCCCAGCAGCGGTGCCGGACGGCTGGGGTTACGCCGGGCGCGCGCGAACCACTCCACAGAGAGAATGAACCAGAGAGGGGCGTCGATGGCATGGAATTCCGCTTCGCCTTCCTCTCCCGCGAACTGCCCCGGAAGCAGGCCTTGCCGTCGCATCGCGGCATGAGAGTTGAGGACCCTTGCAGTGGATGCGTACCGGCCCGTCGACAGGGCGAGTCCGGGCGCGGCAACCATGCTCTCGCGGCCGCGGTCGGCGAACCAGGGATAGCCCGCGATGATCGCACTCTCGCGGTAGTCGCCGTCGACGAGAAAGGCCTCGCCGCGCCGCGCGAGCTCGTCGAAGACGGGGTCTTTGGTAGCCGGGAACGCATCGCGGCGGCGGCGCTCGGCTTCGACCAGGTGAGCGGGATCCGCCAGAACTTCCTCTCGCGAAAAGAGCGCATACGCGTCTCCGCCGGCGGGCAGCACCCAGCTCCAGGCGAGCGGGCTCCAGAGGTCTTCGGTCGCGTCTTCCGGGTTGGCATCGGCAGGATAGTGGATCCCCCGATACCAGACGGGCTCGATCGTGGTCCGGGCGCTGACGCCGCGCAGATAGAGGCGCGGCAGGTATGCGACCGGACGCACCCAGGAGACTTCTCCGCGGACTTCAGTCGTGGTGTCGAAGTCCGAGCTCTCCTCCTGGAGCTCGTGAACGCTTGCGAAACGCAGGAGCGGACGCAACCGAAGGCGGATTTCGGCGCTGCCTCGGTTGACATAACGCACGATCGTGATCGAGCGATCTCGGACCAGGCAAAGGGAGCGCTCGACTGCGAATTCCCTGGCCTCGTGTCTCCAGGTGGGAAACGGAGCCAGCGCGAAGCGCACGAGACTTCGGTCCCCTTCCGGGGAAACCCGATCGCGATAGATCTGGGTCGAAAGGGCCGCTTCGTGGCGGCCGTCCGAGACGAACTCCTCGCAGCCGGCGACGAACAAATAACGCCGCCGGGGAGGAGGAATCGCGGGGATGTACCAGCCGTGATGGCGACGCGTGCGGGCCCCGGAGGCCGTTCCGCAGGCGAAGCCTCCGAGCCCGTCCGTCTCCAGCCATTCGATCCCGAGCCGCCGGTCCGGCTCGCGGAGATCGTCGAAATTCCATTCCAGCGGTTCGCGTCGCGTGGAATCTGTTCTTTCTCGGCCGATCATGACGTCGTCGCGGATTCTCTCGCAGATCCCCGTGGCGGGAGCACGTCTTCGATCGGGGAATCCGGCCTGGCGCGAGGCTCGTCATCCGGGTGCGTAATAAGATTGTTCCCCGCGGCGGCCGTTGTGTCAGAAGGGTGCGCCGGCCCCCGCCGGAGCGAAGCGGGCGGAATGGAGAAGGGGAACGGAGGCGCGTTGAAGAAGGCTCGCGCTCTCCAGGGAAAGCGGAGGCGACATTGAGCACGGTGGCCAAATCCCTGGACGAACTCTGCGTCGACACGATCCGTACGCTGGCGATCGACGCGGTCCAGAAAGCGGAGTCCGGGCATCCCGGCCTGCCCCTGGGCGCCGCCCCGATGGCCTACGTCCTCTGGCAGAAGCATCTCCGGCACAACCCCCGAGATCCCCAATGGCCTGATCGCGATCGCTTCGTTCTGTCGGCGGGGCACGGCTGCATGTTGCTCTACTGTCTGCTCCATCTGACGGGCTACGACCTGACGCTCGACGACCTGAAACAGTTCCGGCAGTGGGGAAGCCGCACACCGGGCCACCCGGAGTTCCGCCTAACGCCGGGAGTCGAGGCGACGACCGGGCCCCTCGGGCAGGGGACGGCCAACGCCATCGGCATGGCGATTGCGGAACGATCCCTCGCGCACCGTTTCAACCGCCCCGGACACGAGATCGTCAACCATCGCACCTTCGCCCTGGTCTCCGACGGGGACCTGATGGAAGGAATCTCCGGAGAAGCCGCCTCGTTGGCAGGCCATCTCGGTCTCTCCAAGCTCATCTATCTCTACGACGACAACAACGTCACTCTCGACGGGCCGACGTCCATGGCGTTCACCGAAGACGTTGCCAAGCGCTACGAGGCCTACCAATGGAACGTCTTGCGCGTGCGCGATGGGAACACGGATCTGGAGGAGATCGATCGCGCCATCGTCGCGGCGATGAGGGAGACGCGGCGTCCTTCGATCATTCTGGTGCATACGACTCTCGGCTACGGGTCGCCCCACAAGGCCGGGAAATCCGCCGCGCACGGCAGTCCGCTCGGGAAGGAAGAAGTGGCTCTCACCAAGAAGGCCCTCGGGTGGGAGTGGGAGGAGGCCTTCTACGAGCCGCCCGAAGCGGTTGCTCATTTTCGCGAGGCGGTCGTGAGCGGACGCAAGGCGCAGGACGACTGGAAGCAGCGCTTCGACGCCTGGGCGAAAGAGTCACCGGATCTGGCGCGAGAGTGGCGCGAGGCTGCGGAGCTCGCTCTGCCGTCCGGCTGGGACTCGGATCTCCCGAGCTGGAAGGCCGGCGACAAGGAGGCCACGCGGATCGCCGGCGGAGCCGCCTTGAACGCGATCGCGGCGAAGGTGCCGTATCTGATCGGCGGCGATGCGGACCTTTCTGAATCGACCAAGACGACGATCAAAAACGGCGGAGACTTCGATGCCGCGACCGGCTCCGGCCGCAACCTTCACTTCGGCGTGCGCGAGCATGCGATGGCGGGAATCGGCAACGGAATGTCGTACCACGGGGGCGTGCGGCCGTTTGTCGCGACTTTCTTCAACTTTTCCGACTACATGCGCCCCTCCGTGCGGCTCTCGGCGATCTCGGAGCTGCCGACGGTTTTCGTCTGGACCCACGATTCGATTGGCCTTGGCGAGGACGGCCCCACCCACCAGCCGATCGAGCAACTGATGTCGCTGCGCGCGATGCCCGGCTTTACGGAGATCCGCCCCGGAGACGCCAACGAGACCGTGGAAGCCTGGAAAGTCACCATGGAGCACAAGGAGGGCCCGGTTGGCCTGGTCCTCTCTCGCCAGAAACTTCCCGTTCAGGATCGCGAAAAGCTCCGCTCGTCGGGAGGGGTTCGCCAGGGGGCGTATGTCCTGGCAGAAGCCTCGAAGACGCCGGCGGAGTTGATCCTGATCGCGAGCGGCTCGGAACTCTTCCTGGCGGTCGACGCCCGGGAGAAGCTGGAGGGGGAGGGGATCCCGACGCGGGTTGTTTCGATGCCCTCCTGGGCCCTTTTCGACCGGCAGCCGCGCGAGTACCGCGAGTCGGTCATCCCGCCGGGGGTCCGCGCGCGCCTCGCCATCGAAGCCGGCGCCTCTCTGGGCTGGAAGCGCTACGTCGGCGACGGGGGAGACTCGGTTTCCCTGGACCGGTACGGCGCCTCGGCGCCGGGCGAGGTCGTCTTGAGGGAGCTGGGCTTCTCCGTCGAAAATGTCGTGAAGCGGGCGAAGGCGTTGCTGTGAGCCTGCGGGCGGGAGACGGGGGACACATGCTTCGCAGCGAAGCGCTGCTTCGCAGAGTAGGACTCGAGAAGTGAAAATTGCCATCGGGTGCGATCACGCGGGGTTTCCGTTGAAGAAAGAGATCATCCCGCTTCTGTCGCGGCTGGGTCACCAGGTGGATGATGTCGGAGCCTACGACACACAACCCTCCGACTATCCTGACTTTGCTCGCAAGGTCGCGGTCGCCGTTGTCTCCGGACGCAGCGAGCGTGGGATCATCGTCTGCGGCAGCGGCGTCGGCGCTTCGGTCGCCGCGAGCAAGGTGCCCGGGATCCGTGCGGCCCTTTGCCACGACACGTTCTCGGCGCGACAGGGAGTCGAGGACGATGAGATGAACGTGCTGTGCCTGGGCGCACGCGTCATCGGTCCCTCCCTGGCCGCGGAGGTTCTCTACGCGTTCCTCGCGGCCAGGTTTTCCGGAGCCGAGCGGCACGTCCGCCGCCTGGGAAAAATCCGCCAGATCGAGCAGGATGCCCTTCGGGGCGCCTTTTCCGAAAGGGGTGCGTCATGAGCGAAAATCCATTGAAGATGCTCCGCAAGCTCGGGCAGAGCGTCTGGTACGACTACATCCGCCGAGACATCTATACGACCGACAAGCTGGAGCGGCTGATCCGCGAGGACGGCCTGGCCGGCATGACCTCCAATCCGACGATCTTCCAGAAGGCGATCGCGGAAACGGACCTCTACGACGAGGACATCCGGCGATTCGCTCAGGAGGGCAACGAGACGGCGCGTGTCTTCGAGCGGCTCGCGGTCGAGGACGTCCGGCGTGCCGCCGACGTGTTCCGCGGCGTCCACGCCGAGACGGGCGGCGACGACGGGTTTGTCTCGATCGAGGTCGCGCCCCAGCTGGCGCACGACACCGACGCGACGATCGCTCAGGCGCGGTCGCTCTGGAAGCAGTGCGAGCGGCCAAACGTCATGGTCAAGATCCCGGGAACCAGGGAAGGCGTGCCGGCGATCCGCGCGTGTCTGGCGGAGGGCATCAACATCAACATCACGCTCCTGTTTTCGGTTGATCGCTACCGCGAGGTGATGGAGGCGTTCCTCTCCGCCATGGAGCAGCGGGTGAGGTCGGGGCTCCCCGTGGAGAAGATCCGCTCCGTTGCGAGCTTCTTCGTCAGCCGAGTCGACACCAATGCGGACAAGAAGATCGACACCGTCCTGAAAGACCCGGCGACCTCCGAGGACCGGCGCCGCCGCGCGAAAGAGCTGCGGGGCAAGCTCGCGATCGCCAACGCCCGCCTCGCGTATGTGGCGTGGGAAGAAACGCTGGGAGGCCCCCGATTTGCGGCTCTGAAGGCCAAGGGTGTGCGAACGCAACGGCCCCTCTGGGCTTCCACGTCGACGAAAGATCCCGCCTACCCCGAGCTCTACTACGTCGAGGCGCTCATCGCGCCCGAGACCGTCGATACGATGCCGCCCGAGACGCTCGAGGTCTACCGCCAGAAGGGACAGCCGAAGGTGCGCATCCACGACGACCTGGACGGCGCGCGGGCCACTTTCCGAGGGCTCGCGGAGGCAGGTCTCGATGAAAAGCAGATCTTCCGGGAGCTCGAGGACGAGGGGGTCAAGAAGTTCTCCGACTCCTTCGACGGCCTGATGAAGGCGCTCGAGAAGAAGGAGAAGGCGATGAGGGTCGCCTGAGCCTCGACCTGCGTTCCTCCCAGAGCGCCTACCGAACAGCGCTCGAGCAGCTTGCCCGGGACCGCGCCGTCGAGCGCGTCTGGGCGGAGGACGCCTCTTTCTGGAAAGAGGAAGACGCGCACCGCCGCACGATCGAGGGCGCGCTCGGCTGGCTGACGATCGCCGACCGGATGGCGCCCACAGTGCGGGGGCTCGAGGCCTTCGTCGCGCAGACTCTCGGGGACACCGACCGCGCCGTGGTGCTCGGCATGGGCGGGTCGAGCCTCGCGCCGCTCGTTTTTTCCGAGTCATTTCCGCACCGCGCCGGTTTTCCCAGGCTCGAGATTCTCGACTCGACCCACCCGGCCATGGTGGCGGCGGTCGGGGCGGAGAAGGTCGACCGCACGATCTTCATCGTCTCCTCCAAGTCCGGTTCGACGCTCGAGCCCAACATCTTTTTCGACACCTTCTTCGAGCGGGTCCGGCAGGTGCTCCACGACCGAGCCGGCGAGCGGTTCGTTGTGATAACGGATCCCGGCTCTGCCCTGGAAAAAGAAGCGAAAAACCGGCGCGTGCGGAGGATTTTTCCCGGAGACCCGCGAATCGGTGGGCGCTATTCGGCGCTCTCGAACTTCGGGATCGTGCCGGCGGCCTTTGCCGGCATCGACGTCGGAGAACTGCTGCGCCGCGCCGCGGCGATGGCCAAGCAGTGCCGGAGCGATCTCGCGGAGAACCCGGGCGTCCAGCTCGGCGCCGCCCTGGGAGGGCTCGCCCGGGAAGGCCGGAATAAGACAACCTTCGCGACGGGCGCCCCGGTTACCCGTTTCGGCATGTGGATCGAGCAGTTGATCGCCGAGAGCACGGGAAAAGAGGGGACTGGAATTCTGCCCGTGGAGGGGGAGACGCTCGGGGCCCCTGCCGTTTACGGCCCCGACCGTTTCTTCGTGGGGGTCACGCGGCCGGGCGACACGAGCCTGGTCGGCGCGATGCGCCCGCTCGGCCAGGCGGGTCATCCCACCGCTTCCTATGAGGTCTCCGACGCGCTCGACCTCGGAGCGGAAATGTTTCGCTGGGAGTTCGCGACGGCGATCGCCGGAAAGGTCCTCGGGATCAATCCCTTCGATCAACCCAACGTGCAGGAGGCCAAGGACAGGACGAATGAGATCCTGGGCGGGAAGGCGGAGTCAACAGTCGACAGTCGACAGTCGACAGTGGATGAAAGCGCATTGAAGTCGCTTCTCGACTCGATCAAGACGGGGGATTACTTCGCGATCACGGCCTACATCCCCTCGACGGAGGAAAACGAAGTGAAGTTGAACCGGATTCGGCTCGCGGTGAGAGATGCGAAAAAGGTCGCGACGACGGTGGGATTCGGGCCGCGCTTTCTCCACTCGACCGGGCAGCTCCACAAGGGAGGGCCGGCCACCGGGGTGTTCTTGCAGATCACGGATTCGCCGCGGGAGGACGTCCCGATTCCCGGAAAGCCTTACACCTTCGGCCAGGTCATTGCTGCTCAGGCCGCGGGAGATCTCGCGGCGCTCAAGGCCCGGGGACGGCGGGCGATGCGCGTGCACCTGGACGATCTGTCCAAGGGTCTCGGCGATCTCGAAGCAGCCGTGCGTCGCGCTGTGGGCGCCGGATCGTGATTCCACCTGTCGACTGTTGACTGTCGACTGTCGACTTTCTCTTCGGAGTCTCCATGCGACTCGGTTTCGTCGGCCTCGGGAAGATGGGCGCCAATATGGTGCAGAGACTCGTCGGCGGCGGTCACGAAGTCGTGGCGTTCGCGCGGAGCGCGGAGACGGTCGCGCAGGCAGAGTCGCACGGTGCCATCGGCGCGCACTCGCTCGAAGAGGTCGTGGGCAAGCTCTCGCCGCCCCGGGTCGTGTGGCTCATGATTCCCGCGGGAAAGCCGGTCGACGACGCGATCGCAAAGCTTCGGGGCTTGATGGCCGCGGGGGACGTCCTGATCGACGGCGGGAACTCCCGCTTCTCGGACTCCGCCTCGCGCGCCCGGGACCTCGCCGGCCAGGGGATCGGATTCGCCGATGCGGGTACCTCCGGCGGGGTCTGGGGGCTCGAGAACGGCTACTGCCTGATGGTCGGCGGAGAAGAGAAGTTCGTCCGTCTTGTCGAACCCGCGTTCCGCACGCTCGCGCCTCCTGATGGTTACGCCCACGTCGGGGGACCGGGCGCGGGGCACTACGTCAAGATGGTCCACAACGCGATCGAGTACTCGCTCATGCAGGGGTACGCCGAAGGTTTCGAACTTCTGGCCAGGAGCGACTACCATCTGAAGCTCGATCAGATATCGGAATTGTGGACGCACGCCTCGGTGGTTCGTTCCTGGCTCCTGGACCTGCTCGTTCTGGCGTTTCACGAGAATCCCGGCTTGGAAGGAATCAAAGGGTACGTGGAAGACTCGGGGGAGGGCCGCTGGACCCTCCAGGAGGCGATCGATCGCGCGGTTCCGATGCCGGGGCTGGCCGGGGCCCTCTTCGCGCGGTTCGCTTCGCGTCAGCCGGAGTCCTTCGCGGCCAAGGTGAACGCCGCCCTTCGCAATCAGTTCGGCGGCCACGCGGTGAGGACCAAATGAGCCCATCGGCAGTCTTGGAAGCGCCCGAAGCAGAAACGGCCCTCTCCGGGGAAGAGAAGCTTCGTCCTCCGTTCACGCTCGTGATCTTCGGGGCCTCCGGAGACCTGACGCGGCGGCTTCTCGCTCCGGCGCTCGCGCATCTCGCCCGGGACGGGGCAATCTCCCCCGATTTCGCGATCATCGGACTTGCCCGCTCGCCGATGTCCGACAAGGAGTTCCGGGCCTATCTCGACGGGGGAGCACAGGAGTTCACTCCGCCGACCCAGGGACGGCCCGGGAACATGCCCGAGACCGTGCGCTACATTGCCGGAGCGTTCGAGGACCCCGCGCTGTACCAGAAGCTCAAGCAGGTGCTCGAAGAAATCGAGGCCAAGCACGCAGGCCCCCGCAACCGGATTTTCTACTTTGCGACGCCCCCCGAGGCGGATCCGACCATCGTGAAATTTCTGGGAGACCAGGGTCTGGCCCGGCCGGAGACGGGTTGGGCTCGCGTCGTGGTCGAAAAACCCTTCGGCCGCGATCTGGAATCGGGCCGCCAGTTGAACGAGGATCTTCGCAGCGTCTTTGCCGAGAGGCAGATCTATCGAATCGACCATTACCTCGGCAAGGAGACGGTCCAGAACATCTTCGTTCTGCGGTTCGCCAACGGCATCTTCGAGCCGCTCTGGAACAACCGCTACGTCGACCACGTGCAGATCGCGGTTGCCGAATCGGTCGGCGTCGGACATCGGGCGGGCTTCTACGAACAGGCCGGCGTGATCCGCGACATGTTTCAAAACCATCTCCTGCAGCTGCTTTGCCTGACCGCCATGGAGCCTCCGGTGATGTTCGAAGCCGATGCCGTGCGCGCGGAGAAGGTCAAGGTCCTGCAGTCGATCCGACCGTTCGCCGAGGACTCGATCGACGATTGGGCGGTACGCGGCCAGTATGGCCCGGGCGTGGTGGGCGGCAAGACCGTGCCCGGATACCGCCAGGAGGAAAAGGTCAACCCGAACTCCACGACGCCGACGTACGCCGCCGTGAAGTTCGCGATCGACAATTGGCGGTGGGCGGGCGTGCCTTTTTATGTTCGATCGGGAAAGCGGCTCGCGTCGCGGATCTCCGAGATCGCCATCGAGTTCAAACGCGTGCCTCACCCGCTCTTCTCCAAACAGGCGGGGGCGCTCAATCCCAACGTGCTCCGGATGCGGATCCAGCCGGACGAGGGCGTGTCGATCAAGTTCGAGGCGAAGATCCCGGGCACGATTCTGCAAGTGCAGTCGGTCTACATGGATTTCCTCTATTCGCAGCTGGGCGCGCCGATCCAGGGGGGGTACGAGCGCCTGCTGCTCGACGTGACCCACGGCGACCAGACCCTCTTCACGCGCGGAGACGAGGTCGAGCACGCGTGGCGCGTCGTCACTCCTCTGCTCCAGGCCTGGCAGTCCCGGCCGCCGACCGACTTTCCCAACTACGCGGCGGGGACCTGGGGACCCGAGGCCGCCGACAAGTTTCTCGAGCGCGACGGCCGGCGCTGGAGGACCTTGGAAGGAAGGACTTAGGCGGGACGGCCGAGGTGTTCGGGCGTCGTGGGTCCAGCTTGCCCCGCGAGGCGCCGGCTCGCTTCGAGGCCCGCGTTCTGCCGGGGCTCGACAGCCTCGCCGAAGAAGCCGCTCGGGAGTTCGACCACGCCGTTTCCGACGCCCTGCGGGATCGGGTCGTCTTGCGAGTCGCTCTGTCCGGAGGATCGACTCCGCGCTCCCTGCACGAGAGGCTCGCCGCAAAGCCGTATCGGACTCGGATCGCATGGGAGCGGATCCGATTCTTTTTCGGAGACGAGCGATGTGTCCCTCCGGATCACGAGCGATCGAACTTCCGCATGGCGCGCGAGACGCTTTTCGACCCGCTGCGAATCCCCTCCGACCACATCTTCCGGATGCGGGGAGAAGCGGATCCGCCGGCCGCGGCGGCCGATTACGCACGGACGCTCGCTTGCGAGTTCGCGCGATCGCGCTCGGGGCCGCGGTTCGATCTGGTTTTTCTCGGGCTCGGGCCGGACGGCCACACGGCGTCCCTCTTTCCGGGAACGAAGGCTCTGGAGGAACGGGGCCGGCTCGTCGTCGCCAACTACGTGCCAAAGTTTCGCGAGTGGCGACTGACCTCGACCTATCGGCTCTTGAACGCAGCGCGCCGGGTGGTTTTCCTCGCCGCTGGTGAAGAGAAGCGAGCGGCGGTCAACTGCATCCTGAAGCGCGAGCCCGGCTGGCGGAAGCTACCGGCCGCCCGAATCCGTCCCCGGCGCGGCACCCTTCTCTGGCTGCTGGATGAGGAGGCGGGGAGGGACCTCTAGAGAACGCAGCGTGAACGCCGGGAACGCAGCGGGAACGCCGCGAAGTGGAGTACGAAGTTTGAAGTAGGCCCGAATCCCAGGTTTTCGTTCAGTTCACCCGTTCACACTTTACTTCTCGGCGTTCACGCGCGTTCCCGGCGTTCACGCTGCGTTCGAGAGTACAATATGGATATTGTTACACTCGACCGGCGACAGTCGCCCTAACCCTCTGCGGCGTGCTTCGGCCCCTTCGCCTGAGCGATGACCTTGTCCTGAATGCCGTGCGGGACCTCGGCGTAGTGAGAGAACTCCATGTGGAAGGAGCCTCGTCCCTGTGTGATCGAGCGCAGCTGCGCCCCATAAGTCAGCATCTCCGCCATCGGGACCTGGGCTCGGATGAGAGTCAGGTCGTCGGCGGCCGTATCCATGCCCTGCACATGCCCGCGGCGGGAAGAGAGATCTCCCATCAGATCCCCGACGTATTCGTTGGGCGCGGAAACCTCGACGGTCATGATCGGCTCTAAGAGCGTCGCTTTCGCCTTCTCCATGGCTTCCTTGTAGGCAAGCGCTCCGGCGAGC
>JBKPDV010000110.1:0-17522 GCA_046728075.1 Acidobacteriota bacterium | reverse complement strand
GACACGAGGAAGAGAAGGGCGATTCGACGCGTGCGGATCATGCGGGACGGGAGGCGGAGCGCCTGCGGCGGCTTCGGGGCGTCTCGCGAGGCTGGCCTCGCGAGCTGCGAGGCGCGGCAGAGCCGGGCCGAGCAAAGCCAGGCTGCCTGCGGCGGCTTCGGGGCGTCTCGCGAGGCTGGCCTCGCGAGCTGCGAGGCGCGGCAGAGCCGGGCCGAGCAAAGCCAGACCGCGTGAGACGGGAGACGTGATGCGCCGGGCCGGAAGCCTCGGCTGTCGGTTCGAGCATTTTCATCGCAGACTCTCCTCGATCGCGGTGCGGAATCCTTCCCGGAATCGCTCGGGTGAGAACCGCAACGCTGTCGAGCGCAGGCGATTGTAGTCGAAGCGCATGGCCGCGGCGCGTTCGACCGCCTCGGCCAGGGGCTGAGGGCCCGGCGTGTCGTAGAGAGCTCCCTCGACGCCGTCGGTCACCATGTCCAGGATTCCTCCGCGGGAAAGCGCAACGACAGGCGCCCCGCAGGCCAGAGCCTCGGCCGCGGCGATACCGAAGTCTTCCTCGCCGGGTTGAACGAAGAAGGCGCAGGAGCGGTAAAGGTCCCGCAACTGCTCGCCCGGCACGTCCACGAGGATTCTTACGGAGGGCCCGGCGAGTTCGCGGAGACGGCGCTCCTCCGGGCCGCGTCCGACCAGAACGAGCGGCCGCGCAAGCCGGCTCGCCGCGAGGATCGCGTCCTCGAAGCGTTTGTACGGAACGACCGCGCCCACCGCGAGCAGGAAGTCGCCTCGAGCGGAGGCACCGGGCGTGAAGAACTCGACGTCGGCCGGAGGGGGCAGGACCGTCGCCTCCCGCCCGTAATGTTTCCGGATCCGGCCCGCGACCGCGTTCGAGTTGGCCAGGTAACGCGACGGGCGGCCGGCCGTGGCCTGATCCCAGGCGCGCAACCGGGCGATCGCGAGGGACTTCCAGGCGCGCAAGCGCGTCCGGCCTCTCGGAAAGTAGAGCTCGAACTGCTCGTAGGCATAGCGCACGGGCGTGTGGCAGTAGCAGAGGTGCGGGACGCCGGGTGGCGCCACGGCTCCTTTGGCCACGCAGTGGGAGGAGGAGACGACGAGATCGAAGCCGGAGAGGTCAAACGCCTCGACGGCGGCCGGGAAGAGGGGGAGCAGGTTCCGGTAGTACCGCCGAACGAAGGGGAGGCGGTTCCATGAGGAAACGCGGATCGGGTACCGCTCGATCGCCGGCGACACGGACCCCGGAACGTGAAACAATGTAAATATTGTAGGATCCGGCACGAGGGGCAGGATCTGCTCGAGGACCTTCTCCCCGCCGCGCATCCCGTTCAACCAGTCGTGGACGACGGCGGTTCTCATGGGGAATGCGGCGAAGGGCGAAGGGCGAAGGGCGAAGGGCGAAGAGAAGAAGGAAATACTGCAATCGTAGGTGCAACGCCTTTCGCCATTCGCCTTACGCCTTTCGCCCGCCGCCCGCCAGGGCGGCGGCATAGACTTCCAGCGTCTTCTCGGCGGCCTTGTCCCAGTTGAAGTCGAGCGCTCTCTTGCGGCCGAGCTCGCGAAAGTCTTCCCGGACCTTCGAGTCGGTCGTCAGCACGACGATCCCGCCGGTGATGGCGTCCACGTCCATCGGATCGACGAGATAGGCGTAGCCGCCGGCGATCTCCTGCAGTGCCGATGTGGAGGAAGTCAGGACCGGCGTCCCGCAGGCCATCGCTTCGACGACAGGGAGTCCGAACCCCTCGTAGAGAGTCGGATAGAGAAAGGCGTCAGCGCCGGCGTAGAGGCCGGGGAGGTCCTGCTCCTCGACGACGCCGGTCTCAACGACCGATGTCTGGATGTCCAGTGCCGAGATCAGGGCGTCCAGTCTCGCTCGATTCTTCGGCATCGGGCCGGCCAGCACGAGTGTGTGACGCAAGTCCCGTTTGCGGCGAGCCTGCGCGAAGGCGCGCAGCACGTTCTGGACGTTCTTGTGCGGCTTCTCCCCGCCGAGAAAGAGCAGGTACGGACCGGGAAGCCCGTATTTCCGGGCGACCTGTTCGCGCTGCTCGGCCGAGACGTCGTGTCGAAACAGAGGAGACACTCCGTTGTAGATCACCTCGATTCGCCTCGAAGGGACACGGAAATAATCGGTCAGGTCTCTCTTGCTGTTGTAGGAAACGGTGATGATGCGATCGGCGCGATCGAGAGACCGGCGAATCATCAGCCGCGCGTAGACGTGGGCTCCGCGGCTCGGGAGGAATTGCGGATACAGGACGTGAATGATGTCGTGGATCGTGACGACTGCCCGGCTCTTCCAGAGAGGGGGCAGCACGTAGTGGGTGGCGTGAAAGAGGTCGAGGCGGTCCCGCCAGAGACGCCAGGCGAACCGGGTCAGCTCCGACAGCGAGTAGCCGGGAGAGTCCTCGGTGACGATCTCGAAATGGTCCGGCATCGCGGTCAGCACCTCCCGATCCGCTTTGCGGACGTAGATCCGAAACCGGTACCGGCGAGATTCCTCCCGGCGGCCGATGGCCTCGAGGAGGTGGCGGATATAGGTTCCGATTCCGAAGTCTCGGAGCTTGCGCGCGTCGACGCCGATGAGCGCAAGAGTCCTCACCGCGCCTCCCATGCCGCCTCCTGGAGCACCGCTGCCGTTTGGGCGGCGGCCCGCGTCCAGGAGAAGGTGCGAGCCCGCGCGAGACCGGCGCGCCGGAGCCGATCGGCCAGCGGGCGGTCCTCCAGCGCCCGCTCGATCTGGCGTGCGAGCCCGCCTGCATCCGTGGCCTCGGCGTAGAGCGCGGCGTCACCGCCCACCTCCACGAGGGCTGGCGCGGTGGAGGCGACTACAGGGACGCCGCAGGCCATCGCCTCGAGCAGCGGGAGGCCGAAGCCTTCGGCCAGAGAGGGAAAGACGAAAACCTCCGCCGCCCGGTACAACTCGCTCGCGACCTCCCGCGCCGCATAGCCCGCCAGGTGGATCTTGTCCCGGAAGGGGGAGCGGGCGATGCGGCGGTGCAGGGAGGACGTCTTCCACCCGACGCCGCCCGCCAGCACCAGATCGGGACGGGATCGTCGCCCGCTCCAGAGCCGTTCGCATGCGGCCACGAGGCTCTCCACGTTCTTGCGAGGTTCCAGTGTTCCGAGATAGAGGACGTAACGGCAACCGTGCGCGAAGCGCCGCCGCGTGGTCTCGGCCGCGGGTCCCTCGGGAGCCGGGGTCAGTTCCGAATCGACACCGTTCAAAACCACTCGCACCCGCGGCAAGGTCTCCGGGTATCGGTTTTCGAGTTCTGTCGCAGTCGACTTCGAGACGCAGAGTAACCGGGCCGCCCGTTCCGCCGTGCGCTCCCAGAGGGGGACGAAACCCACGAGGGTTCGCGCCGCATGCCACTCCGGATTGGTCCAGGGGGTCAGATCATGGACAACGGACACCAGAGGCAGGTCTCCTCGGACGGGGCCGATGGTCAGGGCGGCGAGAAGAACGTCCGCGTTCCAGGCGGCGCAGCGGCGGGCGAGAGTCGTCTGTGTCCAGATCATCCCGGAGGGATGGGAGTCCGCATGCACGCTCCAGGGTCCCGAGAGCGCCGCCTCCGGCAGGGGGCGCGGCGAAAAGAGACCGACCTCGATGCCGGAAATCTCCGCCAGCCCCTGCGCCACCGCCCGTGTGTAGGTGCCGATTCCGGTCTTCTGCGAAAGCAATGCGCGCGCATCGATGGCCACTTTGAGCACGAGTCGCATTGTAGCGATGGGGATAGGGAACAGTCGGTAGTCGGTAGTCGATAGTCGGTAGGGGAAAGGCTCCCGAAACTACCGACTACTGACTACCGACTACTGACTTCGGACTTTGACCGCCGGGCAGGTCCTTGTTAGGATTGCGGGTTCTAAAATGAACCCAGACGTGCTTTCCCTGGAAAAAGTCCTCGACGAACCGGTTGCGTTCGCCTTCGAGATCCCCTTCTCTGCCCCGGCGCTCGAGCGCGAGCCGCTGCTGGAGATCTCGCCTGTCCGATTCGAAGGGGAGATCGAGCGGATCGAGGGCGGATTCTCACTGGAAGGCCAGCTGGCCTATTCGGGTCGTCTCGAGTGCAGCCGCTGCCTTGTGTCTTATCCGTTTGCAGAGAATCAGCTCTTCTCGCTCGTCCTCTATCCACGGCCGGCGCTCGCTCCGCTCGAGCGGGAGCTCGAGAAAGCCGATCTCGACGCCTACTTTTATGACGAGCCCGCGGTGGCCGTCGCTCCGATCGTCGAAGAACGCATCCAGCTGGCGGTTCCCATGAAGCCGCTCTGCCGCCCCGAGTGCCGCGGTCTCTGCCCGCAGTGCGGCGCCGATCGGAATCGCGAGGCCTGCAACTGCGTTACGGACGCCGTCGATCCCCGGTGGGAAGCCCTGCGGGCCCTGACGGGCTCCGGAGGCCGGAAAAGTCCCCGCTGACTGACATCTCCTCACTTCTTCCAGAAAGAGCAGGTTCGATCATGCCGAATCCCAAAAGACGCCACAGCAAGGCCCGCCGCGACAGGCGTCGCGCCCATGACGCGCTGGCCGCGCCGCCGATGTCCGAGTGCCCCAACTGCAAGGAGCCCAAGCTGCCGCACCGCGTCTGCCCGCACTGCGGCTACTACAAGGGCAAGCAGACGATCAACGCGTAGGGACGCCTTTGGCGTCCCGGCGAAGGGCGTACGGCGAATGGCGAAAGGCGCGGGCCCGCTCAACCCAGATTCGCCCTTCGCCCTTCGCCATTCCCCTTTCGCCTGCGGCGTGAGCCGCTCGTTATAATTCCCGCCACGGTGGCGATCCCCCGGGAGGCGATCTAGAGATGCGCATCGCGGTCGATGCGATGGGCGGAGATCATGCTCCGCAGGTCAACGTGGACGGCGCGATCGCGGCGGCCCGCGAGTTGGGGATCTCCACGCTCCTGATCGGCCGGGCCAAGGAGCTGGAACCGCTCCTGCAGGACTCGGGTTACGCCGGGAAAGAGATCGAGATCGTGGACGCGTCCGAGGTCGTCGGCATGAACGAGCCGGCGACTTCACCGATCCGCCGCAAGCGCAACTCCTCGATCCGGGTCGCGGCCAACTGCGTGCGGGACGGGCGGGCGGAAGGACTGGTCTCGGCCGGCCACACCGGAGCGGCGATGGTTTCGGCCAAGATGGTCATCGGAACCATCGAAGGAGTCGATCGCCCCGCGCTGGCGGCGATCCTGCCCAACCTCTCGGGCCACTGCCTTCTGCTCGACGTGGGCGCCAACCCCGACGCCAAGACCCAGCACTTCAAGGAATTCGCCGTCATGGGCTCGATCTACGCGCAGCTGGTCTTCGGAAAGCCCGCGCCCTCGATCGGCCTGATGTCGATCGGCGAGGAGGACTCGAAGGGGACGGACCGCACGAAGGAAGCCTTCAAGAGCCTGAAAGAGACCGGTCTGAACTTCATCGGCAACGTCGAGGGGCGCGACGTCTTCAACGGCTCCGTGGACGTGATCGTGACCGACGGGTTCACGGGAAATGTCATCCTGAAGGTCTCCGAGGCGCTCGCGGAAATGGTCGAAAAACTCCTGCGTGAGGAGATCAAGAAGACGCTTCAGGCGTCCGTCGGTTTCCTTCTTTCCCGCTCCGCCTTCCGAAGCTTCAAGTCCCGGCTCGACTACTCCGAATACGGCGGCGCCCCTCTGCTCGGGGCCAAGGGATGCGTGATCATCTGCCACGGCCGCTCGAGCGCCAAGGCCGTCAAGAACGCCATCCGCGTCGCCGCCGAGTTCTCGCGGCAGAACATCGCGCAGAAGATCCAGTCCTCGCTCGCCGATCTGCGCCAGCGAGAAGCTCAGGCGCGCGCATGATTCGCGCTCGCATTACCGGCGTGGGCTCCGCCGTCCCGAAAAAGCTTCTGACGAACCAGGATCTCGAGAAGATCGTCGACACGTCCGACGAATGGATCACGACCCGGACAGGGATCAAAGAGCGCCACGTCGTCTCGGAGGGGGAGAAGTTCTCCGACCTGTGCACGAAGGCGGCGGAGCTCGCGTTGAAGCGGGCCCACGTCAAGGCCGAAGACCTCGACATGATCCTGGTCGGGACGATCTCGGGCGACATGCCCTTTCCCGCGACGGCCTGTCTCGTGCAGCGAAACATCGGAGCTTCCAAGGCCGCCGCTTCGGACATCGCCGCGGCCTGCGTGGGCTTCCTCTACAGCCTCCACCTCGCCGACGGCCTCATTCAATCGGGCAAGTCGGAGAACGTGCTGGTCATCGGGGGCGAGATCCTGACCCGCTACGTGGACTGGACCGACCGGGGCACCTGCGTTCTGTTCGGGGACGGCGCGGGCGCCGTCGTCCTGCAGGCGACGAAGGGGGATCACGGGATCCTCGGCTCCCGCATGAAGTCCAACGGCGAGTACAGCGACTTCATCTGCATGCCGGGGGGCGGCTCCAACCATCCCGCCAACGACCCGAAGTCCATCGAGCAGAAACTGCCCTACATCAAGATGAAGGGGAACGAGACGTTCAAGGTCGCCGTGAAGGCGATGGCGGACGTGACAGCGGACCTGCTGCGCGAGCAGGGGTTCGAGAAGGACGAGATCAAGATCTTCATTCCCCATCAGGCCAACGAGCGGATCATCGACGCCGTGGGGGAACGGCTGAAGTTTCCAGCGGATCGGGTCTACAAGAACGTGGACCGCTACGGGAACACTTCTTCGGCCTCGATCCCGATCGCGCTCGACGAGTGCCTCCAGAAGGGGCTCATCTCCACCGGAGACCTGGTGCTTCTGACCGCGTTCGGCGCCGGCCTCGTCTGGGGGTCGGTGCTCATCAGGTGGTAGGGCCGATGGGTCTAAGGTCTAAGGTCTAAAGTCTAAGGTGTGCGAAAACAGCTCGAACCTTTGACCTTAGACTTTAGACATTAGACCAAAACCGACTGCGCCTGATGTCGAAGCTGGCACTCTTATTTCCCGGCCAGGGCTCGCAGTTTGTCGGCATGGGGCGGAAGCTTTACGAGGAGTCGGCGGCGGCGCGGGCGGTCTTCGAGGAGGCGGACGCCGTGCTCGGCTTCTCTCTCTCGCGGCTGTGCTTCGAGGGGCCGGAGGAAGAGCTCAGGCTCACGGCCAATACGCAGCCGGCCATCCTGGCGCATTCCATCGCGGCGTGGAGGGACCTGCAGGAGAGCCAGCCGCAGCGCCTCGAGGGCGCCGCGTTCGCGGCCGGCCACTCACTGGGGGAGTACTCCGCCAACGTCGCCGCGGGGAGTCTGGCCTTCGCGCAAGCGCTGCGGCTGGTCCGGGCCCGGGGCGGCTTCATGCAGGAGGCCGTGGGCCCGGGAGTGGGTGCGATGGCCGCGATCCTCGGACTTACGGCGGAAGAGGTCGGCCGAGCCTGTGAAGAGGCGGCGCAGGGAGACGTGGTCGCGCCGGCCAACTTCAACTCGCCGGAGCAGACGGTCATCGCCGGCCACGCCGGCGCGGTCGAGCGGGCGTCCGAGATCTGCCGCGCGCGCGGCGCCAAACGGGCGATCCTGCTGCCCGTCTCCGCCCCATTCCACTGCGCTCTCATGGCTCCGGCCCGAGACCGGATGCGGCCCCTGCTGGAGAAGGCGGGGTTCTCCGATACCGCCTGGCCGGTCGTGACCAACCTGGACGCGATCCCGCGAGCTCGAGGCGACGAGCTCCGCGAGGCGCTTCTCCGCCAGATCGACTCTCCCGTGCGGTGGGTCGAATCCGTCCGCGCGCTCGCCCGCGAAGGGGTGGATCGAGCGCTGGAGATTGGGCCGGGAAACGTTCTGACGGGGCTGGTCAGGAGAATAGAGAAGGGGATCGCGGTGGAGAGTTATGGAGGGCCTTCGTGAGACGACTGAGGACTGAGGACTGCGGACTGAGGACTCGAGCGGCTTTCGCCATAAGAAGTCTTCTGGAGGCCACAGCCCCTTCAGTCCTCAGTCCTCGGTCCTCAGTCCTCAGTCAAAAAAAGTCATTGGGTGTCCTGGTTGTTGGTCTGCTCTTCTCCTTCGCCTGCGCCACCACCGGCCCCGGCCGCAAGTCGCCGCTCGATCTCGCCGTGGACGCCGCCTCCCGGCGCTGCGCCTGCCGGATCGGCGTGGCCGCCCGGCACCTGGAGAGCGGCCGCTCGTACGCGCGCAATGCGGACGCCGAATTCGAGTCTGCTTCCGTCATCAAGATCGCGATCGTCACGGAAGCGGTCGAGCAGGTCCGGGAGGGGAAAATCGATCTTTCCAGCCGCTGGACGCTGACGGCAGAGGAGAAGGCGGACGGCTCCGGCACCCTTCAGATTCTGGACCCCGGCCTGAACCCGACCTGGAACGACCTGATCACTCTGATGATCGGCCCGTCGGACAACACCGCGACCAATGCCTGGATCCGCCGCCTCACGATCGAAGCCGTCAATGCCCAAATGGATTCGCTCGGCTTTCACCGGATCCGGCTTCTGTCGACTATCCCTTCCCTCGCGCCGGCGCACGACAACCCATCCCCCTGGACGAACTTCCGCCTGGGAACGGTGACTCCCGGCGAGGTGGCCGAGTGGATGGCGCGCGTGGCCGAAGGCAGACTGCTCGACGCGGAATCGTCCCGCCGAATCTTCGAGTATCTCGACAAGGATCCGACGCGCCTTCGCATCGCGCGGCGCTTCCCGAGCGAGTTTCTCTGGGCGGGCAAGAGCGGAAGCATGCGGGGCGTGCGCAACGACTCCGGGATCCTCCGCACGAAGAAGGGACGCTTCGTGCTGGTCGTCTTGACCGATGGAAGCACGATCACCAGCGCCTCCAGCGCTGATCACCCCTCGGTTCTCGCGATCGCCGACGTGGCCAGGGCGATCTACGATTTTTGGGCGAAGGAATTGCCCGATGTGGTCGAGAAGCCCAAATGAGCCGGGAAGGTCTAAGGTCTAAAGTCTAAGGTCTAAGGTTCAACAGCAAAACTCCTCCGCACCTTAGACCTTAGACCTTAGACTTTGGACTCCAAGATGAACCGCTTCGATGGCAGAGTTGCTTTAGTTACCGGCGCCTCCCGAGGCATCGGCGAAGCGATTGCCCGGCGGCTCGCGTCCGAGGGGGCGCGCGTCGTAGCCGCGGCGCGAACGGTCGAGGCGCTCGGAAAGGTCGTCGCGGAGATCGCGGCCACCGGCGGCCGCGCCAGCGCCCTCCCGCTCGATTTGTCCGATCCCGCTTCGATCGAGAACGGCGTCAAGCGCGCGCTCGCCGAGGAAGGGCAGATCGATGTGCTCGTCAACAACGCCGGCGTCACCGACGACAATCTGATCCTGCGGATGTCCAGGGAGTCCTGGGACCGGGTTCTCTCGACGAATCTGACGGGTGCTTTCCTCCTCACCCAGACGGTCGTCAAGAGCATGGTGCGCAAGCGCTATGGGCGCATCGTCAACATCACTTCCGTCGTAGGCTTGATGGGCAACGCGGGCCAGGCCAATTACGCGGCCTCGAAAGCCGGGCTCATCGGACTGACCAAGTCCGTCGCCCGGGAGCTGGCGTCTCGCAACGTGACCTGCAACGCGGTCGCGCCCGGTTTCATCGCCACCGCGATGACGGAGAAGATGGCCGAGGACGCCCGCGAGACTCTGACGGGTCAGATTCCCCTTTCGAGGCTGGGGACGCCCGAGGACGTCGCGGCCGCCGTCGCCTACCTCGCCTCCGAGGATGCGGCCTACGTGACTGGGCACGTGCTCAATGTGTCGGGGGGGCTGTACATCTAGGCGCTGTGCGCCGGGCGTATGGCGAACGGCGAAGGGCGTAAGTGGAAGAACTCCCTCGTTTTCGCCGTTCGCCTTTCGCCTTGCGCCGTTCGCCTTCCTAAGGAAGAATAGGCCGCCCTCAACCAGCGAAGTGGAGGAACGGAATGAGCGTGGAAGAAAAGGTCAAGAGCATCATCGTCGAGCAGCTCGGCGTGGACGCCAACGAAGTCACCCCGGAGGCCTCCTTTGTCGATGACCTCGGCGCGGATTCTCTGGATACCGTCGAGCTCGTGATGGCGTTCGAGGAGGCCTTCAACATCGAGATCCCGGATGAAGCCGCGGAGAAGATCCAGAAGGTCAAGGACGCCGTCGAGTACATCGAGAAACACTCCTCGCAAAACTGATTCGCATGCCCCGTCCCTCCAGCTCCCGCCGCGTGGCCGTGACGGGGCTGGGCTTAGTCTCCCCGCTCGCCATTGGCAACTCCGAGAACTGGAGCGCGCTCACGGCCGGAAAGAGCGGGGTCGGCCCGATCACCCGCTTCGATGCCTCGCGCTTCGGCAGCCGTATCGCGGGGGAGGTGAAAGGGTTCGACCCCTCCCGTTACATCGAGAAAAAAGAGATCAAGAAGATGGACACCTTCATCCACTACGCGATGGCGGCCGCGCAGTTCGCGATGGAGGACTCGGGCCTTCCCGTCAACGACGCGAACCGAGAACGGGTCGCCGTCGTCGTGGGCTCGGGGATCGGCGGGCTTCCCGTGATCGAAAAGACCATGAAGGAGTATGTCGAGACGGGAGGCAGCCCGAAGGTGATCTCGCCCTTCTTCATCACGGCACTGATCGTCAACGAGGCCGCGGGGAACATCTCGATCCGGTACGGTTTGAAGGGGCCGAATCTCTCGACCGTGACCGCCTGCACGACCGGCGCGCACGCGATCGGCGAGGCCTACCGGATGATTCAATATGGCGATGCGGATGCCGCGATCGCCGGCGGGACCGAGGCGGTGATCACGCCGCTCGCGGTAGGCGGGTTCTCAGTGATGCGCGCGCTCTCCACCCGCAACGACGAGCCGGAGCGCGCTTCGCGCCCCTGGGACCGCGAGCGCGACGGTTTCGTGATCGGAGAAGGCGCGGGGCTGGTCGTTCTCGAGGAGATGGACGCGGCAGTCCGGCGCGGAGCGCGGATCTACGCCGAGCTCGTGGGCTACGGTTTGTCGGGAGACGCGTACCACATCGCCGCGCCCTCGGAAGACGGAGACGGCCCGGCGCGCGTCATGCGCAACGCGCTCGCCGACGCCGGCATCGAAAGGGACCAGATCGACTACATCAACGCGCATGGGACGTCGACGCCGTCGGGAGATCGGGTGGAGGCGATGGCAATCCAGATGGTCTTCCGCGATCACGCGAAGAAGCTCGCCGTCTCCTCGACCAAGTCGATGACGGGGCATCTTCTGGGAGCCGCCGGAGGGCTCGAGACCGCGATCTGCGCGCTTGCCGTGTACCATCAGACGATGCCTCCCACCATCAACTACGAGAACCCGGACCCGGAGTGCGCTCTGGACTTCGTGCCGAACGAGGCCCGGCAGGCCCCGATCCGCTACGCGCTCAATAACTCCTTCGGCTTCGGGGGGACGAATGGGTCGCTGATTCTGAAGAGGATGAGTTGAACTCTCTCGTTGCGGTCGCCTACGTTCCCGACACGGAGACGAAGATCCGGATCGGCTCCGACGGAAAGTCCATCGACGAAGCGGACGTCAAGTGGATCGTGTCTCCCTACGATGAGTACGCCCTCGAAGAAGCGATCAAGACCAAGGAGGCGAAAGGATCCGGCAACGTCACCGTCGTCTCGGTCGGCCCGGAGCGGGCCAAGACGGGGCTGCGCGAGTGTCTGGCGCGCGGCGCGGACGACGCGATCTGGATCGACTCGGGCGACTCGCGATTCCTGGATGCGCTCGCCGTGGCCAAGGCCGTGGCGGCCGTCGCGAAGCAGGGTTCCTACGACTTTCTCTGGTTTGGGCAGAAGGGAGTCGGCGGCGACGAATCACTCGTGGGCCCGATGGTCGCCGAGCTCGTCGGAGTGCCGCATGTGGGCAACGTCGTGAAGCTCGAGATCGGAGACGGAGTGGTCACGGCCGACCGGGAGATCGAAGGGGCGCACGAAGTGGTCGAGTGCCACCTGCCCGCCGTGCTCACGGCTCAGAAGGGACTGAACGAGCCGCGTTACGCCTCCTTGAAGGGCATCATGGGCGCCAAGAAGAAGCCGATCGCGGAGAAGAAGCTGGCCGAACTCGGCGTGGCCGAAGCCGATCCGGCCAACGCGAAGGTGCGGTGGCGCAAGCTCGAGCTTCCCCCCGCGCGCAAGGCCTGCGTGATGATTCCGCCTGACGATCCCGTCAAGGCCGCGAAGGAGCTGGTGCGGTTGTTGAGGGAAGAGGCGAAGGTAATTTGAAGAAGTGGGTAGTCGGTAGTCGATAGTCGGTGGGCGATGCCCCGCCGTCTTCACTACCGACTACGGACTACGGACTACCGACTACTGACTGCTTATGAAATTCCTCGTTTTCATCGAACAGCGCGACGGCAAGATCCGCAAGGCTTCGCTCGAGGCGCTCTCGCTGGCGCGGCGGCTCGCCGGCGGTCCCGTGGCTGCGGTGCTGCCGGGCAAGGGCGTGGCGGGTCTGGCCAAGGACCTGGGGAAGTACGGCGCCGGAGTCGTCTACGTCGCCGACCGGGACGATCTGGCGCTCTACAGCAACAAGGGTTACGTGGGGGCGCTCGACGCCGCAGCCGGGAAGGAGAGCCCCAACGCCGTCCTGATCGCCGCCACCGCGATGGGCAAAGACGTCGCGCCGCGGTTTGCGGCCCGGCACGATGTTTCAGTTCTGGCCGACCTCATGGACCTGCGTCTCGAAGGGGATCGCCTCGTGGGCTGGCGTCCGGTCTACTCGGGCAAGGCGCGCGCCGAGGTGGACTGCGGCAACGCTTCTCTCCAGATCGCGACCACACGTCCCAATGTCTTTCCGGCGGAGGCCCAGGATGCGCCCGAGCCGCGCGTCGAGACGCTTGAGCTCGGAGAGATCGCGCCGCGCGCGAAGGTGATCAAGGTCGAGACCTCCGAATCCAAGGAGCTCGACGTATCGGAGGCGGACATCATCGTCTCGGGCGGCCGCGGCATCCGGGGCCCGGAGAACTGGCCGCTGATCCGCGACCTGCAGCAGGCGCTCGGGGCCGCGCTCGGCGCCTCGCGCGCCGTTGTCGACGCGGGCTGGATCGACCACCAGCACCAGGTCGGCCAGACGGGAAAGGTCGTCTCGCCCACGCTGTACGTCGCCTGCGGCATCTCGGGAGCGATCCAGCATCTGGCGGGGATGGGAACTTCCAAGGTCATCGTCGCGATCAACAAAGATCCGGAGGCTCCTATCTTCAAGGTCGCGACCTACGGGATCGCGGGAGACATTTTTCAGATAGTGCCGGAAGTGGCGAAGGCCGTGCGAGCCGCCAAAGCGGAGTAGATTTCAGCTCACAGCTTTCAGATGGCAGCCAGGCGCGGAACGAGGAGCTTCGAATCGGCTGATAGCTGATAGCTGATAGCTGATAGCTGACAGCTGAGAGCTCGTCGGCTAGAGTTCCCTTTGTGCTCCCGCTTCCCACCGAGCGCCTGATCTACGGCCTCCACGGCCGCGTCGTCTTCGGCCTTCTCGTTCTCTTCGCTGTCGTCGTGTTCGTCTGCTCGATGAGCCGGCGCGTGCGCGTCCTTCTGGCGGGAGCTCCCGAGAACCGATTCGACCGGATCGGCCTGCGCATACGAAAGACCTTTGAGTACGCCTTCCTGCAGAAGCGGATGTTCCGCGATCCGTACGCCGGCTTCTTCCACATCCTGCTGTTTTCGGGCTTCGTCGTCCTGACCGTGCGGACGCTCGCGCTGGTCGCCGAGGGATTGATTCCCGGCTTCGAGCTGATGCGCGGCCGAGCGGGGGAGATCTACACCCTCGTCAAGGACGTGTTCGAGGTCCTGGTCCTGCTCGGCGTCGCGATGGCCGTCTTCCGCCGCGCCTTCGCGCGCCCCAAACGCCTCGACCTGACGCTCGACGCCTGGCTGATCCTCTTCCTGATCGCCCTGCTCATCTCGGCGGACCTCGTGTCCGAAGGCGCGAAGGTGGCCCTGCGGCCGGAGCTCGCCAGTCCCTGGGCGCCGGCGGTCGCAGCGGTAGCCGGTCTTTTTGCGGGACTCGCCCCGGCGACGCTCGCGGCGCTGTATGTCGGCGGATGGTGGACCCACCTGACCGACATCCTGTTCTTCGGTAATTACCTCCCCTACTCGAAGCACTTCCACATCATCACCGCCATCCCGAATGTGTTTCT
This sequence comes from Acidobacteriota bacterium, assembly GCA_046728075.1. Taxonomy (GTDB): domain Bacteria; phylum Acidobacteriota; class Thermoanaerobaculia; order UBA5066; family Gp7-AA6; genus JBKPDV01. The sequence goes on along the minus strand of JBKPDV010000110.1, from coordinate 3,481 downwards.
CATGAAGCTCGAGCCGATGGGCAGGCTCGGGACTCCCGATCTGGAGAAGTCCGAGCATTTCGGAGTCACCAAAGTCGAGCAGCTGTCCTGGAAGTCGATGCTGGACGGCTACACGTGCACAGAGTGCGGCCGCTGCCGGGTCGTCTGCCCGACGGCTTTGACCGGCAAGCCGCTCGACCCCAAGATCTTCATCGGAGACGTGCGCGACGCCGTCTACGAGGCGACGCCTGAGATCCTGGCCGCGGCGTCCGGACGGGAAAACGGGGCGACTGCGCCTCGAAAGGAATTGATCGGGGGATGGATCTCGGAAGAAACGCTGTGGGCCTGCACGACCTGCGGCTGGTGCACGACGGCGTGCCCGGTCTTCATCATTCCGGCGGTGGACAAGATCATCGAGATGCGGCGCTACCTGGTGCTCGACCGCGCCGAGTTTCCCAAGGAGGTTCAGACGGCGTTCCGCGGAATGGAGACCAACGGCAACCCCTGGGGGATGGCCGGCGCTTCGCGGGCCGACTGGGCCAAAGAGCTGCCGGTCATCACGATGGCGGAGGCTCAGGGCAAAACGATCGACGTCCTGTTCTGGGTCGGCTGCGCGGGCTCCTACGAAGACCGGGCCAAGCGTGTCTCTCGCGCCCTGGTGGAGATTCTCGAAGCCGCGGGAGTTTCGTTCGCAATCCTGGGGACCGAGGAGACGTGCACGGGCGATTCGGCGCGACGTCTCGGCAATGAGTATCTCTTTCAAACGCTCGCCCAGCAGAACGTCGAAACGCTGAACCGTTACGGTGTGGGAAGGATCGTGACGAACTGCCCTCACTGCATGAACTGCCTCAAAAACGAGTACGGCGATTTCGGCGGCAAATACGAGGTCGTGCACGGATCGCAGCTCGTGGCCGATCTGATCGCGGCGGGCCGCATCCACCTCGACACGCCGATTCCCGAGACGATCACGTTCCACGACCCCTGTTATCTCGGCCGCTACAACGGCGTGTACGACGCGCCCCGCCGGATTCTCGACTCCATCCCCGGTCTTCGCCGGAGCGAGCTTTCGCGTTCCCGCGAGAAAGGGCTCTGCTGCGGAGCCGGCGGCGGCCGGATGTGGATGGAGGAGAAGCTCGGCTCCCGCATCAACCAGACCCGCATGAAGGAAATCGCGGAGGCGGGCACGAGCGCCGTCGGAGTCTCCTGTCCCTTCTGCATGGTCATGATCGGCAACGCTAAGGAGGAGCTCGGTGTGGCGACCGCTCCTTTCGATGTCATCGAGCTCGCGCGAAGGGCGATGGGGGAGGGAAGTCTAAGGTCTAAAGTCTAAAGTCTAAGGTGGACATGCGCCGCATCTCTTATGTCAGACTTGATATATTAGACCTTAGACCTTAGACCTTAGACCTTAGACCTTAGACCAGACCTTGTTTCTACGCTCTCTGCTGAACCGGCTTCTTTCGGGTCTCAGGCGTACGCGGCGTATGGCGGGCCAGCGCGGAGTGGGCCAGCAGTGGGAGCGGCTCGCGGAGAAACACCTGAAGGCGGCGGGATATCGGATCCTGCGGCGCAACTTCGTCACCCGCGTCGGCGAAATCGATTTCGTGGCGCGGGAGGGGAAAACGCTCTGCTTCATCGAGGTGAAGGGACGCCGCGGGGTCGGCTTCGGGGTTCCCGCCGAGGCCGTGACGGGAGAAAAACAGCGAAGGATCTTCCGCGCGGCGGAGGCCTATCTCCAGCGCGAGCGGCCCGAGCGGGCGGCGTGCCGATTCGATGTCGTCTCGATTCTGGATGAGGGAGGGCGTCCTCAGGTGGAGATCCTCCGCGGCGCGTTCGAGGGTCCCGCCCGCCCGCGGGTGCGTCGTTGAACGCTGATGGGCGCGTGTTAAAATCCATATTCCTTCTTTTTCGGAGAAATGTTGGCCGACTCGGACCTGATCTACACATTCACTTGCCCCAGTTGCGCTGGCAATTTCTCAACGCCCTTGGAGAAAATTCCGCCGGTGCAGGCGCGCTTCCCTTGCCCTCACTGCAAGCAGCCGATGGATTTCCCTTCCCGCGACCAGGCGCGCGTCTACGCGAAGTTGCAGGCGCAGGCGCGAGTCGGCGTCGCGGCGGGGCCCACGACGGACAGACACACGGCACTTCCGCGAGAAGAGACGCCGCCCCTCTCGCTCGACGAGACCGGTGGTCCGACCGCCGACACCCGTTTTCGCGTCGTGAAACCGGGCTTCGAGACCGACGTCTTCGACCGCCGGTCGATCCGGCAGCTCATCCGGACCGCTGAAATCCTCGAGAACGACCGGATCCGAATCGACGATGGGGAGCCGGTGACGGCGGGCAGCGTGAAGTTCCTGCACTCCATGTTCCTGATGCGCCGGGAGGCTCGCGTGCATCCGCCGACCGTCTGTCGGTCGCACACCGACAAGGTCGCCTTCTTCCGGTGCCGCGACTCGGGACGGCCTCTTTGCGAGGACTGCGCTCCGGAGAAGAAGTTCGGTGGGACCACGATTCGCGTCTGCGCCCACTGCGGGGGCACCTCGGCCGAGCTCGTCCACGCTTGACCCCCGGCGGGCGCCTTCGCTATTCTTCACCGTCCGCGCGGGAATAGCTCAGTGGTAGAGCGCCACCTTGCCAAGGTGGATGTCGCGGGTTCGACCCCCGTTTCCCGCTCCACACGTCGCTCCCGCTTACTGCGGGACCTGCGCCTCACGGCGCACCGGCTCGCGGCTTGGGCAAAGGCCCTCGACCGCGAGCCTGGTCCCTTCGTTCGCTCTCGCTCCCGCGTCGCGACGCCCCTGGGACCGGGCGCGTCGCGCCGCGAGCAGTTGTTCTGAGTCGGCGAAACCAGCCACCGGAGCCCCTTCTTGCCAACGTGAATGTCGCGGGTTCGACCCGCGTTTCCCGCTCCAGTCTGTGATCCCGTCGTCGCAGCTTAGAATCCCCTTCGTCGGCATCTCATGACACTTTCCGCCGGGACTCGCCTCGGCCCCTACGAGATCCTCGCGTCGATCGGCGCGGGCGGGATGGGAGAGGTGTACCGGGCGCGCGACAGGAAGCTGGATCGCGATGTGGCGGTCAAAGTTCTCCCTCAGTCCGTCGCAGCCGATCCCGACACGCTCGCGCGATTCGAGCGGGAAGCGAAGGCTGTCGCCGCGCTTTCTCATCCGAACATTCTTGCGATTCACGATTTCGGCAACCAGGACGGCGTCGCCTATGCCGTCACCGAGCTTCTGGAAGGCGAGACGCTGCGCGAGAAGCTCGATGACGGCCCGATCTCCCAGAAGCAGGCAGTGGACTACGCGCTGCAAGTCGCCAGAGGTCTCTCCGCGGCACACGAGAAGGGGGTCGTCCATCGAGACCTGAAGCCCGAGAACGTGTTCCTCACGAGGGATGGGCACGTCAAGATCCTCGACTTCGGCCTGGCAAAGAAAATCGAGGCCGTCGCTCCGGGAGCAGAGAGGACGAACGCGCCCACCAGCTCCGGTCACACTCAGCCCGGAAC
>JBKPDV010000109.1:0-17331 GCA_046728075.1 Acidobacteriota bacterium | reverse complement strand
TAGCAGTGCCAGGGACGATTCCTTCATCGATTCCTCCATTTTGAAATTTGAACGGGATTTTGACAGACCCCGGCGCGCTTCGCGGTGACCGCCGACACATCCCGGAGCCGAAATGTTTGACAGAGCCCGGGTCAGCTGTTGAAATGCGGGGGCTTTCCGGTCGGGACGTGGCGCAGTCTGGTAGCGTACCTGAATGGGGTTCAGGGGGTCCCGGGTTCGAATCCCGGCGTCCCGACCAAACAAAACCAAGCAAAAACCAATTCGAGTGGACATGCCGTAAATCCGGATGTGGTCATGGACTCTGGCTGCGGACGATTGCAGACTTAACCGACGATGAGCAAGGCGTACGCGCGCGGCGGTCCGGTCAGTGCGCCCAGGCCCGCTCCCGTCGTCCCCTGCGTGCTTCTTGCGCTGCCGCTGCTCGGGACCCTCTCGGCTCTTGCCGCCGTCCCGAAACCTGCAGATGCGCTGAAACCCTGCCACGTGGAGGGAGTTAAGGAAGAGGTTCGCTGCGGCAGCTACTCGGTGTGGGAGGACCGCGCCGCACGCCGTGGGCGCAAGATCAACCTCAATCTCGTGGTGCTGCCGGCGCTGGGCCCTGATCGCGCCCCCGATGCGATCTTTTGGCTCGACGGCGGACCAGGTGCGGGGGGAACGCGCGCGACAGTGCTGTTTGGCGGCGATCCGGAGCTGCGCAAGCGCCGTGACGTGGTGCTGATCGACCAGAGGGGCACGGGCAAGTCGAATCCTCTCAACTGCAAATTCTACGGAGCGGGGCAGGCGGCCGATCCGCGTCTGCTGGCCGGCGAGCTCTTTGCGCTGGAAGCGGTCCGCGCATGCCGGAGGGAGCTGGAGAAGGTCGCGGACCTGACGCTTTACACCACGCCGATCGCGATGGACGACATCGACGAGGTGCGAGCCTGGCTCGGTTACCGGACAATCGATCTCTACGGCGGCTCCTATGGGAGCCTCGCCGCTCAGGTGTTCTTGCGCCGCCATCCCGAAGCGGTGCGCAGCGTCGTACTGAACGGAGTGCTCCCGGTCGATGAGCACCCTCCGCTGCACCACGCGTACGCCGGTAAGCGCGCCGTCGACCTGCTGTTCGCCGAATGCGCCGCCGACGCGGTCTGTCATGCTGCATTCCCGCATCTACCCGAAGAACTTCAAGCGGTCTTCGAGCGCGTTGATCGCGGCGTCAAGGTGCGCATCCCCGATCCGCGCAGCGGCGGCACCGTCGAGGTCGCGCCGAGCCGTGGCCTGATCGCCGAGGGGATCCGCTACATGATGTATGGCTCGACGGCGGGACAGGTGCCGCTGGCCGTGCATCGGGCGTACGAGGGAGACATGGTTCAGCTCGTCGAGCTGGCCGTCCAGCGCCGCGCGGCGATGGATCAACTCCTTGCGTGGGGAATGACATTCTCGGTCACCTGTGCCGAGGATGTGCCGTATATCGACGACGCAACGGCGGCGCGGCTCGCTGCCGGAACCCTGCTCGGCGAATACCGCATCCGCGAGCAGAAGCGAGTGTGCATTGATTGGCCACGGGGCGCGATTCCGGCCGACGAGCATGAGCTGGTGCACTCACCGGTGCCCGCGCTGCTCTTCTCGGGGGAGAGAGATCCGGTGACGCCGCCGGAGTTCGGAGACCGGGTCGCAAGAGGCCTGACCAACAGCCTGCACCTGGTGACGCCTCACGGCAGCCATGGGGTGGACGGTCCATGTGCGGAGGCCATCATTCGCCAGTTCATCGCGCGCGCCAACGTGCGCGAGCTCGACACGGCCTGCATGGCGGCAAAGCCGCCAACGCACTTCGAGCTGAAGTGACACCAGGAAGACAGCTTGAGGCGCCCCGCGCGCGCGATCGGACACCGTGCACCGTGGCCAAATTCCTTAGGGACAGTACAGGTTTGCGTTAAGGCGATCCCCGGTTCGAATCCCGGCGTCCCGACCGAAAACTTGTTGGGACCGCTATTTTCGCGCGGCGCCCATGTATTTGATAGCGGTCTGACGGTACTGTTTTGCTTCCTCGGGGCTCGCGTCGCTCGCTAGTGCGGTCAGCGTCACGTGGGCCGTTTCGCCGACTTGAAGCGGCAGGACGGCGCCGGTCCGTTCGACGCCGAAGTCGGCGAGCTTCACGTCGAATTCCGCAATCACCTTGACGAAGTTTCCTGGCCGCATCTGGTTGAAGGGCCCGCCCTTGGGGACGTAGGTCAGATGCGCCGTGACCTCAACCTTTTTGCGCGCGCCCTTGAGCTCGAAGAGACCCTCTCCCGTCAGGTCAACGGGGACGTTGGGTTCCAGGGCGTTGGAGGAGGCGGACTTGATCTTCTCGAGCGTGAAGACAGCCGCCGGGTTCTTCTCGGCGCCCAGCGCTTTGGCAACATGACCGTCGCGCATCTCGATGCCGGTCTTCAAAGACGTCAAAGAGACTTCGATGCGGGCCGCGGTGCCCGGGCCTTTGAGATTGGCGGGGTCGGCCTTGAGCAGACCGGTGACCTGGTTGGTCGTCCCGACGATGTCCTCGAGCGGAGCCGTCGTTCGAAACTGCACCGTGTCGCGACCCCAGGCGTCATCGATCGTGAACTCGCGCACGGAGTCGGCGGGACTCGCCTGGGCTGTCAGACCGCTGGAGATCGAGAGACTCGCAGAGAAAACGAGGGCAAACCGCCTCATGAGAGCTCCTCTCTCGCGACGCGAGCGATGCTATATCGGCCGTCGCGGACTCGGAGGTCAGGGATCCGCCAGGAATCGAGCTTCATCGAGGAGACGTTCTCTTAACCGATCCCTTACATATCGGGGGGTCGTCTTCTGCTAGCGTTGCGCCCAGGAGGTCCAAATGAAAAAGAACCGCGCGCACGGGCTGCCTCTCGCCCTCGCTCTGGCCCTGCTTCTGATCCTTCCCGCTTTCTCCTCGGGATCGAGCTCTGGTGGAAAAACCTCTCTGCCTTCCGCGCCGGCCGAGCAGATGACTCCGGAGCAGGAGGCGAACGCTCTGTACAACGACGGCATCTCCTATCGGGACAAGGCCGCAAAGCTCGAGAAGGAGGCCGAGTCGGAGAACGATGCTCGGAAGAAGGAAAAACTGCTGGCCAAGGCCAAAGACAAGCACGAGGACTCGATCAAGAAATTTGACCAGGCCACGAAGAAGAACCCCGGCAACTATGCGGCATGGGGCAACCTGGGATACGCCTATCGCAAGATCGGCAACTACCCGGCTTCGCTCGAGGCGTACGGCAAGGCGCTCGCGATCCAGCCCAACTACACGCCCGCCATCGAGTATCGCGCGGAGGCCTATCTCGCCCTGAATCAGCTCGACGATGTGAAGTCCGTTTACATGATGCTTTTCAATATGGACCGTCCGCGCGCCGATGAGCTCGCCGCCGCCATCGACAAGTGGCTGGAGAAGAAGAAGGCCGACCCGTCGGGCATCGAACCTTCGAAGCTGGAAGAGTTCTCGAAATGGGCGGAGCAACGAAAACAGCTTGCTTCCCAGGTTTCCTCGGTGCTGAAGCCGAAGAATGCTCGCTGGTAGCGTCGCTCTCCTTCTCCTCGCGCGCGTCGTCATTCTCGGGGCCCCGGGATGGCAGTGGAGCCTGCCGCCGGGGTTTCCCGCACCGCGGGTCCCTGCGGACAATCCGATGTCGGAGGAGAAGGTCGCTCTCGGGCGACACCTGTTTTTCGATCGACGGCTCTCCGGCAACGGAACGCAGTCGTGCTCGTCCTGCCATCAACCCGCGCGCGCCTTCACCGACGGGCGCGCGCACGCGCTCGGTTCGACCGGGCAGATTCATCCGCGCAGCTCGATGAGCCTCGCCAACGTGGCGTATTCGGCGTCGCTCACCTGGGCCGATCCCGGCAAGCGCGCTCTCGAGGATCAGGCGCTCGTGCCGATGACGAATCAACATCCGGTGGAGATGGGTCTGCGCGGGCGCGAGAAGGAGGTGCTCGCGAGACTCCGGGCCGAGCCCGTCTACCAGGCCCGCTTTGCGCGGGCATTTCCGGCCGATCGCGACCCGATCACGCTCGCGAACGTTCGCAGGGCGATCGCCTGTTTCGAGCGGACGATCCTGTCCGGCAACTCGCCCTACGATCGTCTCGTCTGGCGGGACGACTCGAGCGCCCTTTCCGAAGCCGCCTGGCGGGGCATGAAGCTCTTCCACTCGGACCGTCTGCGTTGCGGCAAGTGCCATGAGAGTTTCACGTTGTCTGGCCCGGTCGTGTGGGAAGGCGGCCCGCCCGCGGCGCCCGCCTTCGTCAACAACGGCCTGCGGGCCGCTCCGGGAAAGGCGGACCTAGGTCTGTTCACGGTTTCTCGGCGGCCGTCTGATCGCGGCCGGTTCCGCGTCCCGACGCTCCGCAACGTCGCCGTAACCGGTCCCTACATGCACGACGGCCGCTTCGCGACGCTCGATGCTGTGATCGACCACTATGCCAAGGGCGGGGCTCATGAATCCCGCCAGAGCCGATTCGTCACGGGCTTCACGATCACGAGGGAGGAAAAGCGAGATCTCCTTGCTTTCCTCGAGAGCCTGACCGACGAGGCGTTTCTGGCCGACGCGCGGTTCTCCGATCCTTGGGTGAAAGCCACTCGGCCGTCCGATCCGGCAACCGCGACCGATCGCCGTTAGGAGAACCCTCGCCACGACCGCGAGTCTGGCGGGCTAGAACCAGCTCAACGTTGCGCCACGGTTTTTCCCTATTGATGCCCTCACTTCGCCACAACTCTCCGGCTAGATATCCGCATGGCAAGAGGACAAGTTGTCCGCATCTCTCTCATTCTTGCCTGCGCCGTCTGCTGTGCAGCCTGTGTGGCCATCCAGGTCGTCGCGCCCCCCGAGCCTCAGACAGTGATCGAAAGCGATTCTGAGAGAGTCCGGCGCGCCATCGCTGAGCTTCGGACAATCAGCACCGCGCTCCAGGCCCATGCCGTCGAGACGAACTCGTATCCCAGGCCCGATACCTCAGACGTTCCGGTCGGGCGGTCGTCTCTTCGCGACCATCAATCGTCTCTCGAGCCTTCCGGCCGAGTATCGCCGCAGCCTGGCGGCATTCGATCCGTGGGGCTTCCCTTATCTTTACTGGACGGACGGTCAACATTGGGTCTTGATCTGTACCGGCTCAGACGGCCGGATCCGTGATTCCGGCAGCATCGACCAGCGGATCGAGGTGACTCTCTCGTCCGCGCCGAACGCGCCCCCGCAGCAGACCCACTGCCTGGAAGACGAGATCATCGTCGTGGACGCGCGCTTCTTGACCTGGCCTGCCAATGACACGAGGAAGTGTTCGTCAGGCCGACGGAACGACTCCGCTCACTGGAAATAACCGCTCACGTCCAGGATCAGGTGGACGGTGCCGGAGGACTGGCCGCAGTGAACGATGACGGACCCGCCGAGCCCACCGGCAGGACGGCGGTCGCGCTTCGACTTCAACGCCTTCGTCGGCTATCGTCCGCACGTCATGACACGGCGCGTCGGGGGAGTCGCTCTGCTTCTCTTCGGCTCGGGCCTGACGGCACTGGTTTATCAAGTCGCCTGGCTGCGCGAGCTGCGGCTCGTCTTCGGAGCCTCGACGCCGGCCACATCCGCGGTGCTCGCGATCTTTCTCGGCGGCCTGGGGTTCGGCTCTCTGCTGCTCGGACAGCGCGTCGACGCGATCGAGAAGCCTCTCCTGTTCTACGGACGCCTCGAGCTCGCCATCGCAGGCCTCGCGGCCGTCAGCCCCGGCCTGGTCTGGCTCGTCCGCGCCAGCTATATCGCCGTCGGCGGCTCGACCTCGCTTGGCGCCTTCTTCGGCACTCTCGTGCGGCTGGTTCTCTCCGCGCTGGTGCTGGGCCTCCCGACGTTCTTGATGGGCGGGACGCTGCCGGCCGCGACGCGCGCGGTCGAGACGGACGAAGACGCCAGCCGCACGCGGGTTGCGTTGTTGTACGGGACGAATACTCTCGGGGCGGTTGCCGGCGCCTCGCTTGCCAACTTCGTGCTTCTCGAGAGGATCGGAACGCGGGCGACGCTCTGGAGCGCGTGCGCCATCAACATTGCGGTCGGCCTTCTGGCTTCCTGGTGGGGATCGCGTCTCGTCGTGCGCGAGCGCGAGCGCGAAGCGGCACCCGCTCCTCCGAAAAGCCCGAAGAAGGAGAAGAAGGAATCGCCCCGCGAGAGGACACCCCGGCGCGTTACGGAATCCGAGGCGGCGCCGCGATTCATTCTCGTGGCTTCGGGCGTCGTGGGGTTCGCTTTCATGTTGATGGAGCTGGTGTGGTACCGCATGCTGGCGCCGCTTCTCGGCGGATCGACTTACAGTTTCGGGTTGATTCTCGCAGTCGCGCTTCTCGGCATCGGACTGGGCGGTGCCGCATACGCGCTCCGGCGTTCCGACCGGGTGCCGACTCTGACTACCCTCGGCCTGACCTGCGGCATCGAAGCCGCGGTCATCGCCGTGCCCTTCGCGCTCGGTGACTTCGTCGCTCTTCTCGCGATCCTGTCCCGCTCGCTCGGCGCGTTCGGCTTCGCCGGCTACATCGCGAGCTGGACGGCCGTCACGGCTCTTGTCGTTCTGCCCGCGGCCTTCGTCGCCGGAATTCAGTTTCCGATTCTGATCGCGCTTCTGGGGCGCGGGCGCGAGTCAGTGGGCAGGCACGTCGGCCTCGCTTACGCGGCGAACACGCTGGGCGGCATTCTCGGCGCTCTCGCGGGAGGGTTTGGTCTGCTCCCGCTGCTGTCGGCGCCGGGCACCTGGCGTCTGGTCAGTGTTCTTCTGGCCGGACTCGCGGTCTTGTCGGCGTTCGTGAGCCGCGCCCCCTCCCGGCGCCCGTTGCGCGCGGCCTCGTGGCTGGCCGCCCTTGCGGGAATCGCGCTCGCCTGCGCGCGAGGACCAACGGCGGCCTGGCGGCACAGCCCGATCGGAGCGGGCCGCGTGGAGCTGGAAAAAGCGTCGCCCAACGTCGTGACTCACTTTCTGAACGAACGCCGGCGTCTGGTCGAGTGGCAGGCGGAAGGGGTCGAGAGCAGCGTCGGACTGCTGCGCACGAGCGACGGATTCTCCTTCGCGCTCAACGGAAAAATCGATGGGAACTCTCGGATGGACGCGGCCACCCAGGTGATGGGAGGTCTGCTCGGCTCCGCTCTTCAACCCGGCATCCGGCGCGCCCTGGTCATCGGGCTCGGCACCGGCTCGACGGGCGGCTGGCTCGCGCAGGTGCCCGGAATCGAAAGAGTGGACGTCATCGAGCTCGAGCCCTCTGTCCTGGACGTCGGGCGGGCGTGCGCAGCGGTCAATGCGAAGGCGATGGAGAATCCGCGAGTTCGCATCACCCTGGGGGACGCGCGAGAGGTCCTCCTCACCTCTCGCGAGAAGTACGATTTGATCTTCTCGGAGCCCTCCAATCCCTACCGCGCCGGCATCGCGAGCCTTTTCACCCGTGAGTTCTATCGGAGCGTGAGAGACCGTCTGACGCCGGCCGGTCTCTTCATCCAATGGACTCAGGCCTACGAGGTCGACGGCCAGACGGTCCGGACGGTCTACGCGACGCTCTCGGACGTGTTCCCTTCCGTCGAGACATTTCGCGGCAAGCGAAACGACCTTCTCCTGGTCGGCTCCCTCCAGCCCATTGCCTACTCCGCACCGGCCCTGCGCGCGCGGCTGGAGACCGAGCCCTTTCGCGGGGCGATGGAGAAGGCGTGGCGAGTCACCGGGCTCGAGGGGCTTGCCTCTCATTACCTGGCCGGACCGGGCCTCGCTCGGGCGATCGCGACACAGGAAGCGGGGCGGCTCAACACGGACGACCGCAACCGGATCGAGTTCGCCGTCGCGCGCTCCCTCGGCTCGACGGCGCTCTTCGACAGCGAGGAAATCCGGCGGCTGGCGGCAGCGCGGGGAGAAAATCGGCTTCCCATCGGAGAAGAGATTTATTGGAAGCTCGCCGAGCGCAATCGGCAGGCGACGACTGTGGCGGAGGCTTCGATTCCCGTTCGGGAGGCGGACGCGGACCCGCAGGATCTCGCCCGGGCCGCCGCCTATGCCGGCTTCCTGCAGGGACGCCTGGACACGGTGCTGGCCCCCTTTCGCGCGGAAGGAAGGGCGCCCGATGCCGGCACTGAGCTGACTATGGTGACCGAGGCGCTCGTCCAGGCGATGGACCCGGCTGCCCAGGAATCGATCGAGAAGCTCACCGCTTCTCAACCCACCGAGGCTGCTTCTCTGCGAGCGCGATATCATTGGCGGCAAGGGAATCTGCAGGAAGCGGTGAGGGACCTGGAGCTGACCTATCAGCGCTATCGCGAGGACCCCTGGCCGCTCCCGTTCGTCATGAAACGATCCCTCCTCGTGGCGGCCGACATCGCCACTCGGGACCCGAGCCTGGCGCCGCGCCTCTACGAAGCCCTCGCGCAACCCTTTTCTCTGCGTCTTCTCGAAGAGGAGCGGGTCGCGGCGCTGCTCGTGGCCGCCTCTTATGTCAGTTTCGAGAAGTACGCGCAAGCGCTGTCGGCTGTCGAGCCGAACGTGCCCTGGGAGCGCCCGCTTCTCGCTCGCCGGGCGGAGGCCTACGAAAAAACCCGCCATCCGCTGGCGGTTCGCGCCCGGCGGGATCTCGAGCTTTTCCTCGAGCGGGAGCCGCGTCCATTCGAGGAGGGGCTGTCCGCCGCTCCAGAAGGACCCCGATGAACAAGCCTTTGAAATAACGCCACCTGAATGGGCCCGCGAGGCGGGGCCCTGACCGAAAGCTGATAATCAGAGGCTGGATGGAGCGGTTCACCGAGTTGTTCTTCTCGATTCCCGGGCCGATCGCCCTGGGCGCGGTGTTCCTGCTCACCTGCGCGGAGGCGTCGCTCTTCTTCGGTTTCGTCATTCCTGGCGAGATCGCCGTCGTGCTCGGAGGCGTGCTCGCTGCACGCGGGTCCGTCCCGCTGCTCGAGGTCATCGCGGCAGCGGTGGGCGGCGCGATTCTCGGGGACTTCATCGGATACTCGATTGGCCGCAGGTACGGCTCTCGATTTCTCGAGCGGCATCTCCCGCAGAGGTGGCCCCGAATCCGGGACTGGCTGGACAAGCGCGGCGGGCCGGCGGTCTTTTTCGGTCGGGCCACAGCCTTTCTCCGAGCGGTCGTTCCGACCGCAGCTGGCGCCGCGCGCCTATCCGTCGGTCGATTTCTCTTCTGGAACATACTCGGAGGCGTCGCCTGGGGCACCGGCTGCAGTTTGCTCGGGTACTTCGCAGGCGAGGGTTATGAAGCCGCGATTCGTTGGGCCGGACGAGGCAGCGTCGGCCTGACGGTCCTTCTGGTTCTTCTCTTTTTGGCGTATGCGATCAAGCGCGCGCTCGTCCGCGGGCTGGCCCGCGAAGCCGGAGGGGAGCCTGGTGAATAGCCACGGCCTCTGCCTCGCCTGCTAAGCTTCGTCCCGTGAAGGTCCGACTGGTGTCCGGGGCCCACTTCTCGGCGGCTCACCGCCTCCATCGCGAGGACTGGGATGAGGAGACCAACCGCCGGGTCTTCGACAAGTGCAACAACGTCCATGGCCACGGGCACACGTACGAGCTCGAGGTGACCGTGGAGGGAGAGATCGATCCCGAGACGGGATACGTCATGGACTTCGGAGACTTGAAGCGCTCGGTTCACGAGCACGTCGTGCGGCGTCTCGACCGCCGGCACTTGAACTACGACGTGGATTTCCTGTCCGGCGTCAACCCGACCGCCGAAAACATCGCGCTACGGATCTGGGAACAGCTTGAGGCGCGCGTGAAGCCGGCGCGCCTGGTTCGGATCTCGCTCAATGAAACGGAGAAAAACCGAGTCGTCTACGAAGGAGTTGAAACGTGAGCACTACTCTTCCGCCCCCCGCTCCTCCTCGCAAACTGATGCGGTCCCGTACCCACAAGGTCATCGCGGGAGTCTGCGGCGGCATTGCGGAGTATCTCGAGGTCGACCCGACCGTCGTGCGGGTCCTCTACGTGGTCGCGACGGTCCTCTCGGGAGTCCTTCCCGGAATCCTCGCCTACGTCATTCTGACTTTCCTCATGCCGCTGCCGGATCGAAGTCTCGCATAGCCATCGCGACGCGCTGCGGGAGCGACCGCGGCGGCTGGCTGAGCAACGCTTACAATCTTCCGATGGCTTCTGCGGGCAGGGCGAGTTGATGGATCGGCCGCGCATCCTCGTCACGAATGATGACGGGATCTTCACGGAAGGGATTGAGCGGCTCGCGATGGCTCTCTCCTCTGTCGGCGAGGTCTGCACTGTCGCACCGGCCCAAGAGCGAAGCGCGGCCGGACACTCGCTGACGCTGCACAGCCCGCTGCGCGCAAAGCTCGTCGGGGAGAATCGCTGGGCCGTCGACGGAACGCCGACCGATTGTGTCAACTGGGGCGTTCTGCACCTCCTGAAGGACCGGCGGCCGCACCTCCTGGTCTCGGGAATCAACCTGGGATTGAACCTCGGCGACGACGTGACCTACTCCGGAACGGTCTCGGCCGCGTTCGAGGGGACGCTGATCGGAATCCCGTCGGTGGCGATCTCGCAGGAGATCGAGACCGGGTTCACGTTCGACGCCGCGGCCCGCTTCGCAGAGAGACTCGCGCGCCGGCTGCTCGAGAAACCCCTTCCGGCCGGGACGCTCGTCAACGTCAACGTTCCAGCGGGAGAGCCGCGCGGCGTCAAGGTCGTCCGATTGGGCAAGCGCCGCTATGGCGAAGCGGTGATCGAGAAGACGGATCCCCGCGGGCGGCCGTACTACTGGATCGGTGCGACGATTCCGACCGGCGACATCGAAGAGGGGACAGACATCGGAGCCGTCGCCAACAAGTTCATCTCGATCTCACCCCTGCACCTCGACCTGACCGACTACCGGACGATGCAGGTGTTGGAGGAAGTGGTAGCGGGAATCGAGCAGCACGGTTTGGTGAGATCGACTGAGGACTGAGGACTGCGAACTGAGGACTCAAATGGCCGGCGCCGCGATGCCGATTCGCATCCTGGGTGATGCCCCTCGAGTCCTCGGTCCTCGGTCCTCCGTCCTCAGTCAAAGTCAGTAATTCAGCACCTTTCGCGCCGCCTCGAGCACCTTCTCGGTGTTCGGCAGGATGGCTCGCTCGAGAATCCGGTTGAAACCCACGGGCGTGAAAGTCGAACCGACGCGGCCGATCGGGGCGTCGAGGTACTCGAAGACCGATTCCTGGACTTGAGAGGCGATCTCACCGCCGAAGCCTCCGTGAACCTTGTCCTCGTGAGCGACCAGGACCCGATTCGTCTTCTTTACCGAGGCGAGGATCGTCTCGCGGTCCAGAGGCACCAGAGACCGCAGATCGATCACCTCGACAGATTTGTTTTCCTTTTCGAGCGCCGCGGCCGCCTCCAGCGCGAAGTGGACCGGGGTTCCGTAGGCGAAAATCGTCAGGTCTTTTCCTTCTCGCCTTGTCCGAGCCTTCCCGAAAGGGACAGCGAATTCCGGCGGGACGTTGGCCCGCGCCATCGGATTGTTGTAAAGGAATTTTGGCTCGAGGTACAGCGTGATCCCGCGGGAGCGGATGGATGTCCGCAGCAGACCGGCCGCGTCATCGGCGAAGGCGGGCACGACGATCCGGATACCCGGCAGCGTGGTGAGCCACCCCTCGATGTTCTGAGAGTGGTAGAGCCCGCCGCCGATATATCCGCCCGACGCGAGGCGGATCGTGACGTTGGGCACGTACTTGCCGCGCGTGCGCCAGGACTCGTGGGACATCTCGATCATCTGCTCGGCTGCCGGCCAGAAGTAGTCGGCGAACTCCGCTCCCTCGACCACCACTCGGATCTTTCCGTCGAGGCGCGAGAAACCGTCCGAGGTCCCGAGAATGAAGTCCTCGGCGAGGGGACCGTTGAAGACGCGCCGCGCGCCGAATTCCTGCTGCATTCCCTTCGTGACGTTGAAGACGCCTCCCTTGTCCCTGTAGGCGACGTCCTGTCCCCAGATGAAGGTGTCCGGGTTGTGCCGGAACTCTTCCTTCAGGGTCGTGTTGAGCGCCTGGACGAGCGTCATCGGCTCGCCCGAGCCGTCCGGAATTCCGTCGGGCCACTTCTCCGGCACCCAGGGATCCGGCTCGACGAACTCGAAAATGGATTCGGGGGAGGGATCCGGCGCCGCCTTCGCACGGTCGGCCGCGGCGTCGTAGGTCTGCTGGTTCTGCGCCTCGATCGCGGTGATCTCTTCCTCGGTGACCCATCCGTTTTCCAGGAGCGTGCGGCGAAACCGGGGAAGGGGATCCGCCGCGCGCGCGGCCGCGAGCTCTTCGGGGGTTCGGTAAAGCTCCTGCCGATCGGAGTTGGAGTGCGAGTGGATCCGGACGACGACGGCGTGCACGATGGCGCAGCCCTCGCCGGTGCGGACATATTCCACCGCCTCCCGCATCGCCCGGAAGGAGTCGAAGACGTCCAGGCCGTCGCAATGGATGATCTTGACGTTCTTGATCCCGGTGAAGTTGTCGGAGGCATAGAGATTCGCCGTCTGGTCGGCCTTGGGAACGGAGATGCCATAACCGTTGTCCTGCACGACGAAAACGACCGGCAGCTGCTCGTGAGAGGAGCCGTTGATCGCTTCGAAGAAATAGCCCTCGGAAGTCGAGGACTCGCCGACGGAACAGAAAACGATCGCGTCCTTTCCGTAGGTCTTGATCGCTCGAGCGAGGCCGGCGGCGTGCTGGGCCTGGTTGGAGACGCAGGACGACACGTTCTGAATCCCGATCTCCGGCTTGGCGAAGTGGTTAGACATGTGCCGGCCGCCCGAAGCCACATCGGTGGCCTTGGACATGCCGTTCAAGAGAATCTCCTCGGCCGTCAGGCCGGCGGCGAGGCAGGTCGTCAGGTCCCGGTAGTAGGGAAAGAGGTAGTCGCGCCCCGTCCGGAACGTCAAGCCCAGGGCAAGCTGGATCGCGTCATGACCCGCGCACGGGGCGTGGTAGCTCCAGCCGAGCCCCTGCTTCAAGTAATTGGGAGCCTTGTCATCGAGCACCCGCCCGAGCTGCATGACCCCATACCACTTCTTCAGCTCTTCCCGGGACACGTCGGGCAGCCCCGAGACCCGAGCCAGTTCCGTGGTTTCTTGTGGGCTCAAAATTCCTCCGTCGAGTGGTTTCAAAGCGCCAATCATAAACGTCCTGTCCAGCCATTTCCTTCCTTTCTTCCGAGCAAATCCCTTTACAATGAAGGAAATGCCTCGCATCCCGAGTCAAAAGGGGTCAGCGAACCGAGAAGAGGCCCAGCGGCTCGAGATGCTGGAGCGGTTCGTCGTTCCGCGCGGCGTCGACGATCCTCGAGTCCTTGAGGCGATGCGATGGGTGCCGCGGCATCGTTTCGTTCCCGAGCCCGTGCGGTCGAAGGCTTACGGCGACCACTCGCTCCCGATCGGGCATGGCCAGACCATCTCTCAGCCCTTCGTTGTCGGAATGATGAGCCAGCGGCTGTCCATCGAGCCACACCACAAGGTCCTCGAGATCGGCACAGGCTCG
The DNA here is from genome assembly GCA_046728075.1 of Acidobacteriota bacterium. Lineage (GTDB taxonomy): Bacteria > Acidobacteriota > Thermoanaerobaculia > UBA5066 > Gp7-AA6 > JBKPDV01. The sequence continues at coordinate 3,862 of JBKPDV010000109.1, read as the reverse complement.
GGTTATCAGACGGCGGTGCTCTCGCGTCTCGCGCGCACGGTCTATTCGCTCGAGCGCATCGACGAGCTCGCCCGGAAGGCGGCGGCGCTGTTGAGATCGCTGGGCTGCCACAACGTCTCTGTCAAGGCGTTCGACGGGACCTACGGGTACCCGGCCGCGGCCCCCTACGACCGCATCCTGGTCACCGCCGGGACAGGGGACGTGCCGGAGCCGCTGCTCGCGCAGCTCGCGGTGGGGGGCCGTTTGGTCGTGCCCGTGGGCCCTCCCGAGGGGCAGAGGCTGCGGGTGGTTCGCCGCCGCAAGACGGATTTCGCGCAGGAAGAGGGGGAGGCAGTCGTCTTCGTGCCCCTGGTGGGCAAGTTCGGACGGCCCGGAGCGCTTCCATGATCGCGCGGAGGGCCGTCGTGTCGGGTCGGGTTCAGGGCGTGGGTTTCCGCTTCTTTGCCGAGCGGGCCGCTCGCGAGGCGGGAGTCAAAGGCTGGGTGCGCAACCGCCCCGACGGCACTGTCGAGACGATGGTCGAGGGAGAACAGGCCGCCGTCGACGGCTACCTGGACCGGCTTCGCAAAGGCCCGCTCGGCTCGCGCGTAGCGGGAGTGGCGGTCGAAGATGTCAGCCCCGGCGCCTTCCACTCCTTCGAGATCACGCGATGACGGACTTCAAGAGCTTCATTCGGGACGTCCCGGATTTTCCCTCGCCGGGGATCCTGTTTCGCGACATCACGCCGCTCTTGGCATCTCCCGACGCGTTTCAGGCCGCGATCCGCGAGATGGCCCGCCCGTTCTGCGACGATCCCCCCGGGAAGGTCCTGGGCATCGAGGCCCGTGGCTTCATGTTTGGGGCGGCCATCGCCCGGGAGCTCCACGTCGGCTTCGTTCCGCTGCGAAAGCCCGGCAAGCTTCCTCGAGAGAGCCTCCGGGTCGGCTACGGCCTGGAATACGGAAAGGACAGCCTCGAGATCCATCGCGACGCCTGCCAGCCTGGGGAGAGGGTGCTGATCGTGGACGACGTCCTGGCGACGGGCGGCACGGCGGAGGCCGCCGGGCAGCTGGCGGACAGGCTCAAGGCGAAGGTGGTCGGGATCTCTTTTTTCATCGAGCTCGAGAAGTTAGGCGGCCGCTCGCGCCTGCCGCACCGGAATGTGCACTCGGTCCTGCTACTATAGGCAGACTCCAAAAAAGCCGTTTCTTCACCAATCGAGCAAAAACACGCCGATGCCCGCCGAAAAGATCCTCATCGTCGACGACGACGAAGACATTCTGTTGATCGTTCAGACGATCCTCGCCTCCGCCGGGTATTCCGCCTTTACGGCGCACACCGGCCGGGAGGGGATCGAGACGGCGCGCGAGTTCAAGCCCGACCTGATTCTCTTAGACGTCATGATGCCGGAGCTTTCGGGCTGGGAAGTCTGCACCACCCTGAAGAACGCCCCGGAGACGCGTCAGATCCCGATAGCGATGCTGACGGTCAAGAGCGAGATCCGGGACTTGATCACCGGCATGCAGGTGGGAGCCGACGACTACATCACCAAACCCTTCACGCGCCGGAAGCTGCTCTCGACCGTTCGCAAGCTGCTCGAGGAACGCGGAGAGAAGCCGGCGCCCTTCATCCCCCCCGACACCGACGAGATGCGCTTCAAGAACCTCCTGTTCGACTCCGTCACGGAGCTTCCGACGGTGCCGGTCATCATCGACGCTCTGCGGGACCGGCTGCTCGACAACCGGGACCTCGGGGTTCTCTTCGTCGACGTCGAGCAGTACAGCCACATCGAGGAGACCTACGGCTGGGAAGTCTTCGACAGCCTGCTGCGCGCGACGGGCAAGGCTCTCCGGCGGATGCTCGGCACCGTCTTCGGGACGGAGGACTTCGTGGCCGTCAACCGAACGGGAGGCTCGGACTTCTACGTGTTTACGACGCTCGATTCCGAGGGGGACGCGCTCGCCCGCCTCCAGCGCAAGTCGCGTCAGGTGGAGGAATCCCTGCGCGCCACGCTCGACGAGGCCTTCGGCTCCCGGATCCACAAACGGATCGGAGTTTTCGTCGGGCACTCCGTCATCCACTCCAATCCACAGATGCGGGTCGAGCGTCTCGTCTATCGCGCGCTGCGCCAGGCGATCGTCCTCGCGACGAGCAAAGAGGAGGAGCGTCAGGCGATCCTGCGGGAGACGTTCCTCGACATTCTCCACAAGGGTCGAGTCCGGACGGTCTATCAGCCGATCTTCGACTTGAACACGATGGAGATCTACGGACACGAGGCCCTGACGCGCGGTCCGGCGGACTCGGCCTTCGAGAGCCCGGAGCTCCTGTTCCAGTTTGCCGAAGATCACGATGCCACCTGGGAGCTGGAGCAGTTGTGTATCAACTCGGCCGCGAAGCGCTACTCCGCCCGCGGCGGAGGGCGTCTCTTCATCAACGTGGAGGCGGACTCCATCACGACGCTGACTGGTCGGCGCGACATGTTGCAGACCCTTCTGGCGCTGCCCCAGAAAATCGTGCTGGAAGTGACGGAGCGGTCTGCGATCCGCGACATCCCGATCTTCCGGGACGCGCTCTCCTCGCTGCGGGAACGCGGATTCGGGATCGCGATCGACGACGCGGGGTCCGGTTATGCCTCCCTGCAGTCGATCTCGGAGCTGCGCCCGGGATACCTGAAGGTCGCCAATACCCTCGTGACGGGCCTGACCACGGACACGATCAAACGCGACGTCGTCGAGATGCTGGTCAACCTCGCTCGCCGCATCGACGCCGTTTGCGTGGCCGAAGGGATCGAGACGCCCCAGGACCTCGAGGAATGCCGCCGGCTCGGCATCCCCTACGGCCAGGGCTTCTACCTCGGCGTTCCCGAAGAGATCCCCGCGACCGCCCCCGCCCGAGAATTCGCGAGACAGAGCTCGGGCTGACCCGGAGACCTTTAGTCCCGGGCGACGAGAATCCCCGCGATCAATCCGGCCACGAGTCCGACGGCGAAGGCCGAGACCAGCGGAATCCAGGAGTCGTCCCAGCCCATCGCTTGATCCGCAACCAGGTCATCGGGCGAGACGGGGTTTGCCGAGGCCGTCTGCCGCGGCGGTTTCTTCGCCGGGGACGATGCGTCTTCCGTTGGAACCCACTCAGCCGGGGCCGGGGGAGTCGGCTTGGCCGACTTCGAGCTCCGAACCGATTTGGTTTCATTGGGACTGTCTTTTGGTTCCACGCGCGGCTTCCTCCTCCGCGAGGTCTTGGGAGGAGGAGCAGCTTTCATGCCGGCTTCTTCGAGCTCTGGAAGAGAGGGCCCTACCGGGACACGATTCGAAAATTCTCCAGAAACCCGTAGCAGAACAAGCCCGCCGTGAGCACGGATGTGACGACGAGAACCGCCAGGTTCGGCCACCGGGCAAGGACCCGCACGGATCCCAGGAAACCGGCGTCGTCCTGCTGAAAGTGGAGCCGCAACACGGCCATCGCGTTTAAGACTAACGCAACGAGGAGCCCTCCCAGAACCACAACCGGATGAAGGATTGGGCTCGAGGGGTCGATGTCCAAAAGCCCTGCAGCGGGAACCAGGACCGCTGGAATCGACAGAAGGGCGCCGAGGGGGGCCAGCCAGAGAAGACGTTTCGTTGCATTGCCGCTTGTCATGATCGCCTCGTACTTTGCAATGCAAACTAGTCTACAGGACCGGGCCGAGTCCTGTCAAACGAGGAGGGCCCCTATCCCGTTCAACCGACGCTACAATCCTCCCTCCAAGGCGGGGCCGTAGCTCAGGTGGATAGAGCAAGAGTTTCCTAAACTCTAGGTCGGCGGTTCGAATCCGCCCGGTCCCTCCAATCAGAACGCAGAACAGAGCTGGAAGTACGCCCCTCACCCCTCCCCTCTCCCGGAG
>JBKPDV010000108.1:0-7931 GCA_046728075.1 Acidobacteriota bacterium | reverse complement strand
CGCGAACGGCGGCCGAGAGGTTTTGCTACCGGGGAAAGGCCCCCGATCTTGTTGAAAACTCTCGGCTGCCGGTCGCAAGGCGACCGCCGCAGCCGAAAGTCGCGCGGGGCCGTCTGCGGCGTCGCCGCTCCTCCCCGATGCGCAGAGGCATCGCCTTCGTCGCGGCTCCTTGCATCCGACCCCACGGCGCTCGCAACGCCGCCTCACACCCTTTCTCAGCAGCCTGCTAGGCATGGACGAGCCCGGTCCTCCCTCGACGATTCCGGAAGCTTGGAACCGCAGCCGGGCGCTCGCGGTCTACGGCTGGGTTCTCATCGCGGCCGGGGCGCTCTGCGCGCTCGTCGCGCTGCTCTCGGCCGCTCTGCTCGTTCTCGCGCGCTCCTCTCCGGGTGGGCCGCCCATCGCGGCGGGTGGGGTCGTTTTCAACGTCGCCTTCTACCTCTCCCTGGGGGCAGCTTTCGTGGCCGTCGGCGTGGGCTCGATGCGGGCGCGCCGTTGGGCCCGTGCTCTCGCCTTGATCCTGGCCTGGACCTGGCTCGCCGTCGGAGTTCTCGCGTTTCTCGCGATGACTCTGCTTCTTCCCGGTCTGCTCTCGAGCCAATCCGCCGGCGCGCCTCCCGGAATGCTGACCTGTGCGATGGTCTTCACGCTGCTCTTGATCGCGGCCTTTCTCATCCTGCTTCCGTCCCTTCTGATTCTCTTCTACCGCCGGGAGGATGTGCGGCGGACGGTAGAGCTGCGAAACCCCAACCCGGACTGGACGGATCGCGTTCCGGTCTCGATCCTTGGGATCGTCGTGGCGCTCGCGGTCGGGGCCGTCGCCTGCGTCTTCTCTCTGCCGGCCATGCACGCCCTGCCGATCTTCGGCGTCGTCTTGACGGGTTGGGCCGCCGCGGGTGTGATCCTTCTGTTCGCCGCGGTCTCGGCGCTTCTCGCGGTGGCGACCTTCCGGCGAAGGAGAGCGGCGTGGTGGGGACTGATCGCGTTTCAGGTCCTCGGGCTGGCTAACATTCTGACCTTCCGCAGCCTGGACATGGAGAAGCTGATGAGGCAGATGGGCTATTCGGCCGACCAGGCTCGGCTGTCGTCGGGATTGAATGTGGTCGGGAGCCCGGCCTTCCTGGGATTAATGACCGCGGCCTGGGTCGCGATGCTGGTCTTCCTTGTCGTGGTGCGAAAGCACTTTGGCCCGGACTCGGCCCCTGGGGCGACGCCCGGCTGAGGGAAATGCATCAGGGCGCCGTTGCCCCCCCTCATATAATCGATTTCTCGCCCGGGAAAAAGAAGGAGTCTTAGATGCCAGTCACAGAAGTCGAAAAGAAGGAAACCGGCCTTGCCACTCCCGAAAAGAAGGACGCTTTGACGGTCATCGACCGGCGAACGGGCAAGTCCTACGACCTCCCGATCGCGGACGGAACGATCCGCGCGATCGACCTGCGGCAGATCAAGACCGACCCGCAGGACTTCGGCCTGATGACCTACGATCCGGCGTTCCTGAACACGGCGGCGTGCAAGAGCCGGATCACCTTCATCGACGGAGACAAGGGCATCCTGCGCTACCGTGGCTATCCCATCGAGCAGCTCGCGGCGAAATCCAACTACCTCGAAGTTGCCTATCTGCTCCTCTACGGGGAGCTGCCGACGAAGGCCCAAAGCGAGGAGTGGGTCCACAACATCACCTTCCACACCATGCTCCACGAGTCGTTGAAGAAGTTCATGGACGGCTTCACCCACGACGCGCACCCGATGGGAATGCTCATCGCGACGGTGGGAGCCATGTCGACCTTCTATCCGGATGCGCGCAACATCCATGATCCGGTTTCCCGGCAGAAGCAAACCTGGCGGCTCATCGCCAAGATGCCGACCCTCGCCGCCTTCGCCTACCGACACAGCCTGGGGATGGACTACGTGTATCCCAACAACGACCTCTCCTACACCGAGAACTTCCTGAACATGCTCTTCAAGATCCCCTCGGCGAGCTGGCGGCCCAATCCGGTGCTCGTCAAGGCGCTGGATCTTCTCTTCATTCTTCACGCCGACCACGAACAGAACTGCGGGACGCATGCGATGCGCGGGATCGGCTCGTCTCACACAGACCCTTACTCCGCCGTCGCGGGTGCGGCCGCCGCTCTCTATGGCCCGCTGCACGGCGGAGCGAACGAAGAAGTCCTGAAGATGCTTCAGGAGATCGGCTCGGTCTCGCAGGTTCCGGCCTTCATCAAGGAGGTCAAGGAAGGGAAGGGCGAAAAACGGCTGATGGGCTTTGGCCACCGGGTCTACAAGAACTACGATCCCAGGGCCACGATCATCAAGAAGAAAGCCGACGAGGTTTTCGAGGTCACGGGCCGCAACCCGCTGCTCGACATCGCGCTGGAGCTCGAGCGCATCGCTCTGCAGGACGACTATTTCGTCAAGCGCAAGCTGTATCCCAACGTCGACTTCTACTCGGGCCTGATCTACCAGGCCATCGGCATTCCCACGGCCGCCTTCACCGTCCTCTTCGCGATCCCGCGCACATCGGGATGGATCGCGCAGTGGCAGGAGATGCTGGCCGACCCCGAGCAGAAGATCGCGCGGCCCAGGCAGATCTATCTCGGGTCCGCCGAGAGGAACTTCGTGCCGCTGGAAAAGAGAGTTTAAAGTTCAAGGTTCAAAGTTCAAGGATGCGGTAAGGCTCCGGAACTTTGAACTTTAAACATTGAACCTTAAACCTCCTTTGCGGGCCGTCCTCTTCGACTGGGACGGCACCCTGGTTGATTCGGCGGAGGTGAGCTTCCGCTGCTATGCCCGGGTCTTCGGTTCATACGGGATCGCGTTCGATCGGGCGCGCTTCGCCGCGACCTATTCCCCGGACTGGTACCAGACATACGAGGCGGTGGCGCTGCCGCGCGAGCACTGGAGCGCGGCTGACACGCGCTGGGTCGAGCACTACGCAGAGGAGCGCGCCGAGCTCCTGCCCGGGGCGGGCGACGGGGTCGCTCGTCTCCGCGCGGCGGGCCTGGCGACGGCTCTGGTGACGAGCGGCAGCCGGCCGAGAATCGATCGAGAGCTCTCCGCTCTCGGGGCGGAGAATTTCTTCGAGTGCGTCGTCTGCTGCGAGGACGTCCGGCGCCGCAAACCGGATCCGGCGCCGCTTCTTTTCGCGCTCGAGCGGATCGGAGTGCAGCCGGCAGCCGCGGCGTACGTCGGCGACAGCCCGGAGGACATCCTCATGGCGCGGGCGGCCGGCGCATTCGCGCTCGGAATCGAAGGGGGATTTCCCAACCGCGAGGCGCTGCGTGCGTCGAAGCCCGATCTGCTCGCTGTGGATCTGACAAGCGCGATCGACGCGCTTCTTGTCGACCAGATGCCGAAGAGGTCTCGCGGCGAATAGAATCGGCCCGCATGACTCCCGGCCAGATCGCCGCCCTTCTGGCTTCCTCGGCGGGAGGCGGGATCATGAACGCCATGGCGGGGGGCGGAACCATCCTGACCTACCCGACGCTGCTCTTTCTGGGCGAGTCTCCGATCACGGCCAACGCAACGTCCACGGTGGCGCTCTGGCCCGGCGCCGCAGCCTCGCTGTACGGATACCGCAAGGAAGTGGCGGAGTATCGCGACTGGCTGCGCACTCTCCTGCTCCCGAGCCTCGCCGGCGGAGCGCTCGGCGCGGTGCTTCTCTTGCGCACGCCGCCCACTGTCTTCGCGCGGCTTGCGCCGTTTCTGATTCTGTTTGCGACATTTCTCTTCGCGTTGCAAGGCGCCGTGGCCCGCTGGACCGGAACCGCCCACGCGGCCAACCGCACTCCGGCCCGGTTGATCACGGCGTGGCTCTACCAGTTCGGCGTGGGCGTCTACGGCGGCTACTTCGGCGCAGGGATCGGGATCCTGATGCTCGCCGTGCTCGGCTTCCTGGGTCTTTCGGACATTCACGCGGCCAACGGAATCAAGAACTTCTTCGGCATGTGCATCAACGGCGTCGCGGCGGCCTATTTCATCGTTCGCGGCGCGGTCGACTGGCCGGCGGCCCTCATCATGATCGCCGGCGCGATCGCCGGCGGTTATGGAGGCGCCCGCTTCGCGCGGCGGATCGGCCGCGACAAGGCGCGGGCTGCGGTCATCGTGATCGGTCTTCTCGTCGCGGGAATCCTGCTCTTTCAGCAATCCCGCCGGTGAAATCTCGAGACGCTTCTCGCGGACCCGGCGAGGCAGCGCCGCAGGAAGGGCCGCCCGCCGCTGCGCAACCCGCGCGCGGCCGAAGAGACCCTGCGGCTCATCAAGTGATGCGGAGCTCGCCTCTCTTTCGGCTCGCCAGTTTTCGTCGACGCCGCTCCCGGCGAGTCCGAGCGACTCCAAGCTCTCTTGAGAATTCCTGGAACCCTTCAGGAACACCCTCGCTGGTGCACCAAGATTCGATCTTTCCAAGGTCTACTTGGTTTCGGAGGGCGATTTGAATCGCCGTTTGAAGATTTTGACGATCTTGCCAGAAAAGAAACGCCGCCAGTCGATCGCGACAGGAATCGGTCGCCGATAACGCCAAGACTTCACGGCCTCTAAATTCCAAAGCGACGGGCAGAATCCCGTAGTCGCGACCGATGGAAAGCGGTCCCGGAGGAAATTCGACGTAGAAGCGCGCTCGAGGGTGAAAGTACTGATTCGTCTGTCGCTCGAATCCGATGGCTGCTAAGGCCGCCTCGAGCTGGGCCTGTGTCGAGGCCAGCTGCAGGATGAAGTCGAGATCGACGGATTGGTATACACCCTTGGTGTAGATCGAGGCGCAGCCCCCACCTGTGAGGACTGCCCGAAATCCCGCGCGCGAGAGCGCGTCGGCGACGGATGTCGCCACCTCCAAGGCGGTTGATCGTTCAGTGAGATTCACAGCCGCTTGCCTGTCCGTCTTGGACGTCGTCGGAGGGCCGCAATGCGCTCTCGGAGACGGTTCTCCGGTTCGGTCAGGCGCAGCAGGTATTGCTGCAGCTCGTCATACGCAAAATATCGGGGATCGATTCGGAAGACTCGCGTCCGGCCCATGGATCGGCCCGCCACGAGGCCGTCGACCTCTAGGCTGCGGATGGCTTGCTGAATTCCCGAGAGCGGTACGTCGAGTGTTCGAGCGAGTTCGCGGAGATAGCTCTCTCCCAGCAGCCGCAGGGCAAGGAGAATCCGGGTGCGGGTTTTTCCTCCAAAGGGAGACGACCAACCGACCAACATAAGTGGTCATTTGACCAAAGAAATTGTACGTGGTCAAGCCGCCGGGGGCTCCCGGTAGATCGCCGCTCCGGCAAGGGTCGAGATGATCCGTTCGACCAGGGCCACGGCCGCCACGATGGCCATGAACCGCGCCGGAAAGATGCCGAGCGTCACGGTCCCGATCGCGAAGGTCGCGTGCGCGAAGATCCAGACGGCGAAGGCGGCTCGCATCGCGGTGGTCGGGCCGGGCCCGTAGCGGAGCCGGATCGCGGCGTAGAGCCAGATCGCTGCGATTCCGAGGACGAAGCTCCAGACCAGGTGGGCGACCAGGGCCTTCGGCTCCGCCATGTCCTTGTGGATGGATTTCATCATCTGCTCGTACTGCGCCTTCATCAGGAATCCGTGGAGGGCCTCGAGTACGTTCCCCACGAGCCCGGCCACGAGGCCTCCGCCGATGACGCGACCCCAGTTGATCTTTCCCACGATGTTCTCCTCTTACGCGCTCGATGGAGCGCTCGTGTCTTCGTCGGAAAAGGGAAGCTCGTCTTCCGCGGCTTCCGGCTCCGCTTCGCCGATCGCGCGCAAGCCGTGAAGAGAAACTCCCAGCAGGCGCACGGGCCGCCGATCCGCCTCGGTCTTCTCGAGAAGAGCCAGAGCCCGAGCCGCGACCTCGTCGGCTGAGCCGGTCGCTGGCTCGCGGGTCACGCTGCGCGTGATCGTCTGGAAGTTCGAATATCGGACCTTCAGCGTGACGGTCCGCGCCAGGAGCTTCTTGCGCTCCAGAATGTCCGCGGAATGACGGGCGAGCCGATCGACTTCCTCCCGAATGGGGTGCCCGTCGACGAGATCGCGGGCGTACGTCTCTTCACAGCCGATCGACTTGCGTTCGCGGTTGGGCTGGACCGCGCGCGAGTCTTCGCCGAAGGCGAGCCTTTGCAGTCCCTCCGCCCAGCTCCCCACGACGGAGCGCAGAACCTCGAGGTCGATCGTGCGAACCTGGACCAGCTTGTCGATCCCGATGCCGCGCAGCCGGGCCGCCGTCTTGGGACCGACCCCCCAGAGCGCGTCGACGGGAAGGTCCGTCAGGAAACGTTCGATCCGCTCGGGCGCGATGACGGTGAGGCCGTCCGGCTTTCGCCATCCCGACGCGATCTTCGCGAGGAACTTGTTCGGCGCGACTCCGGCCGAGGCGGTCAAATGCGTCGTCTCGTGAATTCGCTCCTTCAAGCGGCGCGCGACATCGACTCCGAGGGCAAAACCCCAGGCGTTTTCCGTGACGTCGAGATAGGCCTCGTCGAGCGAGAGCGGCTCGACGAGAGGTGTGACACTCCGAAAGATCTCGAAGACCTGGCGCGACGCGGCGGCGTACTTGGAAAAGTCGGGCCTCACGATGACGAGCTCCGGGCAGAGCCGGACCGCCCGCGCCATCGGAAGCGCCGAGCGCACACCGAACTTCCGCGCCTCGTAGCTCGCGGCCGCGACGACGCCGCGGCTCTCGGGCCTCCCGCCCACCGCCACCGGCCGGCCTTTGAGCGCCGGGTCGTCCCGCTGCTCGACTGACGCGTAGAACGCGTCCATGTCGACGTGGAGAATGCGGCGGAGCGTAGCCGGAGCGTCCGTCATCGCGTCAGCGGGCTAACCACCGTCATGGGAGCTCCGGGCATCATAGCCGCAGAAGCGACCGCGAAGTGGAACGAGGAACCGGCTCAGTACGCGGCGAGCAGCCGGGCAGCGCGCTCGATCTCTTCCTCGGAGGGAAGGAAGACTTCCTCGAGCGGCGGAGAGTAGGGGACGGGCGTGTCGAGGGCGCCGACGACGCGGACCGGGGCGTCCAGGAACTCGAAGGCCTCCTCCTGGATGACGGCCGCGAGGCTCTCTCCGATCCCTCCCGTGCGCGTGTCCTCGTGAAGGACGAGCACGCGTCCGCAATGGCGGGCAAGCGAGAGGAGAGCCTCGCGGTCCAGGGGAGCGAGGCTGCGAAGATCCAGGACCGCCGCCTCGATTCCGTCGCGGGAAAGCTTTTCCGCGACGCGCATCGCGACGTGGACGAAGGCGCCGTAGGACACAATACATATATTGTCGCCAGCCCGGCGGAGGGCGGCCTTCCCGATCGGGATCGGCCCGGGCGCCTTTTCGGACAGGGTCTGCTTGATTCGCGGATCGCGGTAGAGCGCAATGTGCTCGTAGTAGAGAACAGGGTCCGGGTCGGCGACGGCCGAGGCCATCAGAGCGCGCGCGTCGTGGGGTGTGGAGGGGACGACGATCTTCAGTCCCGGCGTCCGGTAGAACCAGGGCTCCGTGTTCTGGCTGTGGAAGGGTCCCGCGTGGCGCAACCCGCCCCAGGGCATGCGCACGACCATCGGGACGGAGGCTCCCCAGCGGTACCGGATCTTGGCGGCGTTGTTGACGAGCTGGTTGAAGCCGGTCGCGACGAAGTCGTTGAACTGCATCTCGCCGATGGGGCGCTGACTGGCGAGCGCGGCTCCCACACAGACGCCAAGCACCGCTCCCTCCGCGAGCGGTGAGTTCACGATCCGGTCGCCGTATTTCGCGAGCAGCGGCTTCAAGAGCAGGAACGCGTTTCCGTACCTGCCCCCGACGTCCTCGCCGTACACGAAGACGCGTGGGTCGGCGGCCAAGGCGTCTTCGACACCGAGCGCCACGGCCTCGAGAAACGTCTTGCCTTTCGGATCGAATGGCGGACCGGCCTCGACATCGAGCGGCCGGTCCTGACTCCCGCCTCGGGATTGCGGCTCGAGGAG
>JBKPDV010000107.1:0-8848 GCA_046728075.1 Acidobacteriota bacterium | reverse complement strand
GGCGAGGGGAAGTCCAGGTCTTCATCTTGAAACCGCCATGCTAAGGGAACACCTGTTCGCATTTCGAAATTCGTATTTCGAGATGCCCTTGCCCGGTCTGTTCTAATCCCGGCGTGGCAAAGAAACGCGGCGGTCCGGCCTCCCGCGGTCGTTCACCCGCCCGGCGGGAAAAGCGGCCGTGGGACCTCTCTGCCGGGATCGCGGCGGCTTGCCTCGCGATCGCGCTTCTGGGGGCGGGGCTCGCGGTCGATTCCGGCGCGGACGCCTCTTTCGACGCGCCCAAACGTCTGACGGCGCTTCTCTTCATCGGCCTCGCGGCGGCCGCGCTTTCGTTCTCGCGCTGGAGAAGCCCTATTGCGCGAGAGAAGCTCGCCTCCCCCCGGTCCCTCTGCCTTCTCCTGGCCGGAGGAGCTCTGGTGTGGGCGCTGGGCGCCGCCTTCCTCTCGCCGCATCGGATCCTCTCCCTCGACGCGACGCGGGCGATGCTTCTCTACGCTCTTCTGCTGCCGATCGGCGCCTCCCGGGCCCTCGCGCGAGGAGGGCGGTTTCTGCTCGGCTCATTTCTCTCCGTTGCCGCGATCAACGCTGTCATTTCGATTCTGCAGGCGCGGGGCCTCTACCATCCTTTCGCGCTGCAGACGGACTTCGGCAGCCGCGAATCGACCGGCGGCTTCGTCGGCAATGTCGGCTACCTGGCGGTCGCCCTGGCGCTGGCCGCAGTCTGCGCCCTCGCCCTCCTGCTTTCCTCTCGCCGGCTTCCCCTCCGGGCCGCCGCCGCCGGGGGCGGCCTCCTCTTCGCCGGCGGCCTGCTCGTCAATCGGAACCTGACCGCGCTGACCGCGCTTCTGGCGGGCTCCGCGATTCTTCTCTTCACGATTCGCGGCCGGCGCGCGTTTCTGCCGGCCGCGGGCCTCGCCCTGGCGCTCGCGCTCGCGGCTGTCGCCTACACTCCCATGCGTTTGCGTATCCGGGAATCGATCTCTTTCGTGCGCGCCGGAGACTGGAACCGCGTGCTCACCTACAGGGTGGGGCCCTGGAAAGCCGCGATGGCCATGACGCGCGAGCGGCCGCTGTTCGGATACGGCCCAGGCACTTTCGGCGCGGAGTACATCCCGCACCGGTTGAACGTCGAGATCGAGTCCCGGCGGCGCTACGACAATCCTCTGCGCACCAGCTCTTACGGCGAGGCCCACTGTGACTACCTGCAGCCTTTCGCAGAAGCGGGAGTGCCTGCGGGATTGGCGGTCTGCGGCGCGGCCGGCTTCCTGTTCTTCGGCCTCGCCCGGAGCCTCCGACGGCCGGACTGGGAAGGCCGTCCGGAGGCGATCCTCTTGATGGCGATCCTCGCGGCAGGCGCCGCAGCGGCGTTGACCTGGTTTCCGCTTCAGAGACCGATCTCGGCGATTCCGCTCCTGCTCGCGGCCGGCAGGGCCTGGCGGATCTCGGAGCCTCCCGTCAGCGGAGAGGTGCCATGAAGATTCTCCGCGGCGCCGCGGCGGTATTTCTTCTCGCCGGCGCCCTCGCGCCGGAGTTCGCGCGCTACCGCGCCGAGCGGATGCTTCGGGTGGCCGAGAGCGCGTTCTCGATCGTCCTCACGCATCCCTCGGAGGTCGCGGACCCGGCCGCGGCCCTCGATCGAATCGCGGCGATCGGCATGGCCGCCGCGCCGGGTTTGCCCGGAGACTCGCGACCGCTGATTCTCGCGGGAGGCGCGCGGCTGGCGGCCGCGCAGCTCGACACGGCGATCGAGACCTACCGCGAGGCGCTGCGGCTGGGCGAGCGGGCCGAGACGGACCTGAACCTCGGGCGGGCCCACGAGGCCAAAGGAGACACTGCTCGGTCCAGTGCCGCGTTTCTCCGCGCCGTCTGGATCAGCCCGGCGCTGCTGTCAGCGGTTCTGCCCGACGTCGCGGGACCGCTCCGGGAAGAACTGACGCGGTTGGAGGTGGAGCTGCGAGCCGGGCGGCTGAAGGCGCCGCCGCCTTTACCGGAGTGAGCTTTCGGCTCTCAGCTTTCAGCCTGAAGAAACTTTCGGACTGTCTGGCTGAGAGCTGATAGCTGAAAGCTGACAGCTAGCGAAAGATCGGCGCCGAGTAGATCCCCCAGACGTGCAGCTTGTAGAGCACCATCGTCTTCAGGATTGCGAAGCCGTACTTGACCGACGGCCCGAAAGCGATCTGAGATGCCTCGTCGAAATAGCGCGTCTCGATCGGAATCTCCCGGATCTTCAGACCCTTCGCCATCCCCTGGGCGATGATGTGCGTATCGAAGACGAAACCATCCGAGTTGGCCGCCAGGTTCACCGACTCGAGATACCGGCGGCTGTAGGCCCGGAACCCGCTGTGATACTCGGTCAGGTAGATCAGGAACGTCGCATTTTCGACCGCCGTCAGAAAGATATTGCCGAGGTACTTCCATTTCGGCATGCCTCCCTGAAGAGGCTGCCCTCCGAGCATCCGGCTCCCGAAGACGGCATCGCACTCCCCGCGAACGAGGGGATCGATCAGGTGAGGGATCACGGTCGGGTCGTACTGGTGATCCGGGTGGACCATCACGACGATCTCGGCGCCTCTCTCGAGCGCCGTGCGGTAGCAGGTCTTCTGGTTCGCTCCGTAGCCGCGGTTGGCCGGATGCACGACGACGTGGAGCCCGAGGCGGCGCGCCTCCTCGACCGTTCGATCGCGAGAGGCGTCGTCGACGAGAATGACGTCGTCCACGCTCCCCTTCGGGATGTCTGCGAAAGTCCGCTCGAGCGTCTTTTCCGCGTTATAGGCCGGCATGACGACGGCCACCTTCGGCCTCATGGCCTCGGCCGTGAGACGTGAGACGTAAGACGTAAGAGGAGGCAGGATTTCATCAAGTCTCACGTCTCACGTCTTACGTCTCACGATCTTCACACTCCCCGTCTCGTCAAGACCACCGGCAAGGTCCGCAGAAGGATCGCCAGATCCAGGCCGAAGGACCAGTTGTTCAGGTAGGCCAGATCGTAGCGCAGCTTGATTTCCGGCTCAGTCGAGTAGTCTCCCGCGACTTGCGCCAGTCCGGTCAGACCGGGCCGCACGGCGTGCCGCAGGGAGTAGCCCGGCACGCCGAGTGAGAAGCGCTCCGTAAACTCGGGCCGCTCGGGCCGCGGGCCCACGAGGCTCATGTCCCCCATCAGAACATTGCAGAGCTGCGGGATTTCGTCGATCCGTGTGGCGCGCAGGAACCGCCCGATCGAGGTGACGCGCGGATCCCCGGGAGAAGACAGGACGGCGCCCGTCTCTTCCTCGGCGCCGGCCCGCATCGTGCGCAGCTTCCAGAGTCGAAACACGCTGCCGTCTCTTCCGACGCGAATCTGATCGAAAAAGACCCCGCCGGGCGTCGAGACGGCGATCACCGCGGCCGACAGCGCCAGGACCGGGAGAGCCGCCAGCAGCAGAGCGCCGGAGACGACGATGTCGAAGGCGCGCTTGACCGCCGCCGCGAGGCCCTCGAAGGGACGTGTCCGGGCCTCGAGCAACGGCAAGTCTCCGACGATGCGGAACCGGAGCCGGCCGATCATCGTTTCGAACGGAGAAGGCCAGACCAAGAGGTCGGCGCCGAGATCTCGCGGCAGGCTCTCGGAGATCCCGTCGCGCCAGCTCGAGGCTTCGGGCGTCAGGATGATCTCGTCCGCTTTCGTCTCCCGCGCGACATCGGCAAGCCGCTCGAACGGACCGAGAATCGGGAGATCTCCCGCCAAGAGCGAGGGAGGGCCCACCAGTCCCGCGACCTCGACCCCGGTCCAGGGGTGGCGGCGGATCGCGTCGGCGATCAGGACGGCCGCCGCCCCCGTGCCGACGATCAGGGCGCGCCGTTGGGGCTGGGGAAAGAGGCGTTCCAGCAAGACCCGCCAGAACGCCACGAGCATC
This sequence comes from Acidobacteriota bacterium, assembly GCA_046728075.1. GTDB lineage: Bacteria > Acidobacteriota > Thermoanaerobaculia > UBA5066 > Gp7-AA6 > JBKPDV01. Next base: position 4,955 of record JBKPDV010000107.1, on the reverse strand, counting down.
CCTTCGATCAGGAGGTAGAGGACGAGGACCGAGCGGGGGAAGGCGTAAGGCTGGGCGAAGGCCAGAAAATAGACCGACGCGAGCGCCGCGAGCTGGAAGAACAGCGCCGGAAGAAGCAGCCGCGCCAGAGGTTCCCGATACCGCTCGCGGGAACCATAAAGACCGAAGAGAGAGAAGGCGAGGGCCTGGGCCGCGATCACCAGAAGCACGTTTCCGAGCGTGAAACGAACCTTCTCGATGGGCAGTAGCTTCTCCGTCCCGGGAATTCGGATGCTCGTGCGCAGAACGAAGGCGAGATAGAGGGAGGCTGCCGCAGCGGCCGCGTCGCCGAGCACCGCCGTGAGCCGAAAGAGCGAGTGGGTTCGTCTCACGGAACCGGCGCAAGCGGTTTCTCGCGGGCGACCGGCTTCCAGACCGGCCGGCTGTAGCCGGCAAGGCCTGCGAGCAGTCCCGCGGCGAGGGCGAGGTTGATCACGCCGAAATAATAGAGCCGGCCTGACAAGCCCGTCGGGCGTGGCCGCGCGAGCGTGGAGAGGGCGAGCAGAGAGGCCGAGGCGGCCAGAGCGAGTCCGACCGGCCGCAGCTCCCTTGAGAGGCACGCGGCCCCGATCGCGCCAAGCGCCGCCACGGGAGCCAGCCAGCGGGCAACCTTCCGCGAGAGAAAAGCGAGAGTCAAACGCCCGCGCCCCGCCGGGTTCCAGAGCCACCGCTCCCGCCGCAGAACCTGACCGGCGCCTACGCCGATGCGGAATCGGCGTCCCATCTCCGCGAGCGCGTCGCGCGCCGCGCCCTCGCGAGCCACCGCGTCGCCGACGAAGACCACGCGCTTCCCGTGCCGCGCCACGCGAAGGGGGATCAGGAAATCGTCCATCGAGGTCGTGTCGATTGGCAGCGGCTCGATCTGCGACCGGCGCGCGGCGTAGATCGCTCCGTTGGCGCCGAGGCAGACGCCGAGCGCTCCCTCCGCCTCCTTCGTGCGCGTCTCCCGATCCCAGAAAGCGGTTTCCGGCTCGCTTCCCTCGAGCACCAGGCGCCCGCACGCGGCACCGACCTCGGGGTCCGCGAAGACGGCAGCCAGACGCGACACGGCCCCCGGCTCGAAGCGGGTGTTCGCGTCGGTGAAGACCAGGATCTCCGCCTCGGAGGAGGCGATCAGATCGTTCAAGACCGCCGCCTTCCCTCTCCGGTGAGCAAACTCCAGGACGCGAATCTTCCCGTCTCCGGCCTGGCGCGCCCGCTGTGCCGTCTGATCCGCCGAGCCGTCGCAGCCGATGGCGACGCGGCACTCGGCCGCAACTTGTTGGTCGCGCAGGTTACGCACTCTTTCCGCGATGACTCCCTCTTCGTCGGCCGCCGAGACCAGGACTTCGATCGAGAAGGATGGGTCCGCCCTAGCCGCAGGCGGCTCGACGCCAGCCGCCAGGCGGCGAACTACCCGAGGGTAGAGAAAGTAAGACCAGGCGACCAGGGCCAGAGACAGAAGAAAGAGGAGCGCGGCAAGAGTCGTCAGGCGGTCCTCCGAGCGAGCAGCTGAGCCGATAAGTTTCGTCCGATCGGATCCCAGTCGTAGAGTTTCTCGACACGAGCCCGCGCCGCCCGGGCCATCTGAGCGCGGCGCTCCTCATTGCCGAGGAGGCCGACAATGGCGGCGGCGAAGCCCTCGGCGTCGTCGGCGAGCAGGATCTCCCTGTCGCGCTCGAATTCCAGTCCTTCCGCGCCGATGGAAGTCGAGACGACGGGCACGCCGGACGCGGCAGCTTCGAGAACCTTCAGCCTCGTGCCGCCACCCGCGCGGAGGGGCACGACGGCGACCGCAGCTTTGGCCCAATGGGGGCGCGTGTCGTTGCCCTCCCCGAAAAGCAGAAAGGTCGGGTCGGTATTCTCGGCGAAATCGGCGGGCGCCTCCCGGCCGAGCACCTCGGCCACGGCGTCCGGATGCGCCCGCCGCACGCGGGGCCAGATCTCGCGGCGAAACCATCGGATGGCCTCCGCGTTCGGCGGCCAGGACAGATCGCCGACGAAGAAGAGGTTCTTGCCGGGAGACGGCTCCCGGCGAAAGGCGTAGCGGGTCAGATCGACGCCGTTGGGCGCCACCACCGGACGAACAGCCGGCGAGAGCGCCTCCAACGCATGCGCGTCCCTGCTCGATACGCAGGAGACTCCGCGCGCCGACGAGGCGAGGGCCGCCTCGACGGCTTCGACTCGGTGAGCCTGGAGCCTCGCGAACCAGCGCTGCCACCGGGAGGAAGCGGTCTGCCCGACGCGCGCCCAGATTTGCGAATCCAGGTTGTGAAAGTCGATCCAGGAAGGGTCTCCGGTCGATTGCGCGAGAGGCCCGACGTGGTAGGAGTGCGCGACGATCCAGGCAGGCCGCTCTTGCGAGGCCGCCGCCTCGAGAGCGCGCGCGAGCGCTCGAGACCGGTAGAGCAGGGGCGGGTAGGCGCGGCCGGAGGCAAGACTCTCCGCCGCGGCGAGGGCGCGCCGCCGGGAACGTCCCGCTTGAGCGAACTCCCGCGCCTGGACGCCGTCGGGATACTCGCCGTCGGGCAGGTGGGGCGCCTTCAGAACAAACGCGCAAACCCGAAAATCCCGCCCCAGGGCTCGCAGCAGATGAAAATTGCGAATCGCCAGTCCGTCCCGCGTCGGGTGAGGAGGGCGCGGAAGGACCGAGAAGAGAAGGGGCTTCATGAATTCAAGCTGACAGCTCTCAGCTTTCAGCTCTCCGCTCTGAGCCCGGCGGTAACGGCAGGCTCCTCCAAGAATGCAACGTCAACGGACCGAGTATAGGGAAAGTCCGTGGACGAGCGCGCGCAACCAGCGGAAAGCCGATAGCCGAAAGCTGAAAGCTCGTCGCTCAAAGAAAAAGGCCCGGACCGAAGCCCGGGCCTTGATGATCGCAGAGCTGTAACGAATCAGTACATTCCGCCCATTCCGCCGCCGCCGCCCGGCATCCCGGCCGGCGCCTTCTCCTTCTCCTTGATCTCGGAGACGAGGGCCTCGGTCGTCAGCATGAGTCCCGCGATGGAAGCCGCGTTCTGAAGCGCGTTCTTGGTGACCTTGGTGGGGTCGATGATTCCCGCCTTGAGCATGTCCTCGATCTTCTCGGTATTCGCGTTGAACCCGAAGTTGCCCCCCTTGGCCTTGAGCTCGTTGATGACCACCGAGCCCTCGGCACCGGCGTTGTGCACGATCTGGCGAGTCGGCTCCTCGAGCGCGCGCACAACGATGCGGGCCCCGATCCTCTCGTCGCCCGGAAGCTCTTTAGCGGCCTTCTCGACCGCGTCGATGGCCCTCAGAAGCGCCACGCCGCCGCCCGGGACGATTCCCTCTTCGACGGCCGCCTTGGTGGCGTGCATCGCGTCTTCGACGCGAGCCTTCTTTTCCTTCATCTCGGTTTCAGTGGATGCGCCGACCTTGATGACGGCGACGCCGCCGACGAGCTTGGCCAGACGCTCCTGGAGCTTCTCCCGGTCATAGTCCGAGGTCGTCTCGTCGATCTGGGCACGGATCTGCTTGACGCGCCCGGAGATTGTCTCCTGCTTCTTCTTGGAGCGGTCATCCACGACGATCGTGGTGTTGTCCTTGTCGACAACGACTTTCTTCGCGTCGCCCAGGTCTTCCCACTTGACGCTCTCGAGCTTGATACCGAGATCCTCGGAGATCAGCTTGCCGCCCGTCAGGATCGCGATGTCTTCGAGCATGGACTTGCGGCGATCGCCGAAGCCCGGCGCTTTCACCGCGCAGACCTGGAGCGTCCCGCGCAGCTTGTTGACGACGAGCGTCGCGAGAGCCTCGCCCTCGACCTCTTCCGCGATGATCAGCAGAGGCTTGCCCTGCTTGGCGATCTGCTCGAGGATCGGGAGCAGGTCCTTCATGTTGGAAATCTTCTTCTCGTACAGGAGAACCTTGGCGTTCTCGATCACGCACTCCATCCGCTCGGCGTCGGTGATGAAGTAGGGAGAGAGATAGCCGCGGTCGAACTGCATTCCCTCGACCACTTCGAGCGTCGTCTCCAGACCCTTCGCCTCCTCCACTGTGATCACGCCGTCCTTGCCGACCTTGTCCATCGCCTCGGCGATGATCTTGCCGATCTCCGGATCGTTGTTCGCCGAGATCGTTCCGACGTGGGCGATATCCTTGCCCTCGACCGGCTTGGAGAGCTTGTTCAGCGCGTCGACGGCCGCACGCACGGCCGAGTCGATTCCACGCTTGAGCTCCATCGGGTTTGTGCCGGCGGTGACGTTCTTGATCCCCTCGCGGTAGATCGCCTGAGCCAGGACCGTCGCGGTCGTGGTTCCGTCGCCCGCCACGTCGGAAGTCTTCGAAGCGACCTCGCGCACCATCTGGGCGCCCATGTTCTCCACCGAGTCCTGGAGCTCGATCTCCTTGGCCACGGTCACGCCGTCCTTGGTAATCGTCGGCGATCCGAACTTCTTCTCGATGACGACGTTGCGGCCCTTGGGCCCCAACGTCACCTTGACGGCGTCGGCGAGCTTGTTGACGCCGTGGAGGATTCGCTGGCGCGCTTCCTCACCGTATGAAATTGTCTTGGCAGCCATCTTTCGTTCACTCCTTCCGAGGTTACTTTTCTTTTACTTTTCCACGACGGCGAGCACTTCGTCTTCGCGCAGGATCAGGTGCTCTTCGTCGTCGATCTTGATTTCGGTGCCGGCATACTTGCCGATGAGGATGCGGTCCCCCTTCTTCACGTCGAGCGGGAGTTGCTTGCCGTCCTCGTTGATCTTGCCCTTGCCGACGGCCACGACTTCGGCTTCCATGGGCTTCTCTTTGGCGGTGTCGGGGATAATGATTCCCCCCTTGCGGGTTTCCTTTTCCTCGAGTCTTTTGACGAGGATCCGGTCATAGAGCGGTCGAATCTTCATTCCATTCCTCCTGACGATTGTTGGATTGCGCGCCGAACCAGTTGGCGTGCGGAGACCGGATATTAGCACTCC
>JBKPDV010000106.1:0-12693 GCA_046728075.1 Acidobacteriota bacterium | reverse complement strand
CCGGCCGAGAGGGCGCTCCAATCGCCCGCCGATCTCTACAAGGCCATTGTGGACACGGAACCGCCGCGGCTCTCCGACGTGGTCGCCCGGATCAAGGGCCAGACCAACGAGGCGCTCGAGAGCAACGCCGCCCTGCGGGCCGCGACACCCGATGGGCTTCGCCGCATCCTCAAGGGAGACCTCGACACGATCGTGGCCAAGGCGCTCAAGAAGAACCCCGAAGAACGCTACTCCTCGGTCACGGCCCTGGCCGAGGATCTCCGGCGATACCTTGATCACAAGCCGATCAGCGCCAGACCGGACGCCCTGGCCTATCGCGCCGCCAAGTTCGTGCGGCGGAACCGGTTGGCCGTCGGCGCCGCTGCGCTGATCCTGGCCGTTTTGTCGGTTGGTCTGTACGAGGTCAATCGCCAGCGTGCCGTCGCTCAGCGGCGATTCGTTCAGGTGCGTCAACTCGCCAACAAGCTGTTCGACATCGATGCGCAGGTCCGGCAACTGCCGGGCAGCGTGAAAGCCAGACAGCTGATCGTAGACACCTCGCTGGAGTATCTGCGCCGGCTCGGCACGGATGTGCAGGGAGACCCGGACCTTGCCTTGGAGATCGGCACCGCGTACATGCGCGTGGCGCGTGTGCAAGGGATTCCGATATCACCGAATCTCGGACAGGTGGACCAGGCCGGGCAGAATCTTCGCAAGGCGGAGGCGCTCATCTCCTCTGTGCTGGCCAGCCGGCCCGGCTATCGGCTGGCTTTCCTGCGGATGGCGCAGATCGCTCACGATCGAATGCAGCTGGCGGCGGGGGAACAACATCGCCTCGACGATGAAGAATTCACGCTCGCACAGAAATCGGCCGAGTGGCTGGACAAGTATCTCGAGACCGGTCCGGTGGATCCCGCCGAGGCGAACCAAGCCTTAGTCGTTCTGAGCAATGTCTCCATTCGGTACAGGAATCGGGAACGGTTCGATGAAGCCTTGCGCTTGAACCGGCGCGGCATCGACATCGCGCGGTCCGCGAATCAACCTCTTCATGTCGGGAACCTGCTGCAGAACACGGCTCTCATTCATCGCGACCGGGGAGAGCTGGACGAAGCGCTTCAAGACATTCGTGAAGCCGCAAGAATCCTGGAGCCGCAGCCGGGGACTTCGAGACCCGAACAGTCACGAACGATGAATTTGATCGCCGCCATCGCCCGCCAGGGTGAGATCCTGGGCAAAGACAACGCCGTCAGCCTGGGCCGGCCTCAAGAGGCGATCGTGCCTCTCGAGCGCGCATTCAAACTTTGCGACGATTACGTTCATCAGGATCCAAACGACTCCAACAGCCGAATCCGGCTTTCGCAAACGGGAATCGCACTGGCCGATATCCTGCGTCACTCGGACGCCTCCGAAGCGGTCCTCGTTTATGACCATGTGCTTCGGCATCTCGCCGAAATCCAGAACAATTCGAAATTCCGGCGCGAAGAGGTGAAGGCGCTGGCCGGCTCCAGCTATCCGTTGCAGCGCCTTGGACGCTCTGCCGAAGCCCGGCAGAGACTGGATGCTGCGTTCTCGCGGTTGAGCCAGCTGAAGCTGTATCCGTCAGAGCAGATCCCATTGGGTTCAGAGCCGGACGAGGCGGTGCGCGCGCTGGTCGACTACGAAGCCGGCAACGGCAACCTCCCGCGGGCCATCGAGATCTGCGAGAAACACCTCGGCCAGATCTTCGCGGCCAAACCAAAACCGGAATCCAGCCTGATAGACGCTGCCGATCTGTCCCGACTCTATTCATCCATGGCCGACATCTATCGGCGCTCGGGGAGGGTGGACTCTGCTGCCGCGCTCGACACCCGCCGCCTCGACTTGTGGCAGCAGTGGGCGCGCAGACTTCCCAACAATGCCTTCGTGCTCCGACAGATCGCAGCGACCAGCGCCAGGGTGCGCGCGGAGGGATGAGAACAGTTGGGCGCGCTCGATCTCGAACGCTGGCGGGTGATCAGCCCGTACTTGGACCGCGCGATGGAGTTGGCGGGCTTCGAGCGTGCGGACTGGCTGGAGTCTCTGCGCGTTGATGATCCAGCCCTGGCCGCCGACCTGGAGATGCTGCTTCAAGAGCGGAGTCTTCTGAGCCGGGAAGGCTTCCTCGCAGAGGCTGCCCTGAATACGCCGACGCCGGCGTCGCTGGCCGGCCAGAGGATCGGCGCCTACACGCTGGTCTCGCTCATCGGCCAGGGGGGTATGGGCAACGTCTGGCTCGCCCGTCGCAGCGACGGCCGCTTCGAGGGACAGGCGGCGGTGAAGCTCTTGAACGCGAGCCTCGTCGGACGTGCCGGCGGGGAGCGCTTCGAGCGCGAGGGGAGCATCCTGGCCCGCCTGACACACCCGCACATCGCGCGTCTGGTCGATGCGGGCGTCTCGCCGAGCGGCCAGCCCTATCTCGTTTTGGAGCACGTGGAGGGCGAGCAGATCGACCGTTACTGCGACGGCCAGAACCTCGATGTCGAAGCACGCCTTCGTCTCTTCCTCGATGTGGTGGCGGCCGTCGCTTCGGCGCACGCGAATCTGATCGTGCATCGGGACATCAAGCCATCCAACGTGCTCGTCGACAGAGGCGGTCAGGTCAAGCTTCTCGACTTCGGCATCGCGAAGCTGCTCGAGGAGGAAGGGGGTTCGGGCGAAGTCACAGCGCTGACTCGCGAAGGCGGGCGTGCGCTGACGCCCGAGTATGCGGCTCCCGAACAGGTGACCGGCGGCGCGATCACGACCGCCACGGACGTCTATGCATTGGGCACGCTGCTTTACGTGCTCTTGAGCGGACGGCATCCCGCCGAGGCGGCGTTGCGATCGACCGCAGATCTGGTCAAAGCCATCGTGGACACGCAGCCGCAGCGGCTCTCCGACTCGGTCGCCGAAACCAGGGCGCAGCCGGCGGAGATCGCCGAACGTAATGCCGCGATGCGCTCGACGACGCCCGACGGGCTGCGTCGGGTCTTGAAGGGGGATCTCGACAGAATCGTCGCCAAGGCGTTGAAGAAGAACCCGACCGAGCGCTATGCATCCGTGACCGCGCTCGGCGACGACCTTACGCGCTATCTCCATCACGAGCCGATCAGCGCGAGGCGGGACAGTCTGGCCTATCGCGCCGCCAAGTTCACACGGCGGCATCGGGCCGGCGTCGGCGCGGCGGCGGTGGTGGTCCTGCTGCTCGCTGGCCTGGTCGGCTTCTACACCGCGCGGCTCGCGGCCGAGCGGGACAGGGCTCGTCTCCAGGCTCAGAAGGCCGCCAAGGTCAGCGAGCTGTTGGCGGGACTGCTGACAGGGGCCGATCCCTACGAGACTCGTGAGGCGAAGGAGCCCACCGTGCGGGCCATCCTCGACGCGGGCGCCCAGCGCATAGAGAAGGAACTCGCGGGCCAGCACGAGCTGCAGGTCGAGATGCTGACCGTGATGGGAAGGGTCTACCAGCGTCTGGGCGTCAACGACAGGGCGCAATCACTCCTCGAGAAAGCCCTTGCCATCGGACGCCGCTCCCTGGGCCCCGAGCACGAACGTGTGGCTCAAAGCTTGAACGACCTCGGCGTCTTGCTGGACGAGAAAGGCGACTATGCTGCGGCCGCTCCGATGCTGGAGCAGGCCCTCGCCATGCGTCGCAAGCTGCTGGGGCGGGAGCATAAGGATGTCGCCGTGACCTTAGTGGAGCTCGGCCGGGTCTACAGCGATGAAGGGGACGAGCGACGCGCCGAGCCACTCTTCCGCGAGTCGCTGGCCATCCGGCGAAAAGTGCTCGGCGAAGAGGATCACGAGACCGCCGTCAGCCAGAACGCGCTGGCTACGATTGCATGGCACAAGGGCGACCTCGAGAATGCCGAGTCGCTCTTCCGACAGAGTCTGGCGACGTTCCGGAAGACGCGAGGGCCCGATGATCCAGACGTGTCCACGGGACTCAATAACCTGGCCCTGGTGCTCGCCGACAAGCGTGATTACGTCGGCGCCGAATCGATGCTTCGTGAGTCCCTCGCGATCGGTCGCAGGACGCTCGGGGATGAGCACCCCGCGATAGCGGCGAAGCTCAACAATCTTTCCAACGCCCTGCGTCAGGAGGGGAAGTACGACGAAGCCACTTCCACGATTCGGGAAGCGCTGCGAATCGCGGTCCCGGCCCTGGGCAACGACCACCCACAGATCGCCACCTACAAGATCACTCTCGCCCGCCTGGAACTGGCGCGGAAAGACCCCGAGGCGGCGGAACCACTGCTCCGGCAAGCGATGCAAATCCGCCAACATGCCTACCCGCCGGACGACTGGCGCGTGGGCGTGCCGAAGAGTCTCCTCGGCGAAACGCTCACGGCGCTGGGACGCTACGACGAAGCCGAGCGCCTGCTGCTCGAAGCCCACGGCGTTCTGAAGGACATAGCCGGCCAGCAGGGGCGTGAAGCCGCGGCGACCCGTGCTCGCCTCGTCGCTCTCTATGAAGCCTCGGGCAGGCCGGAGAAGGCGATCTCCTACCGGGCCGGCACGTCCAAACAATAGCGAACCCGCGCTTGCAGCCCGGGCTTAGACGGCTCCCGTCGAGAGGACGAACTTCTGATAGCGCCCGGATGCGTCGGTGACGCGCGCGCCGAAACCGGAACGAAGCGCGGACTCGCGTGCCGCGGTCTGGGTGACGAGGCGAACGACCTCGCCACCGACGTGGACGCGATCCTTCGAGGTCAGATAGAGGGTGAGACTCAGCCGATCGCCGACTGAGGGGAGCCGGCTGGTCTGAACAAAAATGCCGTTTTGTGAGAGATCACGTGTCATGCCGGTCGAAACCGGGTCCGGCTCGAGACCTTCGCCGACGGAGAACTGGACCATCAGTAACAGACTCACCCGCGAGTACGCACGCGCGTTTTTGGAAGGCATCGTGGTCGTTCAGGACATTTCAGGGCCGCCGCGGCCGCTTCATCGATCCGTCATCGTTGTTGCGCGGCAGGAGATTCGGACACGGTCCCGAGCCAGCGCTCGAAGAGCGCGAGGTCGTCGCCCTTGAGGCGCTTTCGCACGCCGGCGGTGTGGGAGGACAGAACGTTCGGGTCGTCGAAGGGGAGCCTCGCGTACATCTTTCCCCCTTTTTCGTGACACATGCAGTTCTTCGCGAGGACGGGGCGCACGGCCGTTTGGAAAAGGTCCGGAGTCTCCGACGGCGCCGAAGCAGCGCGGGAAGGGTCCGGAGTTTCCGACGCCGCCGAAGCGGCGCGCGCTAGGCGGAGGTAGCCGTCCGGATGCCGGGCTCGTCCCGGACAGCTCGCGTCGGCCGGGTGCGTAAAGTGAATCAGGTCGGCGCCGGAAGGCGGATGGACATATTCGCCCTTGATCTCCAGCCGGTCGCCCGGTTTCGCGTCGACCCAAACGCCGCCACAAGTTAGATCGGAAACGACGTGCACCCGATGACTCTTATCGATCGACAGATTCTCGTCCCCCTCCACGTCACCCGACGGCAGGTGCTCAGCCGAGAGGATCCGGACATCGAGCTCTTCGAATGCGCGCCCGTTGCGATGGAGGATGCGCCGCGGCGGGGTTTCCACCACCGCCACCGCGGCGATCTCCGCGTGTGGGCTCTTCGCGTGCGGCTGTTTCTTCGCCGAGGCGGCCGCCAGGGACGCGAGACAGAAGGCCAACGACAGCGCAAGAATAGAGCGCCGCACAGCGCTCTATTCTCTCTCAATTCAAGTCGTCAGTTTTCAGCAGTCCGTCATAGGTTCGAGGGGCATTCGAACTGAAGACAGAAAACTGAAAACTGAAAACTCTCTCGTTTGGTCTCAATCGCCCGGAAGCACGATCATTCCTGCGACGAGAGGCTCCCAAAGAGGCCGTCGGCCTCATCGTTGGGACCGGCGGTGAAATAGAGAATTTTGGGATCTCCCCCGTTGCCTCCTTTGCCGAACATGATTGTCCACAACCCCTCGATGACGATGGCTTGTCCGTGGGGATTCCTCACCTTGCCGAGGAACTCGCCGGTCACGGGGTCGAACGCGTTGATGTGGCCATTTCCGAAGTTGCCGATCAGGATGTCTCCGCCGAACTCGCCGAAGCTGGCCGGAGCCCGTGTCACGCCCCAGGGGGAGTTGAGCTGGCCGTGCTGAGCGAAGCGCGCGAGCAGGTGCCCGTTCGGATCGAATGTATCGACGATCCCATGGCTCTGGCCAGCAACGTCGTCTTTCTTGTCCCCATCCTGCACCGCATAGGTGACGAAGAGCTCGGTGAAGTCATTGACGTTCACGGGCACGACGTTGAACGGGGCATAGCCGCGCGGGAGATTGGGATCCGTGAACGCATCCGCGGGAAACGTCGGCGCCGGCGAAAAGGAGCCGTCATAGACCTCGACTTTGCCTGAACGGAAATTGGTCGCGTAGAGAAAAGCGGCGCCGCTGCTGTCCCTGGTGATGGCGAGCCCCTTGTAGACGGCGTGGTTGGCAACATCCGGTATGGCGGAGTGATCGACAGCGATGATCGCGTGCCTGCCCGCGGTGCCGGGGGGGAACCCGGCCGGATTCACGCCGGGGTTCCAGCCCAGAATCGTCCCGTCCTCGGCCGAGAAAAGAAAAACGGCCGGGGCCATCGCCGGGGCGCCGGCGGCATTCACACCTTTGATCTTGAAGGCGCCCTCTGCCTGCGCCAGGTTGAAAACGAGGCCCGTCGGCGCCCCTCCCGACCCGCGCGGATCGTCCGGCGCCGGAATGGAGACGATGAGCGACTGCGGCATCCCCGCCGTGTTGTAGAGGGTCGACTTCCCGCTGCCGTTGTCGGAGACCCAGAACGGAGAGGTCCCCGATGCCGCGACCCCCCATGGATTCACCAGGTTGGGATCGAGAAACTTGGCCACGTGGACGATGCCGTTGCCGTCGGTCAAGGTCGGAACGCCGTTGACCTGCTGATTGACGACGAGATCCGTTTCGACGTAACCGCCGCCGGGGCCGGCGGCCGTCGTGCCGAGCAGCGAAGCGCCGATGAGCGCGGTGAGAGCCCAACGATGAAAGTTGCTCACGGCTTTTCTCCTTTCCTCTCAGCGTTGCTTCGTTGGATGACGACTCGGAGATGGGAAAGAACGGTCATGGAAACCTCCTTTGAAGAGACCGACCAGACGCGAGGAGCGCTCGTAGAGACGAGTCCTCTCTACGGCCGCCCTTCGATCGATTAGCCAGGGAGCAATCGGGTTGCCAACGCTGCTTTCGTTAAGGAATTCTTTAGCCGCTCTCGGCTTGATATCTTTGTGACGACCCAAAGCCATTCGAAAGGATCCGTCATGAGATTTCTCCCCCGCCTTGTCCTCTTCGCCGCGCTCACGCTCCCTTTCGCCGCGCGCGCAGAGTCCGGCCCCGACATCCACGACACCCGAATGCTTTCCGAACCGGCGGTCTCCGCGAACAAGATCGCGTTCATCTACGCAGGAGACCTCTGGACTTCCGATCTGGACGGCGGAAACCTGCGCCGGCTGACCGCCGATGTTGGACCCGAGTCGAGCCCGGCGTTTTCGCCCGACGGGAAGTGGATCGCGTTCTCGGCTCAATACGAAGGGAACACCGATGTTTACGTCGTTTCAGCGGAGGGAGGCGTGCCGAGGCGCCTGACCTGGCATCCGGGCGCCGACGTCGTGCAGGGCTTCACGCCGGACGGAAAGAGAATTCTCTTCTCTTCGCCGCGGGCCGTCTACACGGGCCGCTACACACAGCTCTTCACGGTGCCGGTGGAGGGAGGTCCAGAGGAGCTCTTGCCGATTCCTCACGCGGACCGCGCCTCCTACTCTCCCGACGGAAAGCGGATCGCCTACAACCCTCTCTCTCCGCGGTTCCTCCAGTGGAAGCGCTACCGCGGCGGAGCGGTCTCGCAGGTCTGGATCTATGACGTCGTGACGCACGCCGTCGAAAAAGTCCCACAGCCGGCGGGGCGCGCCAACGACGCGAGCCCGTCCTGGATGGGCGACACCGTCTACTTCCGCTCGGATCGGGACGGAGAGCTCAACCTCTACGCCTACGACACGAAGTCCAAAGGAATCCGGCGCCTCACGCGCCATTCCGATTTTCCGGTCATGAACGCCGCGGCCGGCGGCGGCCACGTCGTCTACGAGCAGGCGGGATATCTCCACCTGCTCGATCCGGCCACCGGCGTCGCGAAGAAGCTCACGATCGGCGTCGCCGCGGATCTGCCCGAGACGCGGCCTCGCTTCGTCAAGGGAGCCAAGTTCATCCGCAACGCCTCGCTCTCTCCGACCGGCGTGCGCGTCGCCTTCGAATTCCGCGGAGAGGTCGTCACCGTCCCGGCCGAGAAAGGGGACGTGCGCAACCTGACCAACACGACGACCATCCACGAGCGCTCGCCGGTCTGGTCGCCCGACGGCCGGTGGATCACCTACTTTTCGGACGAGTCCGGCGAGTACCAGCTCCACATCCAGTCGCAGAATGGCAAGGGGGACGTGCGGCGCTTCAAGCTCCCCGGAGCCGGCTACTACGAGTTTCCCGCCTGGTCCCCCGACAGCCAGAAGATCGCGTACGTCGACAACGCACGGACGCTTTATTGGATCGACGTCAAGACGGGCATCTCGAAAAAGGTCGGGGCGGACATACTCTACGGCCCCGTCAAGACGCTCCTCCCGACCTGGTCCGCGGACTCGAGGTGGATCGCGTACGCGGCCAACAATCGCTCCTACATCCGCACGATCTGGGTCTACTCCATCGAGAAGGACAAGTCCTCCGCGATCACCGATGGCCTCTCGGACGCGTCGGATCCGGTCTTCGACAAGAGCGGCAAGTACCTCTTCTTCTTGGCCTCGACCGACTCCGGGCCGGTGCGCAACTGGTTCTCGCTCGAGAACCAGGAACTGCAGGTCCGAAACTCGATCTACCTGGCGGTCCTGCGCAAGGACCTGCCTTCGCCGCTCGTAAAAGAAAGCGACGAGGAGAAGATTCCCGCCGCGTCATCCGAGGAGCCGAAAAAGAAGGCCGGTAGCGAGGACGAGGACAAAGACAAGGACAAGGACGCCAAGAAGGAGGACCGCGGCAAAACCGACGCCAAGTCAGACGAGAAGCCAAAGCCGCCCGCCCCCGCGCCGCCGGTGTCGATCGATTTCGAGGGCATCCAGTACAGGATCCTGGACCTGCCGATTCCGCCGGCCGATCTCTCGAGCCTGCAAACCGGATCCACGGGCCAGATCTTCTTCCTGCGCGAGGCCGACGGAAAAAAGGCGCTGCAGCGGTTCGATCTGAAAGACCGCAAGACCGACACGCTCCTGCCCGACGCGGCGGATTACGAGGTCTCCGCTGACGCGAAGAAGATTCTCTACCGCGTGAAGGAAGACTGGGCGATCGGATCGGCGACCGCCAAGAAGATCGAGCCGGTCGACGGCAAAGACGGCAAGCTGAAGCTCGACGCGATCGAGGTCAAGATCGATCCGCGCGCCGAGTGGCCGGAGATGTTCCAGGAGGCCTGGCGCATCAACCGCGACTACTTCTACGACCCCCACATGCACGGAGTGGACTGGAAGGCGGCGCGCGAGAAGTACGCGCAGTTTCTTCCGCACCTGACCGTGCGCGAGGACTTGAATCGCGTCATCCAGTGGATGCTCTCGGAGCTCTCGGTCGGCCACAGCTACATCACCAATCGCGGCGACGTGTTCTCGGAGACTAAGAGCGTTCCGGGAGGGCTTCTCGGCGCGGACTACACGATCGAGAACGGGCGCTACCGCTTCCTGAAAGTCTACGGAGGCCTGAATTGGAACCCGGAGCTTCGCTCTCCCTTGACCGAGCCCGGCGTGAACGTGAAGGCGGGGGAGTACCTGCTGATGGTCGGCGGCAAAGAGGTCCGTCCTCCGGCCAACCTCTACAGTTTCTTCGAAAACACCTCCGGGAAATTGATCGAGATCACGGTGGGGCCCAATCCCGACAGCAAAGGCTCCCGGACCGTCTCCGTGGTTCCCGTCGCGACCGAGCTCGCGCTGCGAAACCGTGATTGGGTAGAAGGCAATCTGCGGAAAGTGGATGCAGCGACGGGCGGACGCGTGGCCTACGTCTACGTTCCCAACACGTCGAGCCTCGGTTACACGTATTTCAAGCGTTACTTCTACCCGCAGTCCTACAAGGAAGCCGTGATCATCGACGAGCGCTTCAACGGCGGAGGCTCGGTCGCGGACTACTACATCGACGTGCTTCAGAAGAGGCTGATCGCCTACTGGGCGATGCGCTACGGGATGGACATGAAGACGCCATCGGCTTCGATCCAGGGCCCGAAGGTCATGATCGCGGACGAGACGGCGGGCTCGGGCGGCGATCTTCTGCCCTGGATGTTCCGCCGCTTCCAGCTCGGCCCCATCGTTGGGACCCGCACGTGGGGAGGCCTCGTCGGAATCCTGGGCTTCCCGGCCTTGATGGACGGCGGCCAGATCACGGCCCCGAACCTCGCGATCTGGGACGCCGAGAAGGGCTGGATCGTCGAGAACGAAGGCGTGCCGCCGGACGTCGAAGTCGATCAGACTCCGGCCGACGTGATCGCCGGCCGCGACCCGCAGCTCGAGCGCGCAATCCAGATAGCGATGGAAGAGCTGAAAAAGAATCCGCCGGCGCAGCCCAAGCGGCCGGCGTTTCCGGTGAAAACGGTCGCGGTGCCGGCCGCCGATGCCGCCAGGGGAGGGAGCCAGAAATGAAGTCGCTCGCGCATCTGGAGACGCGACGGGAGATCCAGGAACGGATCGGGCGCCTTCGGCAGGACCGCGCTCCTCTCTGGGGCCGCATGAGCGCCCCGCAGATGGTGGCTCACTGCGCCGACAGCATTCGAATGGGTCTGGGCCAGCTTCCAACCAAGCCCAAGAATCTCCCGCTGCGCTATCCGCCCTTGAAACAGCTCTTCGTCTACTGGCTCCCCTTTCCCAGGGGGGCGCCAACGGCTCCCGAGCTGATCGCGCGCGAGCCCGCGGACTGGGAGAAAGAGACGACCGATCTCGGAAAGCTCGTGGAAGCGGTGGGCGAGCGCAACGTGCAGGGAGTCTGGCCCGAGCATCCCGCTTTCGGCCGTTTGAACGGCCGTGCCTGGTGCATCCTCGGCTACCGGCACCTCGATCATCACCTCCGCCAGTTCGGCGCCTGAGCGGGAGGCGGTTAAGCGGTCACAATTTATATATTGTTTCACCATCGTTCGGTTAGCGGAAGTACCCGTTAACGTCGAGGATGAGATGGGTGCCGCCGGTTCCCTGGCCGCAGTGGATGGACAGGTCGCCATTAGGTCCGAGCGTGAGGATGGCGTTGTTGGCTCGGATTTGGCCACCGGAGTAATTGATCGTCGACGCCAAGGGCAGCACACCTCCAGCGGGATAGAGAGTGAGATGCCCGGCGGATGTGGGCGCGACGACCGCGATGTTGATCGAAAGAGCTTTTGCCCCGGTCGGGACACCGCACCGTCCCGCCAGGATGAAAGTCCTGTCGGCTCCGGCGGACAACGCCGGCGGATCGGTCGAGCGCGTGTCGATCAAGCGGCAGGGAGTCAGTGTGAAGAAATCGTTGCCGCAGAGGGCGGCGGCTACCACGGCGCGGCTGCCAGAGGCGGAACATCCCTGAGCGGTGGTCGCGGTGACTGAGAACGAGATGATGCCCGACGCGGGAGCGGTGTAGATGATCGTCGACGTGCCGGCGCCGGAGGTGATGGTGCCGTTCACAATGCTCCAGACATAGGTAGCGACGGGGCCTGCATCCTCAACCGAGGCGATGTTGCCCGTTGAGCTGAAGCACACAACAGAAGAAGCTGCGATCGGGATCGTTGGATTGGCGGAGCGGACCATGACGGCGCGGCTCCGAACGACTCCGGCTACGGCATGACTGAATTGCAACAGGTATCCGACGCCTGGTCGATCGATCGAGAGATTCGTAAACGTCCCCAGGCCGGAGGCAACCGGTACTGTCGTCGTTCCTCCCAGTACGGCTCCCGGGGTGCCGGTACCTGGAACCAGAGTGGTGGTGACCGTCCCCGCCGCGCAGGACACGATGTTGCCGCCGTCATCGAGAAGTTGCGCGATCGGTTGAAGCCCGAAGGGAGTACCCGGAGTGGCGCAGGCGGCGGGCTGGATTGGCAGGCCGAGGTGGCGTGGATGACAACCGGTGTTCAGAAGAATGGAAACACCGGAGAATCCCAGAACCGCAAGGTCGGTCTTCCCGTCAGAATTCCAATCACCGGCGATCACCGAAAAAGCCGAGCCGCCGGTCGCAAAGCGCGCCGATTCCGTAAACGTCCCGTCGCCGTTGCCGGTGACCAGAATGAGATCCCCCCCGGTCAGAGCGAGATCCAACTTCCCGTCATCGTTGAAGTCCAAGACCGCGAGAGATCCCCCCGCAAAAGGCGCCGCAAAAGAGAACGACGGCTCGAAAGTCCCGTCGCCGCGGCCGCGAAGAAATGACCAGCTCCCATTGCCGTATCCGCCGAGGGTCACCAGATCAATCTTGCCGTCGTTGTTGAAATCTCCCGCGACAATGCCGGTAGGGTAGCCGCCGAGAACATAGTCCGCCGGGCTCTGAAAAGAGCCGTCGCCGTTTCCGAGAAAGACCGTCACCTTTCCGTCGTTTGAGCGCGTCGCGGCGATATCGAGCTTGCCATCGTTGCTCAGATCGGCCACGGCCAGGCTTCCGAACGTTGATCCCGAGCCAAGGATGGGGCCGCTCGAAAACGTGCCGTTGCCGTTGCCGAGTAGAACGTGAATCGCTC
>JBKPDV010000105.1:0-6774 GCA_046728075.1 Acidobacteriota bacterium | reverse complement strand
CTGCGGATCAGCTCCGGCCGCGAGCGTGAGCTCCGCGGTTCGGGTCTGGACGGACGCGCGCTCGACGCCTGGCGCCTGCGAGAGCGACGACCCGTCTCCCTCGAAACCAAGGTGGAGCGTGTTCTGGCCCGTGGAGCGGCGGACCTGCTCGAGGTCTCCTGCGAGAACGACGCGCCCTTCGTGGATCAGGACGATCTCGTCCACCAGCTTCTCGGCCTCTCCCATCTGGTGCGTCGAGAGCAAGATCGCCCGCCCGGCTCGAGCGAGGTCCTTCAGGATGTGGCGCACGAGAACCACATTGACCGGATCGAGGCCGGACAGGGGCTCGTCCAGGATCAGAAGCTCCGGCTCGTGCAGGAGGGCGGCCACGAGCTGCACCTTCTGCTGATTGCCTTTGGAGAGCTCTTCGAGCCTCGCGTCGGCCAAAGGGGCGAGCTCCAGCCTCGAGAGCCAGTCCAGCGCGTTCTTGCGGACCTCTGCTGGCCGCCGCCGTTTGATCTCGGCGAAGAAGAGGAGCTGTTCGAAGACCTTCATCTTTTTGTAAAGGCCTCGCTCCTCCGGCAGGTAACCGATCCGGTCCCGCGCCGCCGCGCGGGGCTCGCCGCCGAAGAGCTCGATCCGCCCGCGATCGGGCAGGAAGATTCCATTGACCATCCGCAGGGTGGTGGTTTTCCCCGCTCCGTTGCGGCCGAGCAGCCCGCAAATCCGTCCCGGCCGCACGGCGAACGAGGCGCCGTCGACGGCGCGCGTCGCGCCGAAGACCTTTGTGACGTCGAAGAGCTCCAGGACTTTCGCCAACGGCTCTCTCACGATCCGGGCGTTTTTCGAGCGGCCTCCGGGATCTTTTCGAAGGGACGCGGAATCTCGGCGGCGACGTAAGCGAAGGCCGCGACCGCGGCGACGTTGGCATCGAGCGAAGGCGGGTCGACCTTGTCGAAGGTGTCGTTGGCTGTGTGGTGGTAATCGAAATACCGGGAGGAATCCTGGTCGAGCGCGAAGAGCGGGATGCCCGCCGGTCTCAGAGGGGAAAGATCCGCGCCTCCCGAGGCGCCCCCGGTCGCCCGGCCGGCGCCCACCGGCGCGAGGATCGTCGCGATCTCGGCAACGAGCGGTTCCGCGGAGGGACCGGCGTTCCAGGAGAGGCCGGTCGGCCTTCCGGTGCCGCTGTCCGACTCGAGAGCGGCGACG
Organism: Acidobacteriota bacterium; assembly: GCA_046728075.1. Classification (GTDB taxonomy): domain Bacteria; phylum Acidobacteriota; class Thermoanaerobaculia; order UBA5066; family Gp7-AA6; genus JBKPDV01. The sequence goes on along the minus strand of JBKPDV010000105.1, from coordinate 5,586 downwards.
TGACGCGCGAGCTCGGATTGATGCGCGTCACTGTAGGCGAGTGCCCCCGCGAGGCCATTCTCTTCGTTAGCGAAGAGCACGACCCGGATCGTCCGCCGCGGCCGCCGCGGAAGATGGCCAATGAGGCGGGCGGCCTCGAGGACGATCGCGCATCCTGTTCCATCGTCGATGGCGCCCGTGCCGAGATCCCAGGAGTCCAGGTGCGCCCCGAGCAGCACGATCTCTTCCGGCTTCTCCCGCCCCGGAATCTCACCGATGACGTTGGCCGTCTCCGTGTCCGCCTCCGACCGGCAGGCCAGGGTGAAGCGGACGCGCACGGGCTTGCCTTCGCGCCCCAAGCGTTCGAGCAGCTCCGCGTCCGGAATCGCGAGCGCCGCCGCGGGGATCTTCGGGAGACCCTCCTCGTACTTCAGCGCGCCGGTGTGAGGCGTTCGGTTGTGGTCGGTGCCGATCGAGCGGATCAGCACGCCCGCCGCGCCGTACCTGGCCGCCCGAGACGGGCCGGCTCCGCGCACGTCGACCGCGCGGCCGTAGCCGGAGAAGTCGCCGCCTCGCTCCATTTTCTTGTTGAAGAAGACGATCTTTCCGCGGGCGGCCTCGCCCTTGGCGTCCAGGGCTTCGAGCGAGGCGACTTCGAGGACCTCCGCCTCGAGTCCGCCCGCCGGAGTCGCGACGCTCCCGCCCAGCGCGGTCAGCGCGAGCGGCTGCCTGGAAGGCGCCGTGATCTCGCCGGACTCCGCGCCCCTTTTCCAGACATGGGCCACGACCTTCTCGGCCCGGATCCGCGCGAACCCCTGGGCCTTCAGCGTCGCCAGCGCCCAGGCGACGGCCGCGCCATCGCCCGGGGAGCCCGCCAGTCGGGGCCCGACGTGATCGGTCAGCTCGCGGACCCAGCGCGTGGCCTCCGAGCCCGAGAAGGCCCTCTCGCGCAGCGACTCGGCGGTGGCCCGGATATCGGGCGCGAGCGCGGAGTCGGAGGCCGGAAGGGATCGCGCGCAGGCGCCCAGCAGAAGACAGAGCGCGACGCTTCTCAATCGAACATCCTCTTTGCCGGAATCCTACCAGCGCCGCGCATACCCCGGTCGGCCCGGAGAAGAATAGAATTCTCGGTTCCGATGGCCACCGAGAAGACCGAAGTCGATCTGACCGAAGAGCTCGTCGCCGAGTTCGGCGAGAACGCGAGCTACGTGGCCGATCTTCTCGCGCGCTGGCGCGCCAACCCGACGGCGGTGGACGAGGAGTGGCGCCAGTTTTTCCAGGAGCGGCTGGGGGAGAGTCCGGCGGAGGGCGAAGGGCGAACGGCGAAAGGCGAAGCCGTCGCGGCCCCTGAGCGCACGAAGTCAGAGCCGAAGGCCGAGAGTGAGGTCGTCGCGCCGCGCTCGCTGCGCGAGGGGGAGGAGCGGCAGCCGATCCGCGGCGGAGCTCTGCGCGTCGCGGAGAACATGGAGGCGAGCCTCCAGGTCCCGACCGCGACGTCGCAGCGTCAGATTCCCGTCAAGCTCCTGGAAGAGAACCGCCGGGTCATCAACGAATGGCGCGCCTCCAACGAGGGGAGCAAGGTCTCCGTCACACATCTGGTCGCCTGGGCGATTCTGCAGGCTTTGAAGGCGTTTCCCCGCTTGAACGACTCCTACGACTCTTCCGGCGGAGTGGCGTCCCGGATTCACCGGGAGCGGGTCAACTTCGGCCTCGCGGTCGACGTCGAAAAGTCCGATGGGTCACGCACGCTGCTCGTCCCCAACGTCAAGGGGGCGGATGCAATGACGTTTTCGCAGTTCGTCGCGGCGGTCGACGACGTCATTGGCCGCGCTCGGCGGGGCAAGCTCCAGGTTGCCGACTTCGAGGGGACCACGATTTCGCTGACGAACCCCGGCACGCTCGGAACGACCTCGTCCGTGCCTCGGCTCATGCCGGGCCAGGGTGTGATCGTGGCGACAGGCGCCATGGAGTACCCGGCGCAGTTTCGCGCCATGAGCCCGGAAGCGCTCCTGCAGCTGGCGATCAGCAAGGTCATCACCTTCACATCGACGTACGATCACCGGATCATTCAGGGAGCGGAGTCGGGCGCCTTCCTCGCGCGCATCGAGGAGCTGCTGCTGGGCGAGCACGAGTTCTACGAGAAGGCCTTCGCCGACCTCGCAGTGATCCACCAGCCCCTGCACTGGGCGCGCGACCGCAATCCCGCCCTCTCCGGAGACGGCCGCAGCGGCGAGATCGAGAAGCAGGCGCGCGTGCTCGAGCTCATCAACGCCTACCGCGTGCGCGGCCATTTGATCGCCGACATCGATCCGCTGCGCCTGATGCGCGTGCAGCACCACCCGGAGCTCGCCCTGGAGACGTACGGGCTCACGATCTGGGACCTCGACCGATCTTTCTGGACCGGCGGCCTCGCGGGGGGCGACCACATGCCGCTCCGCGACATCATCGCGCTGATGCGCCGCGTGTACTGCGGCAAGGTCGGAATCGAGTACCGCCACATCTCCAGCCCGACGGAAAAGTACTGGGTTCGAAAACGGGTCGGCGCGGAGCCGGAGCCCCTGCCCGTGCCGCTGCGCAAGCGCATTCTCGAGCGCCTCGTGGCCGCGGAGGTCTTCGAGCGTTTCCTGGGCACCCGCTTTCTGGGCCAGCGGCGCTACTCGATCGAAGGGTCCGAGACCGCGATCGCGCTGCTCGACCAGCTCGTCGAAGGTGCGGCCTCGCGGGGCATCGGGGACGTGGTGATGGGGCTGACGCATCGCGGGAGGTTGAACATTCTCGCCAACGTCGTCGGCAACGCGGCCGAGCGCATCTTCGCCGGTTTCGAGGGGACGGTTCACCCGGACTTTCCGGCGGACGAGGGGGACGTCAAATATCACCAGGGCGCGAGCGCGACCCGGACTTCGGAGAGCGGGCGGCAGATCCGGATCTCCGTCCCCTCGAACCCGTCCCACCTGGAGGCGGTCGATCCGATCGTCGAGGGGATGGCGCGCGCCGTCGAGGATCGCTCCGGACTCCCTCGGGAAGAGAGCTGGGGAAAGGTCCTGCCCGTGCTTCTTCACGGCGACGCCGCGTTCGCGGGTCAGGGGATCGTCGCGGAGATCTTCAACCTCTCGCAGCTGCGCGGATACCGCACGGGGGGCACGATCCACGTCGTCATCAACAATCAGATCGGCTTCACGACGGACCCGGCGGCCGGCCGCTCCTCCCTCTATTCGACGGACATCGCGAAATCCGTGCAGGTTCCGATCTTCCACGTCAACGGAGACGACCCCGAGGCGGCGTGGCGCGTTCTGCAGATCGCGCTCGACTACCGCAAGGAATTTCACAAGGACATCGTCGTCGATCTGATCGGCTTCCGGCTGCACGGCCACAACGAGGGGGACGAGCCGACCTATACGCAGCCGCTGATGTACAAGCGCATCCAGGAGCATCCGGGAGTGCGGACGCTCTACGCGAGAAGGCTCGTGAAGGAGGGAGCGCTCGCGGAGGCCGATGTGGAGGCGCTCGAAAAGCGGCAGATGGAATCCTACGAGCGTGCGCTCCTCGCGGCCAAGGAGGCGGGCAAGCGCGCCGGCCGCTCGGCGCCGGTGGCTCATCCGGGAGATCGCGGCTCAGTCGAGATCGTCTCCACGGGCGTGCCCCGCGAGACGCTCCTGCGAATCGGCCGCGCTCTGACGACCGTCCCCCCCGGCTTCAACCTGAATCCGAAGATGGTCCAGCAGCTCGCGCGCCGGGCGAAGATGGCCGAGGGTTCCTTGCCGCTCGACTGGGCGACCGCCGAGGCGCTCGCGTTCGGATCGATCCTGCTCGAGAAAACGCCGATTCGGATGTCGGGGCAGGACTCGGCCCGAGGCACCTTTTCGCAACGGCACGTGGTCTTCCACGACACGAAGACCGGGCAGACGGTGACGCCGCTCTGCCAGCTCGGACCCGAACAGGCATCGTTCCAGATCTACGACAGCCCCCTCTCGGAGGCGAGCGTGCTCGGGTTCGAGTACGGATACAGCGTCGACTATCCCGACGCGCTCGTGCTCTGGGAGGCGCAGTACGGCGATTTCGCCAACGGCGCGCAGGTCTTGATCGACCAGTTCATCGCGTCGGCCGAGGACAAGTGGCGTGAAAAATCACGGCTGACGCTCCTGTTGCCTCACGGCTACGAGGGGCAGGGGCCGGAGCACTCGAGCGCGCGCATCGAGCGTTACCTGCAGCTTTCCGCCGACGAGAACTGGCGCGTGTGCAACGTCACGACGCCGGCCCAGTACTTCCACGTTCTGCGCCGCCAGACGCGCGCGGGGGAGGCCAAGCCGCTCGTCCTGTTCACGCCCAAGAGCCTTCTGCGCTTTCCCGCATCCTTCGCGCCGATCGAGGCGTTCGCGTCCGGCGGCTTCCGGCCGCTGCTCGAGGACGCGGACGGGCCGCAGAAGTCAGCGGCGGAGCGCGTGATCCTCTCGGCGGGCAAGATCCACTACGACCTGCGCCAGGCCCGGCAGGAGCGCAAGGACGAGAAGACCGCGCTCTTGCGCCTGGAGCAGTTCTATCCCTTCCCGTCCGACGAGCTGCGGGCCCTGATCGCCTCCTACCCGGCCGCGCGCGAGCTCGTCTGGGCACAGGAAGAAGCACGGAACATGGGAGGCTGGACGTTCGTCGAGGACCGACTCCGCGCGATCCTGCCCTCGAGCGTGGCGCTGCGCTACGCGGGCCGCGCGCCGTCTGCCTCTCCCGCCACCGGCAACGCGATCGTCCACAAGCAAGAGCTCGTGCGCCTGCTCGCGGACGCGTTCGGCGGCTGACGCTTCTCGCAGGGTGGTCGCGCGGCTGCGACCCGGGGGACTCCCGCCGCGGAGATTCCCCTTAAGATCTTGCGAAAGCTTTCATGCTGTTCAACAGCCTGCGGTTTCTGTATCTCTTCCTGCCCTTAGCCTACGTCGGCTTTTGGGCGCTGAAGGGCACGGCTCGCAGGCACATCTGGCTGACCCTCACGGGGTACGCCTTCTACGCCACGTGGAACTACAAGTTCTGCGCGCTGATGGCGTTTTCAACCGTGGTCAGCTATCTGGCGGGTCTCGGCATGCTGCGCTGGCGGGATCCGATACGAAGACGGCTTTGTCTCGTGCTTCCGGTCACGCTCGATCTTCTCGTGCTGGGACTCTTCAAATACGGTGACTTCGCACTGCGCTCCTTTTCGTCTCTCGTGCGTGTCGTCCAGCCTTCTTATCAGCTGCCGACCATGGATCTCATCCTGCCGGTCGGGATCTCCTTCTACACGTTTCACACGATCACTTACATCGTCGATTCCTACCGAGGCACGATTGTGCCGACTCGCAAGTTTTTCGAGTTCGCTTGCTACGTCTCGTTCTTTGCGCAGCTCGTGGCGGGCCCGATCGTCCGCTTTCGACAGGTGGAAGGGGACCTGGAGAGCCTCGGTGAGGCCGACCGGCGCGCCAACCTCGAAGCCGGTTTCTCCTTTTTCACGATCGGGATGGTCAAGAAGGTCCTCGTCGCGGACACGATTGCCGCCGTGATCGACCCGGCTCTGGAGACCCCGGCCGCCCTCTCGAGCCTCGATGCCTGGCTGTGCATGCTCGGCTATACGTACCAGCTCTACTT
>JBKPDV010000104.1:0-16492 GCA_046728075.1 Acidobacteriota bacterium | reverse complement strand
AACCTTGAACCTTGAACTTTGAACTTTGAACCTCGTTAGTTCCCTCCGTTCCAAAGACCTCCTCGGCATCGAACCGCTTTCCCCGGAAGAAATCGCGCTCATCCTCGACACGGCCGAGTCGATGTCGTCGATCGGCCAGCGAGAAATGAAGAAGGTCCCTGCGTTGCGGGGGCGAATGATCGTCAATCTCTTTTTCGAGGCTTCTACCCGCACGCGCTTCTCTTTCGAGACCGCGCAGAAGTGGCTCTCGGCGGATTCCTTGAACTTCGCGGCCAAGGGAAGCTCCGTGGAAAAAGGGGAGTCGCTGCTGGATACGGCGAGGAACCTTCAGGCGATGTCGCCGGACTTGATCGTCATCCGCCACGGGACCCCGGGGGTTCCCCACTTCCTCGCGCGCAACCTCAAGGCGGGAGTCGTCAACGCCGGCGACGGCGCCCACGAGCATCCCACGCAGGCTCTCCTCGACGCGCTGACGCTGCGCCGGCACTTCGGCCGCCTCTCGGGGCTCACCGTGACGATCACCGGCGACATCCTCCATTCGCGCGTCGTGCGGTCCAACATCTGGCTGCTGACGAAGATGGGGGCGCGCGTGCGCGTGTGCGGCCCGCCGACGCTCCTGCCGCCGGGTCTCGCCGAGATGGGGGTCGAGGCGACGCACGACTTCGATGCGGCGCTGGACGGGGCGGATGCCGTGATGATGCTGCGGATGCAGCTGGAGCGGCAGGGGTCCTCCTATTTCCCTTCGACCCGTGAATACTTCAAGCGGTACGGTCTGACCGCCCCGCGGCTGGCGCGCGCTCAGCCGCATGCGGTCGTCCTCCACCCCGGCCCGATGAACAGGGGAGTCGAGATTTCTTCAGAGGTCGCGGACTCGCCGCGCTCTTTGATCCTCGAACAGGTCTCCAACGGTGTGGCGGTGCGCATGGCCGTTCTCTATCTGCTGCTGACCGGCCATTCGTGGGAGGGGGACGCTTGAACTTGACCCGCCCGGTCCTGATTCGAGCTGGACGTCTGATCGATCCCGCGGCGGGCCGCGACGAGGTGGCCGACCTCCTGCTCGCAGAAGGCCTCGTGGCCGGCATCGGTCAAACACCGCCGCGCGACGTGGAGATCTTCGAGGCCGCCGGTCTCTGCGTGTTTCCGGGCTTCATCGACCTTCACGCGCATCTGCGGGAGCCGGGCCGCGAGTACGCGGAGACGATCGCGACGGGACTGGCGGCGGCGGCGGCCGGCGGGTTCACCGCGGTGTGCGCGATGCCCAACACCGAACCGGTCAACGACAGCCGCCCGATCTCCGAATACATCGCCGCGAAGGCCCGCGGGGAGGCCGGCACGCGCCTCTACCCGATCGGCGCGATCACGAAAGGGCAGCGAGGAGAGGAATTGGCCGAATTCGGAGAGATGCGTGTGGCGGGCGCGGTCGCCGTTTCCGACGATGGACGCTGGCTTTCCGACGGGTCGCTCCTGCGGCACGCCTTCGAGCACGCGCGCCTCTTCGGGATTCCCGTCGTGCAGCATGCCGAGGACTCGACACTTTCCCACGGGGCGCCGATGCACGAGGGAGCCGTCTCGACCCGTCTGGGGCTGGCGGGCCAGCCGGCGATCGCGGAGGCCGCCGCGGTTGCGCGGGATCTTCTGATCGCGGAGGTCTCGCATGGACGTCTCCACGTCGCCCACGTCTCGACGGGCCGCACGATCGAGCTCGTGCGCGGGGCACGCCGGCACGGGATCGCCGTGACCTGCGAAGTGACCCCGCATCACTTGATCCTCACCGACGAGGAAGTGGCTCGCTCCGGCTTCTCGACCAACGCCAAGATGAACCCTCCGCTGCGCGAGGCCGCGGACCAGGAGTCTCTGATCGCGGCGCTCAACGACGGAACGATCGACGCGGTCGCCACCGACCACGCACCGCATCATGAGGACGAGAAGGCGGTCGATTTCGACACGGCGCCCTTCGGCATCGTGGGTCTGGAAACCGCGGTCTCCCTCGTTCACGATCGGCTGGTTCTGTCGGGTCGGCTCCCCCTGACGCGGTTCGTCGAAGTCTTTTCGTCTTCTCCGGCGAAGGCATTCGGACTGCCAGGGGGAACGCTTTCGCCCGGCGCCCCGGCCGACGTGACGCTCTTCGATCCCCGGCGCCGGTGGAGAGTCGAGGCCGCTCGGTTTCTTTCGCTGTCGCGCAACACGCCGTTCGAGGGGTGGGAGCTCACGGGCGCTCCCGTTGCGACTGTCGTCGGCGGGCGGGTGGTGTGGAGACGCATGGATGGTTGAACCTCGGGGGTGGAGAGTCTCTGTCGCGATCCTGTTTCTCCTCGCCGGCGCGTTCGCGGCCGCCGTAGGACAGGAGAAACGCCGGATCGTGGTGAGGGTTCCTGAGGCCTGGCTCTCCCTGCCCGAGATGCAGCGGATGGCCGGATGGGGCCGCCGTTCCGGAATCGACGTCGACCTCGCCGCCGAATCGGCTCCCGTGCCGCCGGGAGGAGAGGTCGTCTTCCTCGGGACCGTGCCCGCCTCGGCGGCGATGCGCAAGAAGCTGGACCGTTTTCCCGTGCGCCTCGAGGAGAAGGGCTTCGTTTTCGACGGCCACGAGTATCGCGGAGCGGAGGATGCGATCGTGCTGACGGATCCCTCTCGACGGTCCGAGTCGATCGTGCTCGGAAATGCTCCGCGCGCCGCGATGAGGCTGGCCGGCCGCCGCCTCTTCTGGCAGGAGTCCGAAGCTCCGGATTACACAGCCGTGTCCGGCGATCTGGTCAAGGAAGGGAAGTTCTCGATGGAAGGACGCGCCCTGACAATCGACCGGCGGACCGACCGGGACGAGATCGCGGCGCAGGCCGCCTTCCTGCGGTCGCAGGAATCCGTCGAGCGCGCGGGCGTTGTCTGGCGATTCCGGGAGTCGGAGCGCTTCGCGATCTCGCGCTGGGAGCCGGTCTTGCGGCGGTTCCTCGCCGCTCACCGGGCAGAGCCAATCATCGTTCGGCTCTTTCCGGATCCCTCGACGAAGGCACGCTCGACCGGCTCCTCTCGTCCGGCCGACTTCTCGCGGGAGAAGGAGCAGGTTCTCGTCGACATCGACGTGTCCTCGCCGCTGGAGCCGGATTGCGTGACGCCGGTGCTGGCTTCCGCCGCCCTGGGGGCTCAAGACGCGCGGCTTTTTTCGCGCCCCCTGGTTCTCGCCGCGCTCGGAGCCCGAGCGGCGGGGCGATGGTGGGGCAGAGAGGTCGCGGGATTCGCCACCTTCGCTCGCGCCGCGGGAGTCGAGCCGACGGCCGAGCAGATCCTGCGGGCCGACGACGAAGCGTCGCCGATTCTCGCGATCGGAACGGCGGCCTCGTGGATCGAAGCCGGGGTGCGCGCCGAAGGCGAAGAGTCGGTCCGGCGATCTTTGACCGGCGACAAAGCCGCCTGCGTCCAGGCGCTTCTTCGATGGGGCAAGCTCGTCCCGGCCGGCCGTGTCGCGGCGCCGGCGCGCCGCCCGCTGCCGCCGGGGTTCCTGCGCGGGATTTCCTACGCCATGTCCAACTCGATTGCCGGCGGCTACGTCTCGCCGAAATCGCGGGAGACCCTCTCCAAGCTCACGAAGCTTTCGGCCAACGCGATCTCGGTGATGCCGTTCGCTTTCTCGCGAGAGCCGAAGAAACCGGAGCTCTCCTTTGTCCATCGAAGCCCCCAGGGGGAGACGGACGAAGGCACCGTGCGAGCGGTCGCGGACGCCCGCTCCCTGGGCATGACGGCCATGATCAAACCGCAGATCTGGCTGCCCGGCGTCTTCGTGGGAGAGGTCGCGATGGCGAGCGAAGAAGAGTGGAGCCGTTGGTTCACCAACTATCGCCGGTTCGCCGTTCACCACGCGCTCGTCGCGGAGGCGTCGGGTGCGGCGATCTTCTGTGTCGGCACGGAGCTCGTCGGAACCGAGGGCCGGCGCCGCCAATGGATGGAGACGATCGCCGCTGTCCGCCTGGCCACCGGAGCCACGCTGACGTATGCCGCCAACTGGGCCGCGGGCGCGCCCCGCGTTTCCTTCTGGGACTCGCTCGACGCCGTCGGTGTCGACTTCTACGATCCCCTGTCTTCGGACGCCAATGCTTCCGATGCGGATCTGGAAGCGGGCGCGCGCCGGGCGGCGGCGCCGCTGGCGGAGCTTGCCCGCCGTACGGGCAAGCCGGTTCTCTTCACGGAAGCGGGCTATCCCCCGGTGCGCGGAGCCTGGCTCGCCCCGCACGACGAAAACACCGGTCGTCCTCTCTCTCCCGGTGACGCCGCGCGTTCCATCGCGGCCGTCTTTCGCGCGCTCGAGCGGGAGAGCTGGTGGAGGGGAGTCTACTGGTGGAAGGCGTTTTCCGACGGGCGCGGCGCCCGCTCGGACGATCGCGGCTACAACCTGCTCGGCACCCCTTCGGAAAAGGCCGTCGCGGAAGGTTTCGCGCGGCTGGCGGGAGAGAAGAGAGCCTCTCGATGACGGACGTGCTCGAGACGGCGGCGGCCGCCGCGCGCGCCGGAGGGGCCGTGCTGCTTCGCAACTGGAGGGCTCTGCCTGCAGGCTCGGTCGCCGAAAAGCGAAAGAACGACTTCGTGACCCAGGCCGATCGCGACAGCGAGGCCGCGATCATCCAACGAATTCGAGAGGACTTTCCCGACGATGCGTTTCTGGGCGAGGAAGGAGGCGCCTCCGGGGGAAAGGACGCGAAGCGAACCTGGATCATCGACCCGCTCGACGGCACGTCCAACTTTGTCTCCGGATTTCCCTTCTGGTCCGTCTCGATTGCGGCGCGCCAGGCGGAGCACCTGGTGGCCGGAGTCGTCTGGGACCCGCTGCGAGCCGAGATATACAGCGCGGAACGGGGGGCCGGTGCGTTTCGCAACGGAACCTCCATCCGCGTCAGCGACCAGCACGGCGTCGAGGGAGCCTTTTTGGCGACCGGATTCCCCTTCCGTCACCGGGACCGGATCGATCTCTACCTGGCGCTCTTTCGCGAGGTCTTCCTGCGTGCCCGCGCCCTGCGCCGCGCGGGCTCGGCGGCCCTGGATCTGGCGATGGTCGCCGCCGGTGTTTGCGACGGCTTCTTCGAGTTCCGGCTCTCCATCTGGGATATCGCGGCCGGAGCTCTGCTCATCGAGGAGGCCGGCGGAGAGCTGACCGACTTTTCCGGGGGGGCCAGATTCTGGGAGCGGGGAAACGTCATCGCCGGCACTCGGGGCGTCGCCGAGGGTCTGCGTTCTCTCGCTGCACCGCTTTTCCGAGACGACCAGATCTGATCCCCCGGGAATGGATCGTCGCCGCGGCAGGTAGCGAAGAGAGTCGAGCCCGAGAACACGATCTGTCGGGACTTCGGTTGGACCCTCTCGGCGCTTGGTCGCGAAGCGACCGCCCGCGCCGAAAGCCTAGCCCGCCAGGATCCGCCCGATGTCCCGGGGCGTCGCCCCCAGGGCCAGCAGGCCGATCAAGAGCAGATCGATCGAGACGCTCGCATCTCCCGCCTCCATTCGCGCGAAGCGCGACTGACTCGTGGCGAGGGCTCGAGCCACCTCGGCCTGGGTCAAGTGCTTCGCCGAGCGGCGGCGCCGGAGCTCGTCGGCCAGCGACTTCTTGATCTCCAGATAGCGGGCCTCCCCTTTACCGGACCGGAGGAGGTCCAGCTTTTTTCGCCTCGGCTGGGCCATCAGACGGGTTATATCAGACCTGACATGGGTCCCCGACTGAGGACTGCGGACTGAGGACCGAGGACTCAAGGGGCAGCCGCCCACAAAAAAGATATCTCGTGGTGATAGCCGCTCGAGTCCGCAGTCCTCAGTCCTCAGTCCTGAGCATGCGGTCTCAGGCGACGATCACGCCCGCGTAGCCGACGACCGAGCTCGTGTCCCCGGTCTCGTCCCCGCTGTCTCGCTGCGCGACGACCCGCGCCTGTTTGGCCCCGCGGGCTCGGGCCGCAAAGAGCATCGCCGTGGCCGGGAGGAAGCCGCACATGGAAATGCTCTCGGTCACGACGGTCGAGAAGAGGCCTTCCGGATCGATTTCTTGGACGCGATCGAGAGCGAGCTCGTCTTTGCGCCGGCCCACCGTCCGGGATTCGTAATGGTTCATGTCCGAGGAGGCGAGCAGCAAAGGCGGCTCTTGCTCTTCCGCGCAGACGCGAGCCAACGCCTCGCCGACTTCGCGGCAGAGCTCGAGGTCGTGCGCACCCAGACAAATCGGAACGAAGTCGAAGTCGGGACGGAGGACTTGAAGAAAAGGGAGTTGGACTTCCAGGGAATGCTCCCGGGCGTGCGCCGCGCGGTCCTCCTCGAGCGACGGGGAGAGCTCGAGAAGTCTCGTGGCCAGACGGCGATTGGTCGTTGCGTGCCCCAGCGGAGTGCTCCAGGCCTCGGAGGGATCGAGCGCGGCCGGGGCGCCGCGGCCGGTGTGATTGGGGCAGAGGATCACCACGGTCTTCGGGATGGGCAGACGCGCGTAAACGGCTCCAGCGACGGGGCCCGAGTATTGATAGCCCGCGTGCGGAACGATCGCCCCCAGGCCGGGCTCGGGCTTCGTGCCGGCGGCGAGAAAGCCCCGCACCTGGTCGCGCAAGCGGTCGGGCCGCCCCTCGTAGAACATTCCGGCCACGGCCGGGGGACGGATGGTCACGTCTGCCACCCTGTGAATCGTATCTCCTGAGGGGATCCGGGCGCTTGCCCTGACACCGATCGGACGAGCCGTCTTACACAACGCCGGGAACGCACCGTGAACGCAGCGAGAACGCCGAGAAGTGAAGTGCGAAGTTTGAACGCGGGACGGACCTCCAGTTCAAACGTCTGAGTTCACTTCGCGGCGTTCACGCGCGTTCTCGGCGTTCTCGGCGTTTGAGACGGAACCGTCAGTTCACGATGAGCGTCGCCTCGGCGGTCAGAGCTCCGATCGTCGCGCGGATCGTCGCGGTCCCGGCGGCCACTCCGGTCACGGTGCCCTGCGGGTCGACCCGCGCCACGGAAGGGTCGGAAGACTGGAAGAGCGTCGAGATGCCTTCGATCGGCTTTCCGTCCGGCCCGTAGGCGAACACTTCGAATTTCTGTACGTCGCCGGGCCGAACGATGGCCGTTTCCGGGTGGAGCTGCAGACGCACGAGGTCGCGGACGGAAACCGTGATGTCGCATCCGGCTTGCAGATCTCCGAGCTTGGCCACGACGACGGCGTTGCCCGTCGCTACGGACGAAAGGACCCCACGGGAGTTGACCGTGGCGACGGAAGGCTTCGAAGAGGTCCACTGCAATTCGATTTCCACGGGTTTTCCCTTCGAATTCTTCGCGACCGCCCGAAGTGGAAACTGCGTTCCGGGAGGACCCATCAGCGTGACGACCGTCGGCATCAATTCGATTCCCTTGATGTCGATCACTTCGACCGGCACCTGCGTCTCGAGCTTCTGAAACCGCGCCACGACCATGGTCTTGCCCGACCCTTTGGCGGTCAGGCGCCCGGAACTGTCGATGGAAGCGACGTCCGGCTTGGAAGAGGACCAGGTAACGGTGCCTTCCTCGATGGGCAGGCCCTTCTTGTCGAGGATGCGCGCCGTCAGGCGTTGCATGCTATCGATTCCGTAGATTTTGGCCTTTTTCGGGGAGACGTCGATCGTCGTCGGTTTGCGGCCACAGCCGATCGCGGGCAGCGCCAGCGCGACCGCCAGCCAGATCCGAACCAGGCGCATCCGTGACCTCCGTTTCCTCTTTGAGTCCCGACGAGGATAACAAATCAGTTCGAGGGGAGCGGCGGAGACGGGAAAACCGGGGGCGTCGTCTCCTCGGGAAGCCGGGAGCCAATCGGGGTCGGAGACTCGGCGGCGCGCATCCAGCGGAGGATCCGGCGCGCCCGGCGCTCGACCCACGAGGCGTGGCGAACGGGATCGTAGATTCGCGGTGAGGGAAGCATGGCGGCGAGCATCGCCGCCTCGCGAGGCGTGAGATTCGCGGCCGACTTCCCGAAATAGCGCCGGGCCGCGGCCTCGACGCCATAGGTGTGCCGTCCGAGCTCGACCACGTTCAGGTAGAGCTCCAGAATTCGTTCTTTGGGAAGGAGCCTCTCCAGTCGTCGCGTGATCGCCCACTCCTTCAGCTTTCTCCAGGGTGTGCGGGCGGAGGAAAGATAGAGGTTCTTGGCGAGCTGCTGTGTGATCGTCGAGGCGCCGGCCGAAAGCCGGCGCTTCTCCCAATCCTTCTCGAGGGCGCCTCGAATCGCCTCCCAGTCGACCCCGTCATGTTCGTAGAAACGGGCGTCCTCGGCCACGACCACGGCCCGGCGCAGGTGGGGTGAAATGCGGGATATCGGCACCGGAATCCACTCCAGCCGTGTCGGCTCTCCGGCGCGGGCGAGCTCCGCCTTTCGGCGTTCGATGAAGGCGGTTGTCCTGGGCCAGGAAGTCACGAGCGGCTTGACGTCCGGAAGGGTCGCGTAGAAGACGATCGTCGCCGCAATCAGCGTAACGCCGAGGGCGAGGAGAATACGTTTGAGCACGAGGTCTAGGTCTAAGGTCTAAGGTCTGAGGCTAAAGCGACTGCTGCCGGCAACCTTGGACTTTAGACCTTGGACTTTGGACGGCGTCAGCTGACCACACCGGCGATCGCTCGGCGCAGCTTGCGAGCTCCCTCGTCCGCCTCGCCGCGCGAGAGATTCAAGGCTGGCCGAAACCGGATCGCAAACTGCCCCGAGGCGAGCGCGATCAAGCCGTTTTCGAGGCACGCCGCGAGCGCCCGGTCCCGCGTCTCCTTGTCCGGAAGGTCGAGCGCGGTGAAGAGCCCGCGCCCGCGCACGTTCGTGACGACTCCCGGAAACTCGTCTGCCAGCTCGCGCAGACGCGCGAGGAGGTATTCCCCCACCACCCGCGCATTCTCGACCAGGTTCTCCTCGGCAATGATCTCGAGGTACCGCATGCAGCGGACCATGTCGACCAGGTTGCCTCCCCAGGTCGAGTTGATGCGTGAGGAAATCTTGAAGACGTTGTCCACGTCGTCGATGCGGCGATTGGCGGCGAAGCCGCAAACCTGCGTCTTTTTTCCAAAGCAGAAAAGATCGGGCTCGACGGGCAGCTGCTGCCAGTTCCACATCGATCCCGTCAGGCCAACGCCCGTCTGCACCTCGTCGAAGATCAGCAGGAACTCCAGCTCGTCGGCCAGGTCTCGGAGCCGCCGGAAGAACTCCGGCCGAAAGTGGTTGTCCCCGCCTTCCCCCTGGATCGGTTCGAGGATCAGCGCCGCGATGTCGTTCGGGTTGTCGGCGCAAGCCTGGCGGATCTCCTGCTCCACCAGCTCCTCGGCGGCGGCCGCGCCCCGCAGGACCTCTTCGGTCACCGGAAAAGTCAGACGCGGGCAGGTCAGGCGCGGCCAGTCGAACGTCGGGTAGTACTGGGTCTTGCGGGGATCGGCCGTGTTGGTCAGCGAGAGCGCATAGCCGGTGCGGCCGTGGAACGCATTGCGAAAATGGAGAATCTGTTTTCCCTTCTCTTCTCGCAAGCCTCTGGCGAAATTCTTGCGGATCTTCCAGTCGAAGGCGGTCTTCAACGCGTTCTCGACGCCCGCCGACCCTCCCTCGACGAAGAAGAGGTGCGCGGCGTGGCTCTCGGGGATCGCGAGCCTCGCGAACGTCTGGACGAATTCGGCATAGGGCGCCGTGTAGATGTCGCTGTTGGCCGGTTTCGTGAGGGCGGCGGCGGCGAGCCGCTCCCGGAACTCCGGATCGTTCATCTTGGGGTGGTTGTAGCCGACCGGCTGCGTCGCGAAGTTGGTGAAGAAATCCAGCAGCATCCGATCGCTGCGAGCGTCGTAGAGGTAGGAGCCGCGGCTGCGCGCGAGGTCCATGACAACGTGGTAGCCGTCGACGAGGATGTGCCGGGAAAGAACGTCCAGAACGTCTTTGGGGGAGAGCTGTATCGGGTGAGTCGTCGTGGTCATCGCCTTGGTTCCGGAGGGGAGATTTTAGCCTTTCAGGGACGATAAGGCTACCTGGGAGAAGTTGTCAGTTATCAGTGATCAGCTTCAAGACGAGCACTCGGAACTGAGAACTGAAAACTGAGAACGGAGAACTCGCGTCAGCGCCTGAAGGTGCTGCTCTGGGCGCGCAGCTCCGAGGCGCCGATGGCGCGGTTTTTCCCGAGCTGTTTGGCCTGATAGAGCGCCGCGTCGGCATGTCGCAGGAGCTCGTTCTTCTGCTGTTCGATCGAGGCGCCCGTCGTGGCATTCGATCGGATGGAGGAGACTCCCAGCGAGGCCGTGATCGTCCCTTGCAGGTGGAGCGCGGGCTCGTTGAAGCCGTACGGCCGTGAAAGGAACGTCGCACCGTGAATGGCAGTCCGCACGGCCTCGGCGGTGTCGACGCCTTCGGCGATCGACTGGCCGGGAAGGATGAGCACGAACTCGTCTCCTCCGTAACGGGTGAGCGTCGCGCGCTCGTCAGAGATCGTGCGCTTCAAGACATAGCCGACTTCCCGAAGGACCTGGCTGCCGGCGAGGTGCCCGTGCCGGTCGTTGACGGATTTCAAATTGTCCAGGTCGAGAAAGATGACCGAGAGGTCCCCGCCGTCGCGGGAGATCCGGGCGAGCTCCTGGGTCAGTCGCTGATGGAGGTAGCGCTCGTTGTAGAGCCCGGTCAGCCCGTCGCGTTTGGCGACTTCGTAGGCGCGGCGCGCATCCAGGAGGTTCTGAATCGAGATCGACGCGTAGTCGGCGAAGATCTCGAGCAACCGGCGGTCCTTCTCGCGGAAACCTCCCGGGCCCGCCCGATTGACCAGCTCCAGCACCCCGCAAACCGCGGCTTCGATCCGAATGGGAACGCAGAGGACGGAAGTCGTCCGAAAAGCCTCGGTGTCGTACGTCGGGTAGAAATAGGGATCGTCGACGACATCCTCCGTCATGTAGCCGACGCCCGTCGCGTAGACGTGTCCGGCGATGCCGACACGAGCATTGATCCGCTTGGAAAGACGCGTGTCTCCCTCTGGACCGAACGTCGAGATGAAAACGAGGTCGTTCTCCAGGCGGTCATCGGTGTTCTTAGTCATCGGATCGTCCAGGAGGATCGAGCCGGCCTCCGAGGGAACGAACTCGTTGGCCTTCTGAAGGATCTCGCGCAGGAAAGAGTCAATCTCGATTTCGCCCGAGTAGGGGTAGTAAGCCTTGTGCCTTTCGAGAAAGCTCTCGAGGCGGCGATTTTCCAGGGTGTGGACTGACAGCAAGGGTTCCGCTCTCTCGACAGTTTACCATCCGCACTCAGATGAATGGCCGCGGCGCCCCCTTTCCCGTCCGGAAGCGCTGGGGGCAACATTTCCTTACGAGCGATCGAACGGCGGAGAGGATCGTGGAGGCCGTCCGGCTCTCTCCCGAGGACACTGTGGTCGAGGTCGGGCCGGGGGATGGGGCGCTGACGCGCCCGCTGGCCCGCCGCGTCTCAAGACTTCTCGCGATCGAGATCGATCCCGCTCGCGCGCAGGCACTTGCGGCCGAGTTCTCCAAAGGCGGACGGGTCCGCGTGCTCGAAGGGGATGCCCTCGACAAGAGCTTTTCGGACTGGCTCGCGGCCGGTGGCTGGAGCGGACCCGCGATCCTGGTCGGCAATCTTCCTTACAACGCCGCGACGCCGATTCTGACGGCGGCGATCGAAGAGCCATTCACGGTCATCCGCGCAGTCGCGACGGTTCAGCGCGAGGTGGCTCGCCGGTTCGCGGCCCTCCCGGGCCAGGCGGCTTACGGGTACTTGTCGATACGGACGGCGGCCTTCGCGCGGGCCCGCGTTCTCTTCGACCTCCCGCCCGGAGCGTTCCGGCCGAAACCCAAGGTCGTCTCAAGCCTGCTCGAGCTCAGCCCGCGGGAGCATTCGCTCGACCCCCGCCGTCGCGAGTCGGCGCTGCGTCTGGCCTCGCTCGGATTCCGATCTCGCCGAAAGACCCTCGCCAACGCTCTCTCGGGTCTGGCTCCGCGGACGGAGTGGGAGCAGGCTCTCTCCGCGATCGGAAAGGATCCGCGCGTTCGAGCGGAAGAACTCTCGCTCGAGGACTATCTCGCTCTGGCCGAGAGGAATCTTTCCGAGGGGAATCTCTCTTGATCCCATTCACCGCTCCGCAAATAGGGACTCGGGACTTGGGACTCGGGACTCGGGCCTCCGAGTTTGGATACTTCAGACTGTCGACTCTTCTTCATGACTGTCGACTGTCGACTGTCGACTCCTTCCCATCGACTGTCCACCTCTCTTCATGACTCTCGAGATCGTTCCTCTGGGCGGCCTCGGGGAGTTCGGCCGGAACCTGCTGTGGCTCAAGTGCGGCTCCTCCAGCCTTGTCGTGGACGCGGGCGTCTCGTTCCCCGACGAGACCTTCCCGGGAGTCGATCGCATCGCCCCGGATCTCTCCGCGCTGCGGGGCGCCCGCCTGGATGCGGTTCTGCTGACCCACGGACACGAGGACCATATCGGGGCGCTGCCGCTGCTCGCGCAGGTGTCCGACGCGCCGGTCTACGGGTTCCCCTTTACCCTCGCCCTCGCCGGACGGCGGCTCGAGGAGGCCGGACGCTCCTCTGTCCGGCTCCGAGAGGCCCGACCTCGGGAGATTTACACCGCAGGGGAGTTTCGGTTCGCCTTCTACCGTGTCTCGCATTCGGTGCCCGACTCGGCCGCCATCGCACTCGAAGCGGGAGGGCTGCGTCTGCTGCACTCCGGCGACTTCAAGCTCGATCCAGATCCTCCCGACGGAGAGCTCACGGACCGGGAGGGGATCCTCGCCGTCGCCGCGGCGGGCATCGACGTGGCTCTGATCGACTCGACCAACGCCGAAAGGCCCGGCCGCGCTTTGTCCGAGCGAGTGGCCGGCCGGGGGCTCGCCGCGGCGTTCGAGGAAATCGAGGGACGCATCGTGCTGACGACCTTTTCGAGCCACGTGGCCCGTGTCGCGCAGGCAGTGGAGGCGGCCCGGGCGCGTGGCCGGCGCGTGGGCCTGCTCGGCCGCAGCATGCAGGCGGTAGCGGAGATCGCCGAACGCTTCGGGCGCCTCTCCCTGCCGTCGGGACTCCGTGTTGCGCCGGGTGATCTCGCCCGCCAGCCGCCCGGCCGCCTGCTCTGCGTCGCCTCGGGGTCTCAGGGAGAGCCTTTCTCGGCGCTCTACAGGCTCGCCCTGGATGAGCATGCGGACCTGAAGGTCGAGGCGGGCGACGTGGTGATTTTCTCGGCTCGAACGATCCCGGGGCACGAACGCTCCGTCAACCGCGTCACGGACCACCTGGTACGGCGCGGGGCGCGGGTCCTGCGCGAGACGGAGCCTCCCGTCCATGTCTCGGGGCATGCGCATCGGGACGACCTGGCGGAATGGCTCAGTTGGCTCTCGCCCCGGGCGGTCATTCCGATCCACGGGGAGCGCCGGATGCTGGTCGCCGCGGCTGAGGTCGCGGCCGCAGCTGGCATCCCTCGAGAACGGATCTATCTGCTCGACAACGGCGACCGTCTGACTCTGCAGCAAGGGGAGGGCACCGTCGAGGTCGCCGCCGTGCCGGCCGGCCGCGTCTACTTTGATTCGCGCCCCGAGCTCGTGGAAGCCAACGTCGTGCGCGACCGGCGCCAGATGGCGGAAGAAGGGTTCGTCGTCGTCCTGGTCTCCTCGGTGAGGCGGGATGCGGAGATCTTCGTCGTGTCGCGTGGCGTCGCGGGGAACCCGGAAGAGATCGGGGCGGAGGTGCGCCGGGCGACTCGCGGAGTGCTCGCCCGTGCGACGCCCGAGGAGCGGGAGGATCCGGAGTGGTTGCGCGCCGAGATTGCTCTGGCGGCGCGGCGGGCCTGCCGCCGCGTCTTCGACATCCGCCCGGTCATCGTGCCGCTGGTGATGTGAGGAAAAAAGCTCACAGCTGACAGCCGAAAGCTCAGGGCTGACGGTTCAGCCGATTTTTCTTCGGTTGCCCTCGTTCAAGCGGCGAGCGTGGGTGGAGGCGAGGCGGATGACCCCGTAAACAGCCACGCAGCAAATGAAGTCGATGAGCAAGCCCAGGTCGAAACGAAACGGCGTCGGGCCGCCGGGCCGAGGCGGCAGGTGCTGCAACCGGGTCGGCAACACGGGGTAGAGGATCAGGAAATAGATGGCGTTGCCGCCGAGGATCGCCGCCGTGTACTCGATCCACCGGCGGGGGGTCATTCGCGGCGAGGTTCGGTCGCCCACGGCGCATTCTGGTTCGCGCCACACCTGCGAACAACGTTTTTCGCCGTTCGAGGCCGATCGGCCCGGCTCTGAAGGGGATTTGCTTTACGCCTTGCGCCCCGCATGGACGACTGCCTCGAGATGGTTCAGGTACCGCTCAAAGGCCCGCCGTCCTTCCGCCGTCAGGCGGAAATCCGTCCTGGGAATCCGACCTTCGAAAGACTTGGACGCCGCGACGTAGCCGGCATCCTCCAGCTTCCGCGCGTGGACGGAGAGGTTCCCGTCGGTCGTGGAGAGGAGCTGTTTCAACTCGATGAAAGAGAGAGACGGATTCGCGGCAAGCGCCGAAACGATTGCCAGCCGCATGCGTTCGTGGATCACGCGGTCGAGGTCGGGGAGCGTTGCCGCTCGCTTTCGACTTCCGGCGTCCGCGCGGCCGAGGTTCGGATGGGTGGACTCGTGGTGCGCAGCGAAGCGCTGCTTCGCAGAGACCGGCGCGGGGACGCGTGGACTCGTGCTTCGCAGCGAAGCGCTGCTTCGCAGAGTAATACGCGGGGTGGAACGGGTTCGAGGCATCGGATCGACCTCCTAGCCGCCGTACTGCCTTGCGATCCGAAGCCCGAAGGCGATCTGGAGCCCTCCAAAGCCCGCGGCGAGGAACGCGGTTCCCCAGCTCGGAGGCGCCGCCAGCGCCGTCGCACCGAGCAGCATGAATCCCACTCCCATGACCGGAACGATCCGGACCGCGAAGGCTCCTCCCGTGACGACGGCCGTTCCGTAGAGAAGCAGCCACACGCCGGGAAGAAGGGGGGTGAGACCCTTCTCGACAAGCGCCAGTGTGACGATCGCTCCGGCGATCAAGGGGGGCGCGAGCGTCAACAGAAACCGCCGGGCGGGTCCGGCGAAAAGGGGAAGTCCTGCGCGGCGCGCCTTGGCAGACATGGCCGCGACCCCGATCGCCATCGCGACGAAGGCCTCCGCGAGCCAGATTGCCAGCCACTCCCGCGGCGTCGACGCCAGGGTGGACAGTCCGGCGGCGGCGAGAGCCGAAAGACCCATCCAGACTCCCCCCCAGCCGGGCACCGCGGTGAACGCCGACGCCCGTTCCATCGTCTCGCGGATGAAGCGCAGGTTGTCGCGGGCGTGCGCGTCCAGCTGGTTCACGCCCGAAAGCCTAGCGGGCGCTCACTTTTTCGTCAAGTACTTTTCGTTATCAAGTGGACCGAGATCGAACAGGCCCGGCTGGAGGGGAGACCGGGTATGGCAGCTGCTTCGGGGGACGTCGTCCGAGTCCTTCCGAAAGCCGAGGCGGCGTGTCTCCACGTCGAAGACGCGCTCGATCGCCTCCCAGCGCGGACCGGCGCCATGCATCCGCGACCCGAACCGGCTGTCGTTGCGGCGCCCTCCCCGGACCTCCTCGATCGCGTGGAGAATCTTTTGCGCCCGCTGAGGAAAGGACTCCTGCAGGCGCTCTTCGAACACCGGAAGGGTCTCGGCCGGCAGGCGTAGCAGTGTCAAGAAGGCTCGGTCGGCGCCAGCTTCGCGAGCGCGAGCGAGGACCTTCGGGATGTCGCTGTCGTTCAAGCCCGGAATGACCGGGGCCAGGCCGACGCCTGTCGGGACACCCGCTCGAGTCAAAGCGGCGAGCGTCTCGAAGCGAGCCGAGGGAGGAGCCGCGTTCGGCTCCACCGCGCGGGCCGTGACGTCGTCGGCGAACGGGATCGACAGGAAGACCCGAGCCGCCGCCCGGCGTGCGACCTCTCCGAGCAGCTCCGCGTCGCGCCGTACGAGCGCGCCCTTGGTGACGATGCCGATGGGGTTTCGATGCTCGAGGCAGACCTCGAGGCACCGCCGCGTCAGCTTGTAGACCGCTTCCAAAGGCTGGTAGCAGTCGGTGACGCCGGAGAAGACGATCGTGTCGCCCTTCCAGGACCGCCGGGCCAGCTCCCGGCGCAGCAGCTCCGGCGCATTCACCTTTGCCACGATCTTGCGCTCGAAGTCCGTGCCCGCGCCCCAGTCCAGATACTGATGCGTGGGGCGTGAGTAACAGTAAGAGCACGCATGAAAACATCCCCTGTAGGGATTCACGGAGAAGCGGAACCCGACGTCGGGGCTGTCGTTTTCCGCGAGAATCGTGCGAGCCTTCTCCTCGAAGACTTCCAGCTGCGCGGCCGGAGGCTCTCCGAGCCACTCGGCATGGACGGTGTTCCAGGGGTTGGGAGGGTTGGAAACGGCCCGCACGGT
Organism: Acidobacteriota bacterium; assembly: GCA_046728075.1. Taxonomy (GTDB): domain Bacteria; phylum Acidobacteriota; class Thermoanaerobaculia; order UBA5066; family Gp7-AA6; genus JBKPDV01. Next base: position 122 of record JBKPDV010000104.1, on the reverse strand, counting down.
GGCACTTTAGCTGAGGCGTAACAAAGGCGCAAGCCAATCCTGCGCGATAGAGTGCGCCGAAAAGAGGGGGGATCGATGAGAACCGGAGCCTTGCTGACTGGTGCGCTCGTCCTGGCCGGTAC